>JAISEO010000103.1 GCA_031264075.1 Coriobacteriales bacterium | reverse complement strand
CCCACTTTTGGTGCGCGGGGGGGGGGGGTTTTTTCCAAATTTGGTTTTGTCACAACCCCCCCCCGTCCCCTCTGTCAACTTTCAGAACTTGGTGTTATTCCCCGAAACAGCGTTGATACCACGGGCTTGTAGCAGCTTGAGGAAGCGTCGGATGTCGGGCTCCCACTCTGCGCGTTCGTAGCCTTCAAACCCTGCCATGGGGTAGGCACGGTCGAGCGAGGCGTACTTCTCGGTGCCGAGCTGGCGGTAGGGGAGCAGTTGGTACTGGAGCACCCTGTTGTCCAGCTCATCCAGAATGAAGTCTCCGATAGCCTGCATGGCCTCATCCGTGGCGTTGAAACCCTTGAGGATGGGGGTACGCAGGACGAGGCAGGCATTGCGACGGGCAAGATAGCTGATGTTTGCCAGGATGCGCTCATTGCTTACGCCGCAGCGTGCCTTATGGATGGCGGGATCCCTGTGCTTGATGTCGGCGATAAAGAGGTCGGTGACCTCGAAGAAGGGCTCGAGAACCTCCTGGCGTACGTGCAGGCAGGACTCCAGGCAGGTATTGATGCCCTCGGCCTGACACTGCTCAAAGACCGCCAGCACAAAGTCGGGCTGCAACAGGGCCTCGCCGCCCGAGATGGTCACGCCGCCGCCGGTACGCTCAAAGAAGGCCCGGTCGCGCCGGATGAGCTCCAGGGCCTCTTCCACCGTATACGCGGTGCCCCAGGCGGTGAGCGCTCCGGTAAAGCAGGCCTCCGTACAGGCCAGGCAGCCGATGCAGGCCTCCCTGTCCACCGCGCCGAGTGTGCCTTCCGGCGTAAACAGCAAGGCACCCTGCTTGCAGGCCTTCAGGCATGTGCCGCAGTCCGCAATACCCATGCACTTGCTCGGGTACGAGCCCGGCTCGGGCCTGGGGCTGATGCCTTCGGGGTTGGAGCACCACTCGCAGGCGAGCGGGCAGCCCTTCATAAAGAACTCGATGCGGATACCCGGCCCGTCGTGCACGGAGTAGCTCTGCACGTTGAAGACCAGGCCGGTAGGAGAGGTCATCCCAGCTCTTCCAGAAGCTCAAACCGCTCACCTGAGGGGCCCCGGAAAAACGAGACGCGCAGAGGGAGAGTCGTGCCATCGCTGGCAAAGGCATGGCGGTGTTTCTCGGGCAGCGGGCGGTCAAGGGGGAGGACTATCTCCCTGGGCTCCACCTCAAACTCCACGCCCTGCGACTTGAGCCAGGCTACCGCCTCGTCAAGATCGGGCGTGCGCAGGGCGATATGTGTCAGGCTCGCACGGTTCTGAGCTTCCGCGGCGTAGCTGCTCTTCTCATGGGTCAGCTCGATGACGACGCCGTTGTCGTTGGCAAGCCACACCAGGTCGAGCGGTGCCTCGTCATGGGGAGGTGTGGCAAAGAGGCAGTCAAAGCCGAGCACCTCGGTGTAGAAGCGCGTGGCCTCTGTGAGGTCGTCGCAGTGCACATCATAGTGAGAAACGGTCAGATCCATGGTGTTCTTCCTCCTTATTCACTCCAGTTTTCAAGGTATAGTCCTCTTGTCTTAGAGATTACGCGTCTTCAGCCCCAGTGTTATCCCAACCGGCCTATGGGCAAGGCTGTGCTCAAAAGCTATCATAGCAAAAGGATACCGAAGGAGTATCGCACACACACGCAAAGAGAGTGAGTCGCGTATGAAGATCTCTGACAAGACCGTCTTACAGAATCTGGGATTCTGCGGCTTTGGCGGCGCGGCCAATGTGGCTGCCGTCGATGTGCTGGATGGTCGCATCGCCCGTATTCGTCCCCTGCACTACGACGATGACTATAGCCCTGAAGACCTCAACGAGTGGAAGTTCGAGGTGCGGGGCTCCACCTTCCGTCCGGGCATGAAGACCCTGCTGCCACCAATCTCACTCGCCTATAAAAAGCGCGCCTACTCGCCCAATCGCGTGCCCTGTCCCCTGAAACGCGTGGACTGGGACCCCAACGGCGAGCGTAATCCGCAGAACCGTGGCATCAGCCCCTACGAACGCATCAGCTGGGACGAAGCCTGTGACCTCATAGCGGCCGAACTCGTGCGCATCCACGATACCTACGGCAACCGCGCAATCCTCGTGCAGGGTGAGGGCCATGGTGAGACCAAGATTATCTCCGGCCCGCACGGCTGCCAGAGTGTGCTGTTGGACAACATCGGCCCCGAGCCGGGAGAGTACACCATCCAGGCCCGTCAACCCGACTCCTGGGAAGGCTGGTACTGGGGCGCCAAGCACGTCTGGGGCTGCGAGAGCCATGGGCAGCAGAACCCGCAGGATCTGGTGGCGCTTGACGTGGCCCAACACTCCGATGCCCTGCTCTTCTGGGGCTCAGACCCTGAGACCACGCCCTGGGGATGGGGCGGCCTCCAACCGAGCAGGCTCTGCTTCTGGTACACCGAGATAGGGGTCAAGCAGATTCACATCGCTCCCGACGTCAACTACACCAACGCGGTACACGCCGACCGCTGGATTCCCATCCTCCCCAATACCGACGCGGCCTTTCAGCTGGCCATCGCCTATGTATGGATGACCGAGGGCCTCTACGACAGGGAGTATGTGGAGACGCACGTTGAGGGCTTTGACTGGTTTGAGTACTACGTGCTGGGCAATGAGGACGGCGTGCCCAAGACACCGGCGTGGGCGGCTGAGAAGTGCGGCGTTCCGTCGTACCGCATCAAGGCCTTTGCCCGCTACTGGGGCAAGCGCAGGATCTCCATCTCACATGGCAACGGCGGCGGCTATGTGCGCTCCTGCTTCTCGCACGAGCCGGCGCGCCTGGAGGCCTACCTCCTCGGTATGCAGGGCCTGGGCAAGCCGGGCGTCAATCAATTCAAGTTCATCGAGTGGGGCATCCAGGGCATCTTTCCCGTGCCGCCCTCGGCGGTGCAGCCGGTGCTCTATGCCAGCTACAAGGGCTGGATCATGGCGCCGCCCAAGTATTTCATCCCCAAGACCATGACGCCGGACGCCATACTGGGGCAGGACAGGAGTATCAGCTGGTACGGCCATGTCATCTGCTCCATGAACCGCGAGGATCAGTTCCTCGGCTTTGAGTACCCTGGCGACGGCCCGCGCATCCACATGATCTGGAGCGACACGCCGTGTTGGGAGACCTGCTGGAACGGCGGCAACTCCTATCAGGAGGCCGTGCGCCACGAGAGCATCGAGTTCTATCTGGTGCAGCACCAATGGATGGAAAACGACACGCTCATGGCCGACATCGTGCTGCCCATCTCCACAGTCTTTGAGCTGGCCGACGTCTCCTGCGACCTCAACAACGGCCAGTGGGCGCAGGTCACCTATGAGGAACAGGCCATAGAGCCCGTGGGCGACTCCAAGGGAGACTACGCAGCGGTCTGCGAGGTGGCCCGCGCGCTGGAGAAGTATGGCGGCATCTATGAGGGGCTGCTGGAGCGCTTTACCCAGGGTCGCAGCTTTGATGACGACGTGAGGATCGCCTATGAGAACGGCGAGATACCCCTGGATGAGTTTCCCCTTGAGGACTTTCTCGAACGTAAGTATGTGCTGTTTCCCACGGAGAAGGATTGGGAAGACCGGCCCCACGGATTCAGTAACTTCTATGAGGACCCGGAGGGCTTTCCCCTGCGCACACCCTCGGGTAAGCTGGAGTTCTATTCTCTCGGTCTGGCCGAGCACTTTCCCGATGACAAGGTTCGTGGGCCCGTGGCCAAGTGGATAGAGGAGGCTGACGGGCACCGGGAGCGCATCCACTCCGACCGCGCGCAGGACTATCCTCACCTCCTCGTGAGCAACCATCCGCGTTGGCGCGTACACGCCCAGCACGACGACATCCCGTGGACGCGCGAGATTGCCACCTGCAAGGTACGCGGCAAGGACGGCTATCAGTATGAGCCCATCTGGATTCACCCCTCTGACGCGGCGCACTACGGCCTTGAGAATGGCGATGTTGCCGAGCTCTACAACGAACGGGGACGGGTGCTGGGCGGCATCCTCGTAACCGAGCGCGTCATGCCCACCGTGCTCTACCAGGATCACGGGGCCCGTACCGACGTGTTGGAATATGGCGTGGGCGGCCTGGACCGGGGCGGTGCCAACAATCTCATCTGCCCCACGAAGACCTCGTCGCGCAATGCGGTAGGCGAGGTGACCAACGGCTTTCTCGTGGGTATCCGCAAGGTTGATGTTGACGAGCTTCGGGAGCGCTACCCTCAGGCCTTTGCGCGAGACTACGACCCGGACTGCGGACTCGTAGCCACCGCCCGTATCGTCGGCGACGCGAACGTTGGTGCCCGTAGCGTGAGCGAGGAGGTCTGCCATGTCTAAAGCCTTTCTTATCGACCTCAGTCACTGCAATGGCTGTTACAACTGCCAGGTGGTCTGCAAGGATGAACACTGTGGAACCAGCTGGCTCCCCTATGCCGCCGAGCAGCCGGTGACCGGCCAGTTCTGGATGCGTGTAGACGAGAAGACGCGCGGTCAGGTGCCGTGGGTGCGTGTATCCTATGTTCCCACGCTCTGCGCACACTGCGCGGATGCCCCCTGCGCCGCTGTCTGCGCGAGTGATGCCTTCGTGCGCCGCTCAGACGGCCTTCTCGTGCTCGAGCCCGAGAAGTGCACGGGTTGTCAGGCCTGTGTGGACGCATGCCCGATGGGCGCCATCTACTTCAATGACGACGCTTTCATCGCCCAGAAATGCACGGGCTGTGCGCATCTGCTCGACAACGGCTGGGCCCTGCCCCGCTGCGCCGACTCCTGTGCGCACGATGCCATCCAGTTCAAGGACGAAGCCGAGTACGGCAGTCTGCTCTCCGAGGCAGAGGCGCTCCCCGGTGTGTCCGGTTTGGGACCCAAGGTCTACTACCTCCACCTGCCCAAACGCTTTGTGGCCGGCTCTGCCGTGGACTTTGCCGCCGACGAGGTGGTCATAGGTGCCACGGTGGCGATTTCCGGAGCCAAGGGCTTCCGTGCCGAGCTGGTGACCGACGAGCTGGGCGACTTCAAGTTCGATCAGATTCCCGACGACCAGTATAGCGTGACCATTACCGCGGAGGGCTATGAGCCGCTTACCGTCACCGCCGACCTGACCGAACTGGATCTCAGCCTCGGCGACTTGAGCCTTATTAAGGCTTGACAGGGAAACGATACTTAATCATTGCGCACCATCTTTCGGCCAGTTTGCACCAGCTCTACCCGTACGCACGACATCATTACCGCAACGCAACCAACAGGAGAGGAGCACGCATGGGTTCTCAGTACAAGAAGGTCTTTGAGCCGCTTACCATCAAGGGCGTTGAGTTCAAGAACCGCATCATCTGTACGCCGCACGTCTGGGGCTGGGGGAGCCGCGAGGGCATCCTCACCCCTGAGCAGTCCGCCAGCTATGAGCGTATCGCGGCGGGCGGTCCGGCCATGGTGACCCTGGGCAACTGCTCAATCAACATGCTGGAATGCTCGGATGAGATCAACCAGATAAACCTCGGGGACGACAAGGTCATCTTCGGCCTCGCCAACCTGCGCCGCCGCATGCAGCGCTACGGCACCGTCATCTCCGCGCAGATCAACTACTGCGGCCGCAACTCCTGGTGGCCGGGCTCCGTGCAGTACGCCCCTTCGCCCATTACGGCCCCCGGTTCTCTGGAGCGCGCCGACCTGATGGGCGTACATCCCGAGCCCGTACATGAGCTGAGCAAGGAGAAGATCTACGAGCTCATCGGCCTCTATGCCGCCGCCGCGGGACGCCTGCAAAGGGCCGGTCTCAACACGCTCATGCTGCACTACGCACACAACAACCTCCCGGGGCAGTTCTTCAGCCCGCTCTCCAACTTCCGTAGCGACGAGTATGGCCCCATGACCCTGGAGACGCGCACTCGCTTTGCGCGCGAGGTCTTGCAGGCGGTGCGCAGGCAGGTAGGCGATGGCATGGTTATCGACCTGCGCTTCTCCGGTGAGGACGTCATGCCGGGCGGCCTGCAACAGGGCGAGGCCATCGAGATTGCCCAGCTGTTGGAGCCCATGGTGGACATCTTCACCATCTCCTGCGCCTTCCATAATCCGCCGTCCTACATCGGTGCGGCAACGACGCTGTCGTACTACTCGCCGGAGGTCACGCTGAAGGAGTATACCAAGCCCTTTAAGGCGGCGCTCAAGGATTCCAAGGTGGTGCTGACGACCAGTGTGGTCAACCTCGACAATGCCGAGGCGGTTCTGGAGGAGGGCATCGCCGACTTTGTGGGCATGATGAGCCCGTTTCTGGCCGACCCCGACATCGTCAACAAGTACTCGCGCAATGCGGTGTCTGAGGTCAAACCCTGTATCCGCTGCGAGTACCACTGGAGCTTCATGGAGCCGGGCGACTGGAAGCCCGTGCCCTGCGCGGTCAACCCGATCTGCGGCCATGCCTACGAGTTCCCGGGCGATGTACTGCCACCGGCACACCCCGTCAAGAACGTGCTCGTGGTGGGCGCGGGCCCCGCGGGCATGCAGGCGGCGCTCACCGCGGCCGAACGTGGGCACAGGGTTACGCTCGCCGAGAAGGACGATCACCTGGGTGGCAACCTCATCAAGGCCGCCGATGTCAAGGTCAAGGCAGGGTTTAAGAAGTATATCGACTGGATTATCCCCCGGGTCGAGAAGAGCGCTACCGTGGCGCTCAACACCGAGGTAGACGCGGCCTATGTGGAGCAGCTGGCCCCCGACGTGCTCATCCTGGCTGCTGGCACCCGCGATGTCGTGCCGCCGATACCCGGCGTGGACAAGCCCCACGTCCACTTTGCCTGGCAGGCCGACAACGGCTCCGTGCCGGTGGGCGAGGAGGTCGTCGTCATCGGAGCGGGCCTGGTGGGAACCGAGTCGGCCATGCAGCTTGCCGAGGAGGGCAAGAAGCTCACCATCGTTGAGATGCTGCCCCCAGGCCCCGTTGCCGCGGCCAAGGGCATGCTGGGCGCTCCGGCGGACAAACGGGCCACAGATGCTGGCGTTCGCTTCCTCTTTGAGACCTGTGTCGATGCCATCGAGGACGGCAAGGTCATCCTGCGGGACATAAAAACCGGCGAACTCTCAGAACTCAAGGCAAACTCCGTGCTGTTGGCAGCCGGCGTGTGCCCGCGCAGAGAGCTGGTTGAGGAACTCCGCCATACCATCGCCGAGGGCGATGTCTACGTCGTGGGAGACCTGCGCGGAGATGGTGGTACTATTGGCAAGGCCACGAATACGGCCTTTGAGGTGGCTGCACATATCTGATACTC
Organism: Coriobacteriales bacterium; assembly: GCA_031264075.1. Lineage (GTDB taxonomy): Bacteria > Actinomycetota > Coriobacteriia > Coriobacteriales > UBA8131 > WQXH01. The sequence goes on along the minus strand of JAISEO010000103.1, from coordinate 21,447 downwards.
AGAGTGTTACCCTCAAGCCGCACAGCTGTCAGCTTTGAAGAGAACAGGATAGGTATGACTGCAACATTATTCAGCGAAGGACGCATCGGTTCGCTCAGCCTACCCAACCGGGTCGTCATGACGGCCATGGGCACGGCCCAAGCTGCAAGCGACGGCAGCGTCACCGACTTGGAAGTAGCCTTTTATCGGGAGCGCGCGCGCGGCGGCGTGGGCCTCATCATCACCGAGTGCATGATAGTTGACTGGGCCAGTGGCCATGGCAACCTGCACCAGACGGCCGCCACGGAGGATGCCCATATCGCCGGCCTCTCTCGCCTGGCTGAGGCCGTACACGCGGAAGGCAGCAGGATAGTCGGCCAGCTGTATCACCCCGGCAGGCAGGGATTCCTCCATGTCAACGACACAGAGACGCAGCCCGCGCCCTCCGATATTCCCGATGCCATGACACAGGTGCCCGTCCACGCCATGAGTGTGGAGGAGATAGCGGCGCTGGTGCAGAAGTTTGGCGAGGCAGCCAGGCGTCTTAAGCAGGCCGGATTCGATGGAGTGGAAATCCACGGGGCGCACGGCTACCTGCTCACGAGCTTCCTGAGCCCCGCGTCCAATGTTCGCACCGACGAGTACGGAGGCAGTACGGCCAATCGCGTGCGCATAGTCGCCGAGATCATCGCGAAGGTGCGCGAGCTCTGCGGTCCGGACTTTACGCTGCTCGTACGCATTTCTGCCGATGAGTTTTTGGAGATGGCCGGCAAGCCGGGCCAGGGCATCGACAGTGATGAGGGCCTTGCCATCGCGCGCTGCCTTGAGGCGGCAGGGGCCGACGCGCTCGACGTGAGCAGCGGCATCTACGAGACGATGAACAGCGCCTGGGAGCCCTTCTCGTATGAAGAAGGCTGGAAGAGCGAACTGGCGGCACGCGTCAAGGAGGCGGTTTCCCTCCCCGTCATCGGCGTTTCCGTGTATCGCCATGCCGCCTTTGCGGAGAACCTCCTCGCACAGGGTAGGCTGGACTTTGTGGGCTCTGCCCGGGCGCATTTTGCCGATCCCTTCTGGTCTGCCAAGGCGCGCGCGGGTGAGATACTCTCCATTCGCCGCTGTATCTCGTGCCTGTCGTGCATGGAGAGTCTGGTGGCCGCAGACGAGACCGGCGGCCCGAGCTACTGTGCCGTCAATCCGCGCACCGGGCGGGAACTCGACACGCTCGCCCTCGACGGTGCGGGCAGGAAGGTTGTGGTCGTGGGCGCTGGTCCCTCCGGCTTGGAGGCGGCCATCGTGGCGGCCGAGCGTGGCTTTGCCGTTACCCTGTTTGAGCGGGAGGATAGGATAGGCGGACAGCTCAACTGCGCCGCGCAGCCCCCCGGCAAGGGAAAGATCAACTGGATGTTGGTCTATTACGCTGACCGCATCAAGGCCCTCGGCATCGATCTGCGCTTGAACAGCCCGGTTACGCCCGAGGAGCTTGCCGGGATGGATGCCCATGCCGTGCTGCTCGCCGTGGGCAGTGAACCCATCATGCCCGGCGCGATACCTGGCCTGGACGGCGCGCACGTCTATGCGCCACCCGCCGTGCTCACCGGCGAGGTGGATCTCGCGGGCAAGCGGGTCGTTGTCATAGGCTCCGGCATGACGGGAATCGAGACCACCCACCTGCTCGCGGAGCAGGGATGCGAACTCTCCCTCTTTGAGATGTTGCCGGACATCGGCCCGGGCGTGTACTTCCAGAACCTCATGGACATCATGCCCCGGCTCGCCGCCCATAGGGTAGAGATGTATCCCTCGCACAAGCTGCTGGGCATCGAGGGCAACACCGCCGCGTTTGAGCGGGAGGACGGCAGCCGCTTTGAGGCCGAGGCCGAGGCCTTTGTCGTCTCGCTCGGCACGCGCCCGCTTTCCGCCTATGTCGCGGCGGTTCAGGAGCTGCTCCCCAGCGCGCTGGCCATAGGCGACAGCAACAAGCCCGGACGCATCAGGGATGCCACGCGCGCCGGATGGGAGGCAGCGGCAGCCCTCTGATTTCTGTGGCAGCCAGGGCAGAGCCCCATCGGACTGAGGAAGGGAGCGTTGCGCCACATGTTAACGAAGAAGCAGAACTGCCTGGAGACTATCCGGGTAGGCAGCCCCGAAACGATGCAAACCAGGAAAGGAGCAGGAATGGACGAGGTATTGGAGTTTCTGAAGGAGACCAAGACGTATTTTCTGGCCACGGTTGAGGGAGACCAGCCCCACGTACGTCCCTTTGGCACGATCCACAGGTACAATGGCAGGCTGTACATCCAAACGGGCAGGAGCAAGGAGGTCTCCCACCAGATTGCCGTCAACCCCCAGGTGGAGATCTGTGCGTGGGCCGGTGCCGACTGGGTGCGCATCAAGGCCACGCTCGTGGACGATGAGAGCATGGAGGCGCAGCAGAGCCTGCTGGATGACTATCCCGAGCTGCAACCCATGTACAAGGCCGGCGACGGCAACAACCAGGTGCTGTATCTCAAGGATGCCACCGCGTCGTTCTACAGCTTTGGCTCAGAGCCCCCGGCAGCACCGCGCGTGGTTACGTTCTGAACCGGTTACGTTCTGAACCAGGAACTCTGCGTGCGATACCCTTGCAGACCCGCGGCGCCGCCAGAACAGCAGCGCCGCGGGTGGGTGAGTCCTACCGTGAGTCGCTGCGCCTTGTTCTGCGCATTCTGTAGCCTGTGAAGAGAGACAGAAGCCCTGCACCAGCCAACAGCAGCACGAGAGGCAGGCTGTTGCCCAGGAGCGTATCGTCGGTTGCCGGGATGACAGGAGTAGTAGGTGTGACAGGGGTAACAGGGGTGCCGGGGGTCTTGGTATTGACCACAGCGATGCTGTGCGACTCCGATGCATCAGAGAATTGCAGCTTGGCTGAAGACCCTGTTGTGGGAGTGCCGCCATCAACCGCGAAGGTCGTGGTATAGCTGGTGCCATCCGCCGTCTCGGTAATGGTGTAGTCTCCCGGACAGAGATTGGCGATTTCAACCTGCTCACCACTGGATACCTGCACAATACCATTGGTGTTGTCGGCAACAAACCTGCTCGCTCCGGTAACGAAGCCAAGGGGGCGGCCATCGCCGTTAAGCGTGCCCAGGGGAACCGAGGAAGGCCGGGGACCAACTGCAAGGCTCACCGGCACGATGATGTCTTTTACCTGTGCTGTGATGCTGAACTGAAAGCTTCCCGTGAGTGATGCTCCCGCCGTGCTCTTGAAGCTCTTGGTGAGTATCAGCTTGCCGTCGATAAAACGGGGCGTAGGCGGAGGAGAGGTTATGGTGTTGGTGAAGGCGATGTGTCGCATCTGAACTTGAGGGGTCAATGATGCTTCTACCGTGCTGTCTGATGTCGGCGCAAGCGTATCGAGCTGCGAGGAAATGGTAAAGCTCACACCGGAAGGCCCGTTCATCTCGGTTATATGGTAGGTACCTTGGGGAAGTTTGTTGATTTTTGCCGTCTGGCCGCCAGCAAGCAGGAAGGTCCCATCCATGCTTATCTGTCCGATTCCTCCCGCCCCGGTGAGGTTGCCGTCCGGGCCGGGCACGAGCACGACCGGGGTATAGTCTCCCGCATTATACTTGGTTATCCGAAACTTGAACAGGCCGGTCTCGTTGGTACCGTCGGTGCCGGCAAGTATCTTGGCTACGTAAATCTCGCCATCTGCGGCTGCGGCACTGGGGAGTAGCAGTGCGGCCTCACCAAAGATATTTGCCGCGATGCCCGGGCCAGCCAAGCCAATGAAGGCCTGCACCTCATGCCAGTCCTGCACACCGCCCGCGCCCTGGTACACCAGGATAACCGGGGTACTGCTATTGGTCTGGGCGTTAACCTTGCCCAGGGCGTGCACTACCAGATAGGCAGCGGCATCGTTGGCAGCGATACCCAGCTGGGTGAGGCGAGTCTCGGGGATTGCAAGCCAGAACTGCTCCCCACTGGTAACATAGGGACTCTGCGTGTTGGTGCCGTACATGGGCCCGGTGGGCAGTTCCTCTGTGACGCTCGGTGTAGGACCCACGCCCTTATAAAATCCGATACCCTCAGCGCTCACACCGCCAACACCCAGGAAGATGGAGTCGGGTGTGCCGGATCCGGTGCTGTTTACCAGCGTCTCCGTGGCAGTCAGGGGGCCGTAGAAGTATTTTCCACCTATTGCGGTACTGTTAAAAACAGACGCTACGGTGTTGTCAATCGTAACATCGAGATGCGTCGCGGCATCGAGCGCCTGGGCAGCCTCGGTCTGGGCGTCTGCGACCATGGCCTTTTCCAGGGCAATCATCAACTCATAGTTGTTCCGCTCGGTGGGGGTGGGGTTTGAGGGATCCTTCGTAAGACTCGTGGAGAGCAGGGCAAAGGTCGGGTCGGTAAAATGCCATACCGCGGTCTTCGTGGACATTATCGCGATGGTCCGGGTAATGGGTTGATTGCCATAACTTGCGCTCAGGTACCCATATTTGGCGACAAGAGCGTCGAGTGAGGCCTGTGTGCCCGCATAGCCGTTGATGGTGAGCCAATACAGCTCTCCCAGATTAGCGCGTGCAGCATCTGAGAGTGCCGTGGGAGTCGCCACCGCATAATTACCCGTGGTGTCGGTTGTCCCAGTACCGGGAACCCACGACGTCTGCGTTCCGGCGTAGGAGTGGTAAGCCACGGTCGCGTCCACACAGTAGAGTTGGCTGACGGTAGCACCTGCACCTCGGGGGCCTACACCACCCAGGGGAATATCGCCGGCGCCGCTCCACCAGTCGTCATAGCCATGCCGGATGACATATTTCATCTGGATGTCATCTTCGTACGAGAGAACGACTGTGTACGGCCCTGCTTCCTGGTCGGCGGGATCGGCAAAGGCCTGGTGAGGGGTGAATGTAGTAAGCAACAGCGTAGTGAGCAGCACGATGCCTGCGATAAAAAGGAGGAGCAGAGGTGTTGCGGCCGCTCTGCGTCTCTCACCAGCAAAGCTTCTGTGCGCTGATAGACTGCGCGGGAAAACACCGTCGCTGTGGCAGGCAAGAGCCACATTCCCCACTGTACCCATAGTAATCGACTCTCCTTATTCCAGCGGCCTCTGCAAGGCGCCATCTAAGCTACATAAACAAGTCGAGGAGCAGTATAGCATAGAATACGAGCAGAACTGAGTAAAAGCCCGGCGAGTAACCAAAAGGCAGGCACAGAAGTGACGGGATAGTCTTTCAGGAGCCCTTCCAGAAGTCTTGGGGCGGTACTCCCAGCCGTCATGCTTGAGAAAGCGTTCGAGCTCTTTCCAAGGAGCTCCGAAGCTCAAAGGGGTCCGGCCTGAGCTCACAAGGAACTCAGGTCGGACAAAGAGAAGAAAGGACTTCCAGGCTCAGGCTTGCGCGTCTGCCTTAAAAAGGAAAGAGCGTCTGGGCATAGGTAGGCGCAGGTGCAAGGGTGGTGTGCAGAGGGCAGAGGCAGATCCACGCAGCTGAGAGAAAGGACTTCCTGGAAGCCAGTTTACTTACCGAGGTACTTCGCGGCGTTCTTTGCGGCGAGGCGGCCCGAGTTGATGGCCCAACTCGCCTGCGAGCCCGGGGCAAAGCATACGTCATAGGAATCGCCATAGAGCCCACCGGCATCCGAACCGCCAGCATACAGGCCGGGGATGACCTCGCCGGTGGTGGAAATGGCCTCGACATTGGCGTTGACTTTGACGCCTCCGCAGGTGGTGTAATAGCCGTTGGCAATCTCGCAGAGCCAGTAGGGGCCCTCGACGCGGTTCATATACTCCGGCTTCTTGAGGAAGGCGGTGTCGTTGCCACTGTCGCAGAGCGCGTTATAGTCTTCCACGGTCTTCTTGAGAGCAGCCGGGTCAAGGCCGACTTCCTGGGCCAGCACGGCGAGGTCGTCGCCAATGTGTACCGTGGGCAGACCCTCAAGCTCTGTGCGGGCATTGACCATGGGAACACCCACCTGGCCAAAGGTAAAGACCGGCCCATACGGCCCCTCGTTGACGAACTTGTCGATGTCCTTCTCGCCAAATAAAACGTAGGTGCGCTTCTGGTTACGAATGGCCATGCCCGCGGCGGCAAAGTCGTCGAGCCACAGATCCTCGTTGCAGAAGCGTTCTGCCTGCTCGTTGATCCAGAGCGTCGGCTGCACCGAAGAGCAATACCCGTCGGAGCCCCAGCCTGCGCCGATGATCCAGGGGCCACACCACATCACGGTTCCGGGGCTCTCCGCAAAGGCAGCGCCGGCGTCCTTGCCCATGATGAGGCCATCGCCGTTGCGTGTCTCGGCTCCCACGGAGAAGATGTTCTCGTTCGCGGAGTTGGAAAGCTCGTATATCATCGCCTCGTTGGTGGAATACCCGCCGGAGCCGAGCACCACAACAGGCGCCTCTATCTTGAGGATTGAGCCGTCGCGACGCTCCACCAAAAGGCCGGCGACCTTGCCGTCTTCCATGACTATCTTACGGGCGAAGGCGCCAAACTCGGCATTGATTCCCAGGTCGTGCGCGGCCTTACCGAGCCCTTCCATGAAGGTGTGCCCGGGGCTCGACTTATCGGTGCGTGCATAGACATGCCAGGCAACGTCCGAGATGCCCAGGGAGACGACATCGGCGTAGTGTACGCCGAGGGCCTCGACCCACTCGACCGTCTCGCCGGTCTGCCCAAAGAAGTTCATATACAGCTCGTGATTGGGAATCCAGTGGTGATAGATGAGGCATTGATCCACGGCCTTGGACACGGTGAGGGTCTCTCCGGCCTCCTTTGTCCAGTGGGTCTCGACACCAAACATGCCCTCGGTGCCGATGAACGAGCCGCCAAAGTCATTGCCGCAGTCAACAACGAGGGGCTCGAGGCCGAGCTGCTTGCTCTGGATGGCTGCCGCGGTGCCCGTGCCTCCGCCGCCGACAATGGCAATATCTGCCTGTACGGTCTCAGCGGGTTCCGGCAGTTCTGCGATAGTCCAGATGTCGCTTACGGGCTCAGCTGCCGCAGGCGTAGAGCCCGCGCTGCCCGACGAGGCCGAGCCGGTGGCGCTCTCCGATGGGCCGCATGCGGTAAGGCCCAGGCTTGCGGCGCCCAGGGCCGCCACCGAGGCCCCCTGCAAAAAACTACGACGAGATACGGTCTTCTTCTCCTGCATCTTCTTTTCTTCCATCTTTTTCTCCTTTGATTCCAAGCTTTGCGATAACCCTGTTATCGCTTGACTCCTCAAGACTATCGAGAAAAAACGAGCCGTGCAAGGGTTATACTCGAACCATAGGTTATGCTGCGTAACAAAGAGTTTGCGGCAGGCCGCTGGCAGGTATCGCCAGGGAGTGCGAGTCTGGGAGGGCACATCCGGGCACACAGGACAGATTGGAAGAGAGCATCCATGCACACGGAACAGATGAGATATTTTGAATTGCTGTATCAAACGCGCTCGGTGGCTGCCGCCGCGCGATTGATTCCCATGTCTCCGCAGGGTCTCGTGAAGTCCATGCGCTCGCTGGAGGCGGATCTGGGCGTTGCCCTGTTCACCGATCACCAGGGCGTCCTCACGCCCACCCCGTATTCCGAGGCCTTTCACCAGTACACGCAGCGGTGGGAGGCCGACTATCAGATCCTGGAAGAAGAACTCAAGCGAATCAAGGCGCAGGAGCGCTGCGAGATCCGCCTGGGAACCTCACTCGGCATCATCGGGTTCATGGGAGACCGGTTCCTCGATGCCTTTGAGAGGGAGCACCCTCCCGTGTCCGTGTCCTATAACGAGCTGAGCGATGCCTTTTGCGATGCCAATCTGCTCAAGGGCACCTATGACCTCGCCTTTACGCTTGCGCCCTACGACAATCGGTTTGTCACGACTGAGTTGTACAGCGCGCAGGTGTATTTCTGGGTCAACACAAACAGGGGATTCAAGCAGGGCGACACGCTCTCCATCGAGGATCTGGCTGGCAAGAATATCGCTATTCCCGGCGAGGATTTCAAGATCTACCATACGGTCATGGCGCTGTGCAAGGCGCAGGGCGTCCCGATACAGAATGTGTTTACTTCCAACGAGATATTCTGGCTCTACGAGTTTGTCGCGGCGGGCCGGGGCATCGCCTTTACGCTGCCGCATCTGATGAAACTCTCAACCTTCAGCAGCAACAGCAGCATCGTCGCGCTGCCGCTTGAAGGGGTGCAGTGGCGCTTTGGCCTCTCCTATCTCTCCTCGCACAAGCTTCTGCCGCATGAGGAACTGTTTTTGGAGTATTGCAAGTCGCAGCGCAGGACAGACACCTGAGCAGGGGAAGACCGGCGAGGATGGGCCGAGGCGGTGAGCCAGCGCTGCCCTGAGCGGTGCCGCACCCGCCTGCGCGGAGTGCGTATACGCGTTTACGCCGTAGCGCCGCCGCAGGAGGAGCCGGCACCGGCGGTGCAGGCAAAGCAGTGCCCGCCCACACGCACGCGCCGCTCGCTTACCTGAGCCAGGCCCTTGCTTTTCAGATCAAAGATGGTGAGCGCAGGCAGGGGCCAGCCTTTTACGTCCGTCGTGGGATAGTGGTCGTCCTGGCAGGAGGTGAGGATGGGCAGGTTCACTATCTGATTGAAGTCGCAGTCATACAGCCTGCCGTCTGTGTCCACACTGATTTGACTCCGGCACATGGCTGCCGCCACCGTGGCCGGATTAAAGGCGTCGTAGAGCTTGATCATATAGCTGTCGAGCATGCCGCGGCGCTCAAGGAAGTCCCGGAACCGTCCCACCGGGTTGTTGGTGATGACGAGCAGGTTGTCAAAGCTGATGCCGTAGCGCTCACCCAGCTCCTTCTTGAACTCGCGCTCGGCGCTGGCCTGCGGTGGAGGCAGAATGGCGCCGCCGGGGTTGACGACGAGGTTGAGAACGAGGGCGCTGTTCTCTTTGTTGCTGCCGTCGCCAGTGTCGCTGCCCGCACTCTCGCCGTTCGCAACGCCGCTCCCTGCACTGCTTCTACCCTGAGCGCCGTAGCCCACGGCATTGAGCATACGCAAGCCCGCGATGACCTGCGCAAACACACCTTCTCCCCGCATCCTGTCGGTCTTGTGTTCCTCATAGTGGGGAAGCGAGGCGGCCAGCTCAACGCCGTGCCGTGCCCAGAACTCAGGCAGATCCTCAAAACCCGGCTCGGTGAGGATGGCGGCATTGGTACGCGTGATGAGCTGGGCCTCCTGTCCTCGCGCACGCTTATCAGCCATGATGCGCGACGCCTCCTCTATGAGCCAGCGATAGTACGTATTGAGCTCCGGCGCGCCGCCGGTCACGTCCATGCTTACGAAGGGCCCGGAGGCAAACACGTCCAGGCAGGCCTGGAGGGCCGCCTTGTCCGCTTCTTCATCGCGCCCGGGGCCGGATCCCACATGGCAGTGTTTGCAGGCGAGATTGCAGCGCTTCGTGATGTTGAGCTGCATCGTGCCCAGGTCCTGGGCCGTGCGAAGGGCGCAGCCCACACCTTCGGCCTCAACCTTGAGGGCAAAGGGAAGGTGCTCAAAAGGCTCTGAAGTTGGCATGGCTGGAACTCCTCTCCGCTCCCGTTGCCGCCCGCGCGTACGGGCGTTCAAGGCTGAGAGCGGTAGGCATGGTCAAGGTTGTGGTCAGAACTCCAGGTTTTCGAAGATATTCTTGCTCTGCACGCCATGTACGAGGCTGGCACCGCCTCTGATGGCGCAGGCAACGTGGATGGCCTCGGTAATCTGCGCGGCGTCGGCACCCTTTTCCAGCGAGTCATTGGTGTAGGCGTCGATGCAGTACGGGCACTGCACGGCGTGCGCCACGGCGAGTGCTATGAGGCTCTTCTCCCGCGCACTGAGCGCGCCGTCGGCAAAGACCGCGCCGTAGTAGTCGAAGAACTTGCCTGCAAGCTCGGGCGCGGCATCGCTCACGTTACCAAACTTGGCCAGGTCGGCAGGATTGTAATAGCTGTCCATGAGAAGCTCCCTTCGGTTTGCTGTAAGAAGTATAAGAGTATCTCTGTCAGTTGCGTTAGTCAAATAGTGTGGGCTGAGCGCCATCATCAAGAATTTGCTATCGTATTGCATACTGACAGATGAGCAGGTATAATGACACCGAATATAGTGTCAAGAAGGAGTATCGATTTGGTTCATAAAGACAAACGCTTGGAGCATCTCAAGGCAAACCCTAAAGCGGTTTCCTTTGAAGAATTGGTCGCCACATTGAAAGCGTTTGGCTTTGAGGTCAAAAACTATTCGGGAGGAAGTCACTTCTCTGTTTCGCATCCTCGTTATCCTGTTTTCGTCCTTAGGGAACCCAATAGTATTCCGAGACACCGGCCTCACGTGCTGCCTGTGTACGCACGGAGAGCGATTAAATGGATTGAGCGTGTGAGAGAGTTGGAAGAAGGTAAGCAGAATGACGTATGAGCTACGCGCCGAATGGAGGTATCCGCTTGCAGTTGCTCCATTCGTTGATGAGGATTTCATCGGGTTTCGGGCGTTTTTGATAGATATTCCGGCCATAGAGTCAATTGGAAAATCGCCCGAGGAGGCACTCGCCGGGCTTGACGCGGCAAGAGAGGAATGGCTTGCCTTTGCCAAGGCCAAGAAAATCACTATACCGGAGCCAGATACTGTGTTTGGAAAGATGGTCGATTACAGCGGTCGATTGACCTTACGCATCCCCAGAAGCCTGCATCAACAGGCAGCCGAGCGAGCTGAGCTCGAAGGGGTGTCGCTCAACGCATACCTCAACACAGCCATACAGCGAGGTCTCTACGCCTGAGTCCAATGGGACAAGAGGGACGGGGCTGGAGTCCCACCTTCCCCAGTCACAAAAGATGAAGGACTACAGGGTAAAACCGATGGGACACCAGCCCCGTCCCTCTTGTCCCACCTCACTACCCAACGTAGGGGGGGGGCATCCTCTTAGACTGCCTCGTCTGCACGGAATGAGGGCTTCTGTGCCACCACCACTGCATCCTCTATGCTACACTCCCATACTAGAGTTAGTCTACTAGTTTGGAGAACGCCATGCCCCACGCACAACCCGATCTCGTCGCTGGCCAACAGGAGGCAAGCACGGCAGCTCAGAGAGAGAAGACAACCGTTCCACAGTCAAACGGCGGCAATTCTCCCTATCACCGGGCCCGTACCTGGCAGATAGGCTGTTTTGCGCTCAATAACACGGCGGTCAACCTGTACTTCATGATGATAGTCTATATCAACATCTGGGCGGGCAACGTGGTGGGCATCGCGGTCATCGTTGTGACGACCATCCTTTTGGCCATGAGCGTGCTCGACACCATAACCGACCCTATCGTCGGCTGGTTCATCGACCGCACCAACGGCAGGCTCGGCAAGTTCCGTCCCTTCATGACCGTTGGGAACCTGCTCATGATAGCGGGCATCACGGCGATGTTCTTCTCGTATAACGCGGGGCAGGGCACGGTGCTGGCAATATTGCTGTTTGTCGTGTGCTACCTCATCTACATCGTCGGCTACACCTGTCAGTTCTGTGTGACGCGCGCCGCCCAGAGCGTGCTGACCAACGACCCCAAACAGCGCCCGCTCTTTGCCGGCTTTGACATGGTCCTCAACATCATCCTCTACGTGGGCATGAGCATGGTGGTGAGCAACTATCTGGAACCCAAACACGGGGGCTTTACCGTGGAGATGTTTGGCGAGTTCTTCTTCATCACCGCCGCTGCCGCTGCCGTGTGCACCGTGCTGGCCGTCCTCGGCATCTGGAGCAAGGATCGCCCGCAATACTTTGGCCTCTCCACCCAGACGCCGCACATACCCCTGCGCGACTACTGGGATGTCATCATCCACAACCGTGGGGTCACCTCGCTCATGATTGCCGCGGGCATCGACAAGCTCTGCTCCAACATCGCCACGAATAACGCCACGGTGGGCATCATCATCTTCGGCATCATCTGCGGCGACTATGCCCTCATGGGCCAGATGAATATGTTCGTGTTTTTGCCGAGTCTCATCCTGAGCCTGCTCTGCATCTGGTTTGCCCGCCGCATGGGACAGAAGAGTGCGTTTCTGCTGGGCACCTATGGGGCGCTCATCGCCACGGTTGCCCTCTTCCTCCTGTTCGTCCTGGGCGATCCGGCCTCGCTGAGCTTCAGCACCTGGAGTCTCTTTACCATCCTGCTCCTCGTCTTCACGGCGGTGCGCGGCGGCTTCATGTCCATCAACAACTCCATTCTCGTGCCCATGGTGGCCGACATCTCGGACTCGGAGGTGGCGCGCAGCGGCCGCTATGTGCCCGGCACCATCGGCGCGGTCTTCAGCTTTGTGGATAAGCTCTTCACGCAGCTCAACAACGTGGTCGTGGGGCTCCTCATGGTGGCCATCGGTTTCTCGCACGCCTATCCCACACCCGACACGCCGCTTACGCCCGAACTCTTCTGGGTGGGGATGATCTGCCTCTGTGGCCTGCCGGCACTTGCCTGGATAGTCAACATCATCTGTATGCGCTTCTACCCCCTGGACAAACAGCGCATGGAGGAGGTGCAGTCTGAGATTGCCGAGCGGAAGAAAGCGTGAAGCAGCCAGGCGCGGAACAGGTCGCTGAGCCTGGCAGCCCGTGTCAGCTAAATCTTCGCATTGGCAACGGTCTATTTGCCGCCATGCTTCGTTGGCAAATAACGCCATTACCACAAGTAGTGCCGTCATTTGTCGCCTTGCCTGGCAACAAATATCCTTGTTGCAAATGCAAACCTTTAGCTGGCACAGACTGCTAGCCCCGTGCGTAGTTCCAGATGTCGCGCTCTACGCAGACGTTGAGGCCGGTGGAGTTGGCGGGCTCCAGGTCGTAGCGGGTGTAGAGTTCGGCAAAGAGTTCCTTCATGCGCCGGTAGTAATCGACCTCTGGGGGCTTCATCGAACCCTGCACAGGACGGCCCATGGGCATCCAGACCGAGGCGCTCGGCATGATGCCGCGTTCGGCCAGGTACCGGGCTCCTTCTGCCAGGGTCTCAAAGCTCTCGATGCCGATGATGAAGTTGGAGAAGGCCCTCGCCGGGCCGTACTTCCCGGCCACGTATTCCAGCGCTTGCAGATGCTGCTCGCGCCCGGTGAAGTCCATCTTGCCGGGGGTGACCGCGTGAGCCACCTGTTCATCCCAGACCTCCAGGCTACAGGCTATACGGCTCGCGCCCAGGCTCAGGTATTCATCGAGGATGCCCAACTCTGTCGGCGGCGTGATATAGAGCAACTTCTCGCCGGAAAGTTGGGCCTCAGGACTCGCGGCAAGCGCCTCCAGATACTCGCGCACGTAGGTGAACTCGCTCACCCCGTCAAAGGTCGAGCCGCCGGTTATCTGGAGGTGGCGCACGCCGGGATCGGACACGGCAAAGGCCACGACCTCGACGACATCGGCTGCGGAGACCGGCTCGGGCTGCGGCTTGCCCTTGCGGGCGCGTGCCTCAAAGTCGGCACCGGAGAAGCAGTACTCGCAGGGCTTGCCTGCAAGCGCAAACTCACAGGGCCACAGGCACTGGAAGGCCACCCAGTCTGTGCCCTGGATAACCGCGTTGCCGGTAAAGGGCAAGCCGCCTGAGGTCTTTTGCCGGTAAAAACCGGAGGCCGCCGAAAAGCTCACGGTATCCAGCAACTCCTTCTCATGGAAGAGCCCCACCGCGCTGCTTCCATCCATGGCTTTACCGTTCTGGCCTTCGCCTACTCCTTCCCCGACTTCCTGGCTGACCCTCTCCCTGGCCCCTTTCCCGACCCTCTCGACCTCGCTCCCGTCAAGCAGCCGGAGCGTAAAGGGCGTGTTGAGGTCGGAGGCGTATTTGAGCAGCTTGAGCTTGTCCCAGCTGAGCATGCCGGAGAGCAGACGCAGGTGAAAGTTGAGGTCGGTGAGCTGTGCGATGGTGCCGTCGGAGAAGACCATGCAGTTACAACAGAGCGGGTTCATGCTCAGGCGCGTCGTGTCCTCAAAAGCCTTGTACACGGCGTTATCCACCTTGACCCCGCGGCTCACCACGAGACATTTGAGGTCCACGGAGTCGATGGTCGTGCCGCCGAGTGTGTAGCTGTTCATGCGCTTCTCTCTTCAGTCGTTCTGTTGCTTCTTATGGCCGTGTCCTTGGTGCCTTTGGTGCCAGCGAAACAGGGGAAGGGGAGGGGGTGTCGCCTGTGCCGCCGCAGCCGCGTGCCTAAGTCTGTTCGACTTCAGCAGCAACTGCCACCGTCGGCATCGTCTGAATTGGTACCCGCGCAGGTGCCCGCGTTGCCGCTGGCCTTGCCTGTGCTGCCGCTTCCTCCGCAGGCAAAGAGTCCAAAGTGCACGGCCCGGCTGCCCTCCACCCTGAAGTGCGGCGCAAACCGCGTCTCGGACAGCATGGCGGCCGTGTTGCCGCAGACCAGCAGGGGCTTGTTGCTTGCGAAACAGTGATGGTCGTCGAGGTCAAAGGAATGGGGAAATCCGGGAATGCTTCCCAGGTACCAGGCCACCTGGCCGTAGTCTTCGCAGCGGTCTTCCAGGCTGGCCAGCTTGAAGGCCCGCACGGTACGGGAGTTGAAGCCGATGCCACCGACCTTCTCCGCAAGCTCCGGGTTGTCAACTGACACGACAGAATTGGCGGTGGAGCGAAAGTCCGCAAAACCCACCCGGGCCAGCAGACGGCGGAAGTCCTCCGTATAGAGCGCGCCGCCGAGGCATTCGCCGCGCAGCAGCGGGTCGGCCTGCAGGCAAGTGGGGAGGCGCCGGTCAGCAAAGATGTCGGAGAAATAGAGCTCGCCGCCAGGCTTGAGCACGCGGTAGACCTCCGCAAAGGCCCGCTCCTTGTCAGGACTGAGGTTGATGACGCAGTTGGAGATTATCACATCAACGGAGTTGTCCTCGATGCCGAGGCTTGCCAGATCCTCGATATAACCCTGCAAAAAGCGGGTATTGGGCCTGCTGTAACCAAACCGCGTGGCCTGCTCAGCCTCGTAGGAGCGCGCCACCGCTATCTGCTCACTCGTCATGTCCACGCCTATTGAGAGCCCGTGTTCGCCCACGAGCTTGGCGGCGAGGTAGCAGTCGCGGCCGGTGCCGCAGCCCAGGTCAAGCACGGTAAGGCCTTCGAGCAGAGGTGGCAGCGGAGAGCCGCAGCCGTAGAAGCGCTCCAGTATCTCGTCAGCAATCAGCGGCAGCACCGCTCGAACGTACGGCGGTAGCGAGTCGACGCCGCAGCAACAGGCATTGGTCTGCAGGTCGCTGGAACTCTGCAGGGTATGGCCGTAGTACTCGCGTATCTGTTCCAGGTGGGTGGTAGTGGCCGGATCCTGTCCACAGCAAATGTTGTCCGATGATGATGATGATGATGGCACGGTAGCTCCTCATGGCTCAGGGTTCTTACTGGATTATAGCTGTGTTGGGTAGACTTTGGAGGCAGAATTGCCTCTCGCGTCACCCCTTCTCCTTCTCCCGAATACCACGATGTCGCACCACGAGCAGGGAGAGGGCGGCGGCGAGCAGCGAGACGCAGCAG
Source organism: Coriobacteriales bacterium (assembly GCA_031264075.1). Lineage (GTDB taxonomy): Bacteria > Actinomycetota > Coriobacteriia > Coriobacteriales > UBA8131 > WQXH01. The sequence goes on along the minus strand of JAISEO010000103.1, from coordinate 6,035 downwards.
ATGATGGCCATGGAGGCGGTGAGACCGTAGGTATCGCCCACGGCACCGATGAGCGGGGAGGTCACCCCGCCGATACTGACGACAACTCCGAGCGATATGCCCGAGGCGAGCCCGAGTCGGTTGGGCAGATAGGACTGTCCGAGTGCTACGATGGGGCTGTAGGCGGAACTGAGGCTCACCGATACCAAGAGGATGAGAACGGTTGCTACGATGAGGTTTGAGGAGAGCACAAACAGGATGAGCAGGGGACAGGTGGCACCAAAGCTCAGCACAATCATGCGTTTGAAGCCTATCCTGTCGGCAATGCGTCCGCCAAAGAAGGTCGCGACGGCCCCGGCCGCCGAGTAGAAGGTGAGCATGAGGGCGGCGAGTTCCCGGGGCTGGTCAAGCACGGCCACCCAGTAGAGCGGCACAAACACCATGAGGCCGGTTCCGACGATGGAGCGCAGGAAGTTCACGGCGGTCACCTTGAGGAATCCCGGCCAGTCGTCGCGCTCGCTGCCCTGGCCGATGCTCTTCTTGCGCACTATCTCCTGCTCACCAAAGGCCCGGTAGGCCTTCGTCTGACTCAGGAGCAGGAGGGCCATGCAGGTGGCGGGCACCAGGAAGAGCGCGGTGCCGTGCATGCCAAAGACCGTGAGCGCAAAGGTGGCGATGACCGGGCCCAGGGCAAAACCGATGTTGCCTCCCACGGAGAAGTTGGAGATGCCTGTGCCCTTCTGGCTGCCCGCGACGATATTGGCGAGCTTGCCGCCCTCGGGATGGAACAGCGCAACGCCCACGCCGCAGACCGAGGCCGAGGCAAACATCAGCCAGTAGTTATCCACATACCCGATGAGGGCTATGCCGCAGCCCGCCAGCATGATACCCACACTCATGAACCATGGGCGGTCGAAACGATCCCCGAGCCAACCAAAGAGCGGCTGGATGACCGAGGAGACGATGCTTGAGGCCAGCACCAGGGTTGCCGCCTCCGCGTAGCTGAGACCGTAGTACAAAATGAGGAAGGGCAGCATGGCAGGCAGCGCCCCCTGGCTGATATCGGTGCAGATATGGCCAAAGGTCAAGAGATAGCTATGGAAGCGAGATTTCATCGTGCCATTATAGCTGTTCCGATATGCGGGAGTTGCAGGTTACTACTCAGGATATGGACATAAATGAACCGTCCCCTTTATTTCCTGCGTTAGCACCCTCCTCAACCACCCCAAAACGGCTCAGATGCTTTTCATCGGCCCTTCGCAACCAAAAGTTGCGTAAAATACCAACCAGAATTGCTGGTGCCTGGTGCGGAACCGCGCTATTGTTGGTCTGGTCATCGCGACGACAGAACATGACCTACTGATAGGGGCTCTCGCCCACAATCCGAGACGAAGCCGGCCTGAGCCAGCTTTACAGAATATGAGGAGCCGATCATGAATGTAGACATTGCGGAACGACTTGCCGAGCGCCGACGTGAGCGCGGGCTTTCGCAGGAAGCTTTGGCCGAGAAGCTGGGTGTCACCCGCCAGGCAGTATCCAAATGGGAACGCTCGGAGTCTTCTCCCGACACCGACAACCTGATAGCCTTGGCCGAGTTGTATAAGGTGTCTTTGGACGAACTGCTCTATGTTGACGCCAAGATCAAAGACGATGTGGCCTTTGAGTCCCAAGACAGGGCCGTGCGACCTTCGCCTGATAGTACGGGTACCGCTGATGAACCGACGGATTCTGCCAGTGGGAACCCCACCACTGCCAGTAAGGGGAACGCAGCAGCCAACTCCGGAGCAGACACCACCGCCGACGACCCGGATACGACAGGCCGGGTGCACGTGAGCTTCACGGATGGCATCCACGTTGAAGAGCCGACGGGCGATAAGGTGCACATCAACTGGAAAGACGGCATCAACGTCACCGACAGCAACGGTGAGCAGGTGCACGTCAGCTTTCAGGACGGAGTGCGTGTCGAGTCCACCATCCCGGAATCGCAGGAGTGGTGGACCAACTATAGCTGGTACGACGACGACGGCACCTGGCACGGCAAAAACGGCGGCTGGCACGGCAAGCACAGCGCCTGGCTCAAGTTCCCCTTTCCCATCCTCGTGACGATCATCTATCTACTTTTGGGATTCCTGCTTGACGCCTGGGCACCCGCACTCTTCGTCTTTCTCAGTATCCCGATCTACTATTCGCTGGTAAACGGCATCGTCAAGCACAAGGTCTCGACAATCTTCATGGCGAGCTATCCCCTGTTGGCAACCGGCTGGTTTCTCTACATGTGGCTGGTGCTCGGCCAGCCGCACCCCGCCTGGATCATCTTCTTGACGATACCGCTGTGGGAATGGGCGGCGCACAGTATCCGTCGCTGGTATCGGCGCAAGAAGGCTGCGGAGAAGACCTCCGTGTAACGGCTCGTAAGAGGGACGGAACTAGCGCCCCTCGACTTAAAAAATTTCCTTGAGACCGGAAGCAACACGGCGTAAGTGCATATCCATTATACAGTTGACCGATATACAGATATACTGTATACTGTACGAAAGCACGCCAGGAAGCTTTGCTGCCCCGAACGTGTTCCCGCGAAGGTACTAGCGCAAAGGTACTCCTATGAAAGCACTGCCATGAACAGAAATAAGCACCTCCCGCTTACCGAGACCATGTACTACATACTTTTGGCGCTGCAACGTCCGGCACATGGCTATCTGGTTATGCAGCAGGTCAGAGAACTGAGTGCAGGCGAGGTCAATATCGCGGCGGGAACCATGTACGGAGCGCTTGAGAACCTCAAAAAGCAAGGGCTTATCCAGCTTGTCGGCCTGGCCGAGGGCAGGAGGAAGACCTACCAGATAACCCCGTACGGCGCGCAGGTGCTGAGCAAGGATCGAGCGAGACTGAGGCACATGGTCAGTGTTGCCGAAGCCGTCACCGCCACCGTTACCGAAACCGCTGCCGAGATATAGAAAAAGGAGGCCGAGATGTTTACGTTCAAGAATTTCATCGATGTAGAAAAAGAAGAGGCCTGGCTGAGTGATATGTCAGTCAAAGGATGGTATTTCCGCCACCGTGGACTTCTGGGTTACTCGTTTTTCCCCGGCGCTCACGGCAGGTACCATTACCAGATAGACTATCGGGATTTCAAGACCAGGGACGATTATCTGGATTATCTCGCGCTCCTACAGGACGCGGGCTGGATACACGTCGACGGAACGCGCTGGTCGGGCACGCAGTACTTTACCCCAGAGAACAGGGATGCCACCAAACAACTCTTCTCTGACAACGCGAGCAAGGCCGCCCGATACAGAAGGTTGAGCGCAGCGTGGGCGATGATCCTTATCATATGCGTGCCCCTGTTGGTGTCCGCGATTGCACAAGGTGCATTCACGTTCTCCGCCCTGTTTAATCCCGAGCAATTCTATTACACGCCGGGGATCTGGGAGAAAGAAGGCCTCGATTTTCTGGGGGCCCTGCTGTTTGAGACGCCCTTTGCCCTGGGGAGGGGCTACGCTTCATTCTTCGTACTCGCGCTTCTGGTCATAAGCCTGAGTGTAAGTGGGTACTACGCGCTCAAGGCGAGAAGCCTGGCCAGAAGAAGCAATAACCCCATGGGCCCCGGCTCCGATAATCCCTATTCTGGTGATTTTGACTCCGATAGCCTCAGATCCACTCGTCCCGTTACCCCGCGTTAAGCTGGGTGCGCTGACTACCGATTGCACAGCCGATATACGCGTATTGTCTAAGATACTGCCCGTCACGCCAACACAATACCCGTTATGTTAGAATAGCTCACAACAAAAGGGACTGCAGCACAATGTCAGGCTCAAGCCTTGTTCCAGTCCAAAGCATGAGACAAAAGGGAAAGAGAGGTACACGATGTTCAAGTCAAAGCCACAGACCCCAAAATCAGGGGGGGGGGGGGGGCTCGTAGCCTTATAACAAGCCGTCCCGCCTACTGCTCCGAGGGCACGCACCACAACACTACGCACCACCACACAGAGGATGCCGCACGTCTGAGGACGGCGGTGTTTTTACGTTCTGGGGAGGAGACGGTGGGACAGGAGGGACGGGGCTGGCGTCCCACTATTCCTTTCCGTTCCCCTGCTTCTGCCCACGTCCATAGTGGGACTCCAGCCCCGTCCCTCCTGTCCCACCGTGCACAAGGAGGCTTCACCCTTATAGAGCTTATCGTTGTCATCGTTATACTGGGTATCCTTGCGGCCATTGCGGTGCCAGCGCTTACGGGTTATATCGAGAAGTCCGCCGACAAGAAGTGGGAGGTATTGGCTCGCGACTACAATGTAGCCTGCCGTGCGGTGCTTGACGAGGCCTATGCAAACGGCGAACTTGACTCCCCCACTGCTCAGGGTTATCTGGATAACCCATATAACAGTGCAACGCCTTTAAAGTTGAAATTTGTTGGCTTCAGGAACCTGTCTCAGGCAGCAACAGGAGACAGCTATGACTTTGACCGTCGGCTCTCGGATCTGTTGGGGTATGAATATGACAGTGATTATTGGTATTTGGATCTTGCCGCTTGCTCCGGCACCTCGCTTCTCAATGATGATGCGTACTGTTTGCTCTACTGTCCTGATGGTTGGTCCAGTGGCAACCCGGTCGTCTACATAACCTACAAGATAAGCCCTTTGAAATTGGACGCAAACACCAATAGCGACTTCGGTGCCAAGCTTTATTCTGCTGCCACCACGTATGACCCGGATGCTGGCTACCAGGTCTATCATGTTGATTTATAACTGCTGACGCAAACGTTTTGGACCAAGCTGAGTTAGAGAGGAACTGAGACGGTTTTCGAATACAGCACTGCTACTGGGCCATCCTGCTCTCTGCCGAATCTGTGGAGCTTGCCTCGACATATAAACGAGTATCAGCTTTGGTTGAAACTGCATGCTGTCGGAGGATTTCGGCTCAGGGGGACGGGTCGTTTTGTCAACTGAATGGGTTTGTCAACAACCTATGCAGGGAACTGCGTCATGTTGACAAAACGACCCGTCCCCCTCCGTGGCTATTCACTCCTTCTTCATCTCGCGGGCCAGGTCTTCGATTGCTGCTTCTTGCAGGAATCTATCAAAGTCGGAGCTGAACAGCCTGTCCTGAGTAACACGATACTTCTCAAACTCACCTTCCGCGTGGATTTTTGCCTCCAGGGCTGTAACCTTGCCCGCATCGGTCAACAAATCCGTGCCTGTTGCTTGCAAGAACAGGTCGAGCCTTTCCTTCCAGTCGTCCTGTGACATCGGGATCTGCCGTGTTGCCTGAAACTCCGCAAACTCCAAGTATGCTGTGACAATTCGTTCAAGCGATTCCATCTCCTGCTCGTCCAGATAGTTTTTGGCGATAGTCACATCGGACTTCCGAATTTTGCCCTTGGGTGCGGCCTCCCAGGTTGTCAGGCCCATAGAGCGCTTTTCGGCATCGGCTCGCTCCCTGACGATTTCAGCAGCCGTATGACTGTGGATGGCAAAATGCAATTTGTTCTGCACCGTCTTGAAAAACAGAGTCGTTTCCTTGCTCTTTGGGTCATAGTCGTAGGACAGGGCGTAGATGTCAGTTACCTTCTGGTAGAACTTGCGCTCGGACAGCCGGATCTCCCGTATGTCCTCAAGCAGGTGTTCAAAGTAGGTTCGAGAGAATACCTTGTCGTTTATCAGCCGTTCCTTGTCAAGCACATAGCCTTTTATCGCAAGGTCGGCGAGCACGTCAGCCGCCCATGCACGAAAGCGTACCGCCTTTTCGGAATTGACCTTGAAGCCCACGGCGATAATCGCTTGTAGGTTGTAGTATTTGTAGTTGTACGATTTGCCGTCAGTGGCAGTTGTTCGGAAATTCCGAACAACTGAATCCTCGTCCAATTCTCCGCTTGCAAAGATGTTCGTCAAATGTTCCGAAACGGTGCTTTTTGACGTTTCATACAGTGAGCAGATAGAACCTTGTGTCAGCCACACGTTCTCGTCGGCAACCAGGACATCAACACCGTTGCCGCCGTTTTCCTTTGAGAACACAAGAAAGTCGCCCACGCTGTTACGGATTTGGATTTTGCCGTCGTTGTT
>JAISEO010000100.1 GCA_031264075.1 Coriobacteriales bacterium | reverse complement strand
AGATTTCGAGTCAGTTTGCCTCAGGTCTGTTTGTGCGCGTGATGCCACTACTTGCGGTAATGGCGTCATGCGTACGGACAGAGATGAGGCAAACTGGCCAAAAGATGGTGTGCAATGATAAATCATCGCTTCCCTAAAGGAGTGGAACAATGAAAGCAGCTGAGAGAGGGGGTCGTAAGGTTTGACAGACGGGTGGCCGATCTGTGTCCGCAGGGACAAAGGAGAACAGACGCGGCTACAGCAGTACAGGAGTCTTGCATGACGTTATACCAGTGTGTTGGAACTATATTTGGAACTGTGTTTGAAAGGAGTGGATAATGGCAATTTGGAAATTACATGGAGACGGCAAGAATATAGGAGCGAGGGAGGTTATTGCGCCCGATGAGCGCCTGTCCTGGCCACGTACGGTGGGGATAGGTTTGCAGCACATCGTTGCCATGTTCGGCGCAACCTTCCTGGTGCCGGTGCTGACCGGTTTTCCGCCAACGACAACGCTATTCTTCTCGGCTATCTCCACGATGCTGTTCTTGTTGATTACGCGGAACAAGGTACCGAGCTACCTCGGCTCGTCCTTTGCGTTCATTTCGCCCGTCGTTGCCGCCAGCACCGGCAGTATAGGAGCAGCGTGCTTTGGCATCGCCTGCACCGGTGTGCTCCTGGCCATCATCGGTCTCATCGTCATGAGAGCGGGCACCGTCTGGATCAACAAACTGATGCCGCCGGTCGTCACCGGTGTCATCGTGGCGCTCATCGGCTTTAACCTGGCGCCCACGGCCTATGCAAACTTCATGGCCCAGCCGCTGCTGGCAACCATCACCTTCGTGACCATCGTCCTGGTTCAGGCACTCTCCAAGGGTCTGGTCGGACGCCTCGCCATCCTCATCGGTGTGGTGGTGGGCTATATCGCCGCCGCGCTCATGAATGAGATCAGTTTTGAGTCGGTTGCGCAGGCTGACTGGATCGGCCTGCCGACCTTCCATCTGCCGGAGGTAGACCCCGGCGTGCTGCTGATGTTCCTGCCGGTGGTGCTCGTGCTCGTGGCTGAGAACATCGGCCACGTCAAGTCGGTGGCCACCATGACAGGCAAGAACCTCGACAAGTACATGGGCCGCGCGCTCTTCTCCGATGGTCTCGGCACGACGCTCGCCGGCCTCGGCGGCGGTTCCGGTACCACCACCTATGCCGAGAACATCGGCGTCATGGCAGCGACACGCGTGTACTCGACGGCGGCCTATTGGGTAGCCGGCGCGGGCGCGCTCGTGCTTTCTCTCTGCCCCAAGTTCGGCGCTGCCATCTTCCTCATTCCCTCCGGCGTGCTCGGCGGCGTGTGCATACTGCTCTACGGCATGATAGGCATGTTGGGTGTGCGCATCTGGGTGGAGAACAAGGTGGACTTTTCCAATAACGTCAACATGGTCACCGGCGCGGTGCCGCTGGTCATGGGTATTGCGAGCTTTACCCTCGCGGTTGGTGGTGCAAGCGTCTTCAATGTCGTCGCTGGCGACTATCAGGCTCAGCCCAGCGAGATAATCATCGGCCCGATTGCCGTTGCCTCGGTCATGGCGCTGATACTCTATCACCTGATGATTGCGCTCAACAAGGCGCGTGGCATCGAGCTTCCCAAGCCGGTGAACTTCAATAAGATCGAGGCAGGTGAGGATGCCGCCGCAGCGGAAGATGCGCAAGATGTGTATATCGAAGAAGTGGTGGAAGTCGTGGAAACGGACGAGGAACCCTGACCCCGCTCACGCAGCACTGCTGCAACCCGTACCCATCATTGGTTATAAACGGAGGGGCGCTCAGGCGCCCCTCCTGTGCTTTCCGGGCGCAGGAGGGTAGAGGGGGACTTCAATCCCCTTTGACCAGACGCATGAGTTCTTCCTGGGAATGCAGCTGCATCTTGCGATAGATATTGCGCGTGTGGGTCTTGACGGTTTCTGAGGCGAGGAAGAGCTCGCTCGCAATCAGGGCGCGCTGCTGTCCCCGGGCCAGCCTCACAAAGACCTCCAGCTCGCGCGCGGTCAACTCAAAGCCATCGGCCACGAGCGTGCAGGACACGACGAAGCTGTCACCCTGCTGCTCGCTCTCGTCAGAGGGCCGGATCATGCCCCAGCCCTTCTGCAGATTCTGCTTATTGGCCAGAAATAATGCTGCTGCGAGAATGCAAAAGATCATGATGACGGCGAGCACCTCCAGCCCGCCGCCCTGGGAGGAATAGGCGCTGCGCACCAGCTGGCCCACTATGCTGCCAAAGACCTGCCCCAGGATCAGGGCACAGGTCGCAACGGGAAAGACCCAGTTGACAGGCAGGCCCCTGTGTTTGATGAGATGGACGCACAGTGCCCACATCAGGATGTCGATAAAACGGTAGCCGAGCGCGTTGATGAGCCAGCCTCCCATGAAGAAGCTGCCAGCCGCGGCCATGATAACAAAGCTTGCCGCTAGAATGACAAAGCCCACGTGATAGATGAGTTGATTAAAATCCAGCTTGAAGGCAAAGACCACGACAAAGACCGCAACAGCCCCCAAAACCGACCCCACCACGCTCACCAGCATGGTTTCCCGGGTGCTCCCCACGATGAGGAGCACGGTCTGGAGGATGCCAAATGCGGTGCCTTGGATAAACGAGGTGGGTAACAGCCGCCAGGGCAGGTAGAGCCCGACCGAATCACTCTTCTGTTTCTGGTGGGCAGAGGGTCTGAGCTCCTGTATGAGGATGGCAACGCAGGCGGCGGGCAACAGCACGAGGATGATCCATTCCGCCACAGGCGGCAGCAGGGGATAGAGCAGGATGAGGATCATGGCTCCCACCGTGCCCGAGGTGATGTGGATTATCGTCTTGCGCGAGCCCAGGGAGCTCATGAGGCGTCCCCATTCCGTGTGTATGCACGCCGTGCCTCCGCCGGCCAACAGCCCACCCAGGATGACAAAGATGCTGGTGAGCGCGGCACTCGTTGTGGGAAAATTAGAGAACAACGCCATGCTGGCAGCCCCAAACGAGGTCGTTATGCCTACGGAGACTCGGTACAGCGTACTGTGGGGAGCGATCCGTCTGGTGGCGTACAGGATGCCGAGCACCATGAACACGACGCCGTAGGCAGCGAGCGGAACCACCCAACGCGCGATACCCTGCAGGGGAATCACCAGGATGCTGGAGTTGAGGAACGAGCTCTGGGCCACTAGCCAGACCCAAAGCCAAAACAGCGAAAACCCGAGGGTAATCAAGGGGTGAGTCTTTACTTCACTCAAAAGGCCCAAGAAGTAACGTGACTGTTTCTGCATAGAGAACTCTCCTTCCAAACGGGATAAACCAGTTGTCAGGGCTCCAATCTCTTCCTTCCCGGATAGTATACCGCAAGTGATGATTTCTACCCCTGCCGGGGGTAGTGTCAGATTATGAGGATTTACCCGGGTGCTCGGTATTCCCATTTCTTCTTGAGCCTCGTAGTATGGACTCCAAGAGGCAGTTCGATGGGTTCTGGTACCGGAGCACACCCGCGAAGCAGGCGGGCAGCAATTCCGGGCGAGGGAAGCCTTGAACTGCAAACCACGAGGTAAGGAGAAGAAGATGAGTAAGAAGCAAAGCAAAGACCTTGAGAAGGATGCAGGCCTTTCAAGGCGGCAGTTTCTGGTAGGCGCAGGTCTTGCCAGCGCTGCGGTTGGCACCGCGGGCCTGGCTGCCTGCGCACCGGCTTCACCCAGTCCGGCTCCTGCATCTGGACAGGCGGCTGAGAGCAGCGGCGCTTCGTCCGCCAGCCTCACCGGCGACCGTCTGGGTGCCAACGATGCGGTTGACTGGCAGTTCCTCAAAAAGCCGGCAGACATCCCCGCCAGTGAGATAACCGGCGAGGAGGATGTTGATGTTCTGGTGGTAGGTGTTGGTTGGGCCGGCGTGGTGGCCGCGGCGTCTGCCGCTGAGAAGGGCGTCAAGGTACTGGCCATTGACAAGGGCGAGACCTGGAGCGGGCGCGGCGGGCATATCACCGCCTACGGCTCAAAGATCGTGCAGCAGTTCATGGCAGAGGGCTGGATTCCCCAGACCGACTACTCTCAAACCGTACGCCGCCTCATTCAATGGGCAACAGGCCGGGTAAAGGAGCCACTGCTGTGGGAGATTGCCAAGAAGTCGGGTGCCTGCATGGACTGGCTCGTGGATTACGTGGCTGACTCGGGTCTGCACGCCACCATGTGGTGCGATTACTACAAGGGCCCTGACTACTTTGAAGAGCCGGTCACCCACTTCTTCTATGATGACACCACCGATTTCATCTATCTGGACGGCGTTTCTACCGGTCTGGGCATGGTCGTGCTGATTCCCGCTGTCATCAAGAAGGCCGAGGAGTCTGGTGTTGAGTTCCGGTACAACAGCCCCTGCGTGCGTCTTTTGCGTGAGGGTAATGGTCCTGTTACCGGTGCCATCGTGGGCGAGGAAGGCAACTACACCCAGATAAACGCCAAGTCCATCGTCATCACATCCGGGGACTACCTTGATGATGATGAGATGCGCAGCCGCTACCAGCCCTTCTCCTGGGTTGCCGACAGCCGCCTCTACATGCCGGGCCTTATTTCCACGGGCGACCTGCACAAGCAGGTCCTCTGGATTGGCGGAGCCATGCAGCCGAGCGAGCCGCATTGTGCCACTATCCACCTGGAGTCCGGCGCGCAGAGCTATAACTTCCTGCATGTCAACGGCGAGGGCAAGCGTTTCATGAACGAGGATGTCAACACGCAGTCCAAATCCTGCGTCAAGGCGTTTCAACCGGGAGGGCTCGCCTTTACTATCTATGACGCCAATTCACTGCAAAAGCAGGCCAAGGCCTGCGAGGACGGCTACGCCGGCGGAATTTCCTCGGGCCAGCAGTATCGTCGCTATGGCACGTCCTTTGACATGGACGTAGAGCTCAAGCTCCGCCAGGCAAAGATCGACCAGGGCCTGCTCTTTACGGCTGACACGCTTGACGAACTGGCGGAGATGGCGGGCATTCCGGCGGACAACCTCAAGGCAACCGTGGCGCGCTATAATGAGCTGGTTGCCAAGGGCAACGACGACGACTTTGGCAAGCGCCCCGAGATCCTCTGGCCCATCGACGAGGCACCGTATTTCTGTGGGCAGCTCATCTCCACCCTGTTGGCGGCCTCCGGTGGTCTGCGTCAGGACACGGCCTGCCGTATCCTTGATGAGAACGACGAACCCATCGATGGCCTCTACGTGGCCGGTGCCGCCGGTGGCGAGTACTTCTCCAACGACTACCCCACCATCAATCCCGGTACCAACCATGGTCGCTGTCTCACCTTTGGCCGCATTGCCGGCATCAACGCAGCTGGTGGCAACGCGGAAACAGAGGTCGCCGACCTGGAGATCATCACCAAACAGATGCCAGACTCTGAGCGTATCAATACCCTCACGCCCAGCTTCTAGCCTCTCATGAGAAACCCCCTGCCTCTCGGGGTTTTACCTACGGGTAAGCGTGGGGCGAGCGAGCAGACACTCGTCGAGTGCACGCTTACATACCAAAGACCTGCCTCCTCCGCTACCTACGGGAGGCAGGTCTTTGCGTAGGGAGGAGCACCCCTTTTGTGATTGCAAGGAGTGAAGCGACGCTGCAAGCCTCAACCTGTGCTATACTCATGTTAGCAATCGTCGACAACCGCTGGTGATTGCAGGCAATACGTGACAATACAAGGCAAGAGGTGTCCTATGAGTACGATGCAAAAGACAACACAGGTGGCCGCGCGGGTTCCCTTTGAGATTAAGAAGCAGGCATCCCTGGTGGTTAATGAATACGGTCTGGGTCTCAGTGACGCAGTGCGAATGTTTGTTACGCTTATCGCAAAAGAGAAGAAGATACCGCTTGATATCAACAAGCCGATAGTCTCCATCTCAAATTTTGACAGTGCCTATCCCGAGTATCAAGGCTACATCGATGATGTGGCAGAAGAGTATCGCTATGAAGAGAGGTGAGATCTGGATTGGCGCAGAAAGCGGCTATGCGTCCAAACCGCGTCCAGCTCTGATTATTCAATCGGATCGGTATGGACAAGCCGAATCGGTAATAACCTGTCTGATCACATCGCATGAGGTGAATGCAACGGGAAGGGACTATCGGGTAGCCTTGCCGAAGACCCAGGCAAATGGGCTGAAAGTCGATAGCTTCGTGATGCTCGACAAGATGGTTGCTATACCGCGTAGTAAGCTGGCAAAGCGCATTGGAGCCATTGAGAGTAAAAAGATGGATGAGCTTTATGCAAGACTCGTGGATTTTCTGAGTGAGTGGAGAGACTCTTTACAAAAGGACATATTACCTGTACACTGAGAACATCTTCAGGGCAGGGTGTGAGTCCCTACCGGTGGTTACAGCCCACGAGCCGTGGCGAAGCATCAGGCGATGCTTTCCCTGGCATGATTCGGTGAGATTCCGAAGCCGACAGTAAGGAGCGGTAGAACACGCTTTCGTGCAAGCGTGCCTTACAACTCCAAGAAAAGTCTGGATGGAAGAAGATGCATTCGCATAGGCACCGGCATCAGCGGGATTGATGCGCAGTGGCCTGTCCGTCATCTCAAAGCCCTGGAACATTGAATGCAGGGAAGGAAAGATGACAGACTCTCAGTACATGCAAAGAGCGCTTGAGCTGGCCGCCCTCGGCGGAGGTTGGGTCAACCCCAATCCGCAGGTGGGCGCCGTCATCGTCAAGGACGGCCGCTGCATAGGAGAAGGCTACCATGCACGCTATGGCGGGCCGCACGCCGAGCGGGAGGCGCTCGCGTCCTGTACCGAATCTCCAGAAGGCGCCACGCTGTACGTAAGCCTTGAGCCCTGTTCCCATACGGGAAAGACGCCGCCGTGTACCGAAGCTCTCATCGCCAGCGGCATCTCCCGGGTGTTTATTGGGTCGGACGACCCCAATCCGCTCGTCGCGGGCCGCGGCATTGCCGAGCTACGCGCCGCAGGCATCGAGGTACACACCGGCTGCATGCAGCCCGAGTGCGACCGGCTCAACCGCATCTTCTTCCACTTTATCCAGGACGGAAGCCCCTACACCCTGCTCAAATACGCGATGACGGCAGACGGCAAGGTGGCAACGCGCATGGGGGCCTCGCAGTGGATAACGGGCGAGAAGGCGCGCGCGGATGTCCACAGGCTCCGCGGACGTTACGCGGCCATCATGGTGGGCATCGGCACGGTGCTGGCGGACGATCCCCTGCTGAACTGCCGCGCGCCCGGCGGGCACAACCCTCTGCGCGTCATCTGCGACGCTGCCCTCAGGATTCCCCTCGATTCGCAGATAGCCCAAACCGCCGCGGCCCTGCCCACGCTCATTGCCACGCTGTCAGAGGACGAACACAGGAAGCGGCAGCTTGAGGCGGTGGGCCTGGAGGTCGTCACTCTGGCAGGAGGGAACCGCGCGGATTCTGCCGGGCCAGACGCCGGAGGAAGCAGCGGGATGAGCGCTCACACCGGCATCGGAAGACAACGCGTCAATCTCCCCGCTCTGATGAAGCTGCTCGGCACACGCGGGGTAGACAGCGTACTGCTCGAAGGGGGCCCGACCCTGCAGGGCGCCGCCCTGGACGCGGGAGTGGCGCACGCGGTGCGTTGCTACCTGGCGCCCAAACTGTTTGGTGGCTGTGCCGCGCCCTCTCCCCTTGGAGGACTCGGCGTGGCAAGGCCTGAGGAGGCTTGGCGCCTGGTGCGTATCGAACAGAGCTCCTTTGACGATGACCTGTGCATAGAAGGCGAGGTGGCCCCGTGTTTACCGGAATAATCGAGGCAGTAGGCACCCTGGAGAGGGTGCAGAGAGCCAGGGCCTCGTCTGCGCTCACCCTGGAGAGGCCCCGCTGCTTTGACGACCTGCGTCTGGGTGACTCCGTTGCGGTGGACGGCGTCTGTCTCACGGTTGCCCGGCTTGACGCGCAGAGCTTCTGTGCCGATGTCATGCATGAGACGCTCGAACGCTCCACGCTGGGCGGGCTCCGGCGGGGGAGCAGGGTCAATCTGGAGCGGGCCCTCCCTGTGACGGGGCGCTTTGGCGGGCACATCGTCTCGGGACACATTGATGGCTGCGGTACCCTGGCCAGAATTGAGCAGGATGATAACGCGCACTGGTACACCGTCGAGGCGGACGGGGGCATCCTGCGGTATGTCGTCCTCAAAGGATCCATTGCCCTCGACGGCATCAGCCTCACCGTGGCTCAGCTCACGCCGCGCTCCTTCAGTGTGTCAATCATCCCGCATACCTCTGAGGAAACCACCCTCAGCACCAAGCGCGTGGGCGACACCGTCAATATCGAAAACGACGTGCTGGGGAAATACGTCGAGCGGCTGCTCACGTATCCGCACAGCTCAGACAAGCAGTACGGGGCACGCTCCACGGCGCACGCGGCAGCTGACACCACAGCCAGCCCGGCGGGCAGCAGCGGCAGCAGGATAACCGCGGAGCTCCTCGTACGGAACGGATTCGGGATTTAGGAGACACCATGAGCTACCAGACCGAAGAAGAAATCCGAGCGCAGCTGGACACGGTGGCCGATGCGCTCGCCGCCCTCAAGCGGGGGGAGCAGGTACTCGTCATTGACGACCATGACCGCGAGAACGAGGGCGACCTCATCTGCGCCGCCCAACATGCCACCACAGAAAACGTCAATTTCATGGCCACCCACGCCAAGGGGCTTATCTGTATGCCCATGAGTGCCGAGTATTGCAGCCGTCTCCAGATCCCGCAGATGGTTGCCGATAATACCGATAACCATGAGACGGCCTTTACGGTTTCCATCGACCACCGAGACACCAAAACGGGCATCTCTGCCGCCGAGCGCTCCCTCACGGCGCTCAAATGCGTGGAAGACGATGCCCGCCCCGAGGATTTTCGTCGTCCGGGGCATATGTTTCCCCTGCTTTCCAAAGAAAACGGCGTGCTTGAACGCAACGGGCACACCGAGGCCACGGTTGACCTCATGCGCCTGGCCGGCCTCAAGGAATGTGGGCTGTGCTGTGAGGTGATGCGTGACGACGGCCAGATGATGCGGACCTCAGAGCTTATCGAGTTTGCCCAGCGGTGGAAGCTCAGGATAATCACTATCGCAGACCTGCAGGAGTACCGCAAGATTAACGACAAGCTTGTTGCGCGCGTGGCCACCACCAGGCTGCCTACCAGCTACGGCGAGTTCGTCGCGCATGGCTATGTCAACAAGCTCAACGGCGAACACCATGTGGCCCTCGTCAAAGGCGATATCGCAGGCGGAGAGAACATCCTCGCCCGCGTGCATTCCGAATGCCTCACCGGGGATACCTTCGGGTCGCTCCGCTGCGACTGCGGCGATCAGTTCGCCGCGGCCATGGAGCAGATAGAGCGCGAGGGCAGGGGCGTCATGCTGTATATGCGCCAGGAGGGGCGCGGCATCGGGCTCATCAACAAGCTCAGGGCCTATGAGCTGCAAGACCAGGGCATGGATACCGTTGAGGCAAACCTCGCGCTGGGTTTTGAAGAAGATCTGCGTGAGTATTTTATCGGCGCGCAGATACTCCGGGATCTCGGGGTACGCTCCTTCAGGCTGCTCACGAACAACCCGGACAAGGTGTATGGGCTTTCTGGCTTTGGGCTGGAGATAACCGAGCGTGTGCCCATAGAAGTAGAGGCAAACGCCCACGATTACTTCTATCTCAAGACCAAGCAGGAAAAGATGGGACACCTGCTGGACCTGGAATAAAGACGGTGGTTACTTCCTGCCTCTGGCAACAGGCACAGGGGCGGGTGCGGAAACAGTATGTTAGAAGCTGTGCAAACTGGGCACAGCCCGATGAGAGGAACGACCATGAAAACGTACGAAGGCAAACTGGTAAACGAAGGCATCAAGGTTGGGATTATCGCGACGCGCTTCAATGAGTTCATCACGAGCAAGCTGCTGGATGGGGCGCTCGACGGCCTGGCGCGCCACGCGGTTGGCACCCATGACATCGAGGTAGCCTGGGTCCCCGGCGCGTTTGAGATACCCCTCGTTGCCTCAAAGATGGCCCAGACGCAGAGGTACGACGCGATTATCTGCCTGGGAGCGGTCATCAGGGGCGATACGGCCCATTATGAGTATGTCGCCAACGAGGTCACCAAAGGCATCGCGGCCGTGGCGCTCAAGACCGGAATCCCCGTACTCTTCGGCGTGCTGACCACGGAGAATCTGGAGCAGGCCATCGAGCGTGCAGGCACCAAGGCAGGCAACAAAGGCTACGAATGCGCCCTCGGCGCCCTCGAGACCGTCAATCTCATACGCGCCCTGGAGGCCTAGCCGCCCAGACGCACACAATAAAATACCCATTGACACCCACCCTCAGCTCCACTATAGTCTGTCCCTGTAAGAATAACCGGTAAGAATATTCTTCTCTGAGAAAACAGGAGCGGACAGCAGAACCAGGTGAGGCGTGGTGGTAGGCATGACAACAATCTCAACTAAGGCACTCAGGATGGCCTGTGCAACCGTACTGGCTCTGGGTCTGTGCATGCCCTCTACAGCGGCCTTTGCCCCCACAACAGCATACGCCACCCCCGACCAGCCCGTCGTGCTGGAAGGCTCAGAAGCCCCCGGGGGGGGGGGGGGCTCACCAGCTTCTGAAGCTGAGCTAGCACAAGTCGGGGAGGGGAATGCAGCACCACTGGGGGTAGGAGAAGAGGCCGAGGGAGCTGCTCTGGCAGCTCTGGCACTCAGCCTTGCAGGGGATGGTTCCAAGGAAGACCCCTATCTCATCACCAACGCGGACGACCTCATGGCCTTTGCCACTGATGCCGCTGCCACATCTTCCAACACCAACGGAACCTACTACCGGCTCACTGTCGACATAGACCTGGCTGTGGCACTCGACACGACGACCTGGCCCCTCATACAGAACTTCGCTGGTCATCTTGACGGGGACTTCCATACGGTGAGCAACTTCTTCCTCACAAGCGGTGAGACCCTTGTTTCAAAGGGCTTCATCGGCTCGGGAGTTGCGGGGGGCTCCATTGAAAACCTCATCGTCCAGGGCTCTATCACGACCTCTGGCAATGGTTCCACCGGCGGTATCATTGGCAGTGCCTCTGACTTCACCCTCTCAAACGTCGGCTCAGAGGTCAACATCAGCTCTTCAAACACACAGAACAACAGCAATATATATGGTGGCGTCGTGGGCACTTGTACAGGCGGCACGGTCAGGGACTGCTACTACAATGCCAGCTTACAAAGCAGCTGTACTCAGCAGTACCTGCTCGGTGGCATTGTAGGAAATGGCACCGGCGTGTGCATACAAAACTGCCTTAACCTGGGCTCTATCACCTACAACGGAACACCCAACCCCTCCAGCACGGGCTTCCGCATCGGTGGCATTTGTGCCGGATTGAACCCTTCCGCCTCTACCACCTTTCTCATCAACTGTGTCAGTGTGGGTGCTATCATAGCTGCTACAGGCCCTGCTGACCCATACATCGGTGGGGTGGTGGGCTATTACGGGACAGCGCCCGTCGTCTATGAGTATGTCTTCTACTCCGCAGGATCCCATGATAGCGGCATAGGATCTGCTGTCGGCACTACCGACCCCGCCGGGGTGACCAAGCTCCTTGAAGACATCGTACAGGGATACGGTTTCGCCGCAACTGACGAGTACTTCGAAGAACCCTTCCTCAGTTATGTCGAGGGGGGGCTTTCCGACCCTTCCTTTTGCGCTTACGATGCGCGGTGCCCCCGGTATCACCTCTTCCTCAACTGACAAGGGCTACGTGAACGGCGCTCTTGGTGTTACACCCTTGGGCGTGACAGCTGCTCCCCTTGCAGACCATGTATTCTCTGAGCCCGAGAACTCAAGCCTCACCTATCAGTGGTATCAGAGTACCGAACGCAGCCAGAGCATGGCAACCGCACAGCCTCTCACAGGTGAGACTGACTCCACCTACACCCCTCCCGTTACTACCAACGGGGCCAGCTATTACTTTTGCCGTGTCACTAACACCTGGACAGACGGGGAATACCAGGAATCTGCCTCTGCCTTCAGCACCCCGATCCTCATCAGTGTTTTTGCAGCGGGCACGGCAGCAGGAGCGGTGAGCGTCAAGACTCAGTCGGCGGACACCGAGACCGAATTCCTCGAAAAGACGGAACTTTCCGTTCAGGCCGAGGTAGCAGGCACCGAAGGCACCCTCAGCTACCAGTGGTACAGGAATGTGGGAGAGATAGCAGAAGGCACAGCTGATGAGGACATCATAGCTGATGCAAAACCCCTCTACCGTGCCACGAACTCAAGCTATGAGGCACCGACCCTTGATGTGGGTGAAGCCTGGTACTTCTGTGTCGTCACCAACACTGTTGCCCTCACCGAGAAGGAGACTACGACTACCGATGTCGTCAAAGTCACGGTAGCCCCCAGCTACTCCATCGGCACACCGCAAAAGCTTATGTTGCTTGCCGATGACGTGGCAGTCTATACGAGCCGTTTTGCCGGCATCACGGTCTACCTTACCGAGGACATTGACCTTTCCGGTGTCTGCGGGCCTGACGTAGGGCCAGCCGGCACCAGCTTCAACTCTGTTTCCGCCAGCTTCCTCGGCAACTTTGACGGAGGCTATCACACAATCAGTGGCTACTATGTTTCCAGTTCTGAGACGAATTCAGGACGTGGTGGCCTCTTCCACAAGTTCAATGGGGGAGTCTTTGAGAACGTTTTCATTGAGGGTTCAATACACGTTAACGCCTGGATAGTCGGCTCACTCATCGATGACACAGTTTCAGCACCATCGACCTTGCAGGTACGTAATGTGGGCGCAGATGTTGATATTACTAACGCATACAACAGCTCTGTCGTCTATACCGGTGGTATTGTCGGGCGCTTCACGAGCAATGTCAGCTCCACGGTAATCAACTGCTATAACCATGGAGACGTCACGGCAACCGGGATTGAAGGTGGCTATACCGGTGGCATCGTGGGAGGACTCAACGACACAGAACGCGTCACAGGCTGCTACAACTCAGGCGATATAACCGGTGGCTCCTCTTCCAGCGCCTATGTCGGCGGCATCGTCGGCAGACTCGGCAGCGGTAGCCTCACACGCTCCTACAACTCCGGCGCAGTCTCCAAGGCAGGCACCGGCAACAACCTCGGTCCGCTGGCAGGCGACGGTGCCCAGATTGCCGCCGGTACGGAATGCTATTACCTCAGCTCCACCGCCGTCGGCACAGTCCGGCCCAACACCACGGCAGTGCCTGCCGAAGAGCTTGAAGGGGAGGCCTTCCCCGCGCGGCTCGGCCCTGAGTTCCGCTTCAACCCCCAGGGCTTTCCCCAGCTCGCCTTCGAGCAGGGAGCGGGTTGGCCTGTTATCACCACCCAGCCGCAGAGTAGCCTCTACGCGGTTGGAGCAGAGCCCGATGCACTGAGCGTAGGGGCCGCCCTCCCCAAAAGAAACCACGTGGGCTGGTTGGGCAAACTCAGCTACCAGTGGTACTCCAATAGTGAGAAGAACTATGACGGCGCCACCGCTACCGGCAGCCCGGACCTTAGCTCCCTCGCTCCGGATACCACAGGCCCGAGCGTCACCTACTACTTCTGTGAAGTCACCAATACCTACGCAGGCAGTGGGAACGACGACGGCGAGGAGAAGGTGCTCACCGACATCGTCACCATCGTGGTGCTTGACGGCGCACCGGCAAAACCCCTCATCACCACACAGCCTCAGGATATGTTCGTGCAGGAGGCTACCACACCCGACACACCCCTTAGGGTAGTGGCCACGCAGGAGGCGGCGGCTCCCGGCATTACGGTACAGGGAAGGCTCGACTACCAGTGGTATGCCAACAGGAGCGGACTCGTTCCTGCAAGCGCTGATACTGCCCCCGAGGCCGACAGGATAGCCGGGGCTACCAGCTCAGACTATACGCCGGTCGTCCAGGGCGTGGCGGGAGACGAGATCTGGTACTACTGCGTCGTCACCACGAGCTTCGCCGAGCTGCCGATAGAACGTGCGGTAAGCAGTGCGGCCTGCCTCACCCTGACCCCTTGTCGCATCCTCTCCACCCCGGCCGATCTCCTCGACTTTGCCAATGAGGTCAACGGCAGCAAGGTGGTGGGTGAGGAGACCCTCCCCGCAAATGCCTTCGCTGGCAGGACCATCGAGCTCGCGGCAGATCTGGACCTCTCTCAGTATCCCCCGACCAGTGGCAACTGGACGCCCATAGGCAGGGACTATACCTACTACTTCTCCGGCATCTTTGAGGGTAATGGACATAGCATCACCGGGCTTTCCTTCAGCGGCGAGTGGCGCGATGCCCCCACCGGGTTCTTCGGCCGTATTTCCGGCGCTACCATCAGAAACCTCAAGCTTGAGGGCAGCATGAATTATACCAGCGGCAGCTCCAGCTGGGCAACAGGCCTGCTCGTAGGCACGGATAGCAGTGGAAGTACCTTCTCAAATGTTGAGATAGACGGCACTATCAGCATTACCCAGGCGGGAGCCAAACAGAATATCGCACTCGGCGTGGGCATGGCGGGTTCGGGTGCCCGATTCCTGAATGTCGTCACCCGCGGCTCCATCACTATCACGGGCACGGTCGCCACTCACATAGCCGGCATAGCCGCTGGCTCTGCGACCCAGTCCGCCCTCTTTGCCAACTGCGGCAACGAGGCAGGCATCACCGTCACCGCCACCTCCACATCGGCCAATCAATACATCGCCGGCGTGGGCTCGTACGGTGGCAGCTTTACGGGATGTTACAACACGGGCAACATCACCGTCGCGAGCTCCTCTACCAACACGAACAACATGGTAGCGGGTGTATGTGGGGGAACCGTAGGCAGCTCTTCCTTCTCCCAGTGTTACAACACCGGCAGTGTCACCGGTCCCTACTATGCTGCCGGCATAACCCAGGGCTCCACTAACAATGTGATACGCAACTGCTATAACACGGGCACCATCTCCTCCACCTCTGCTGTTGCCGGTGTCGTCGCGGCTATCAACCGGGCTTCTGTCAGCTCCTACTACTCTACCAATAATTACTCCCTTGTCGGCTGTGTGGACCGAGAGCCGCCTGCCGCTGACACGGGTGAGTCCAGGGATGCGGACGCGTTCCGATCCCCAGGGTTCCTCGCAGAACTCAACAACGGTACGGCAAGCTATATCACGGGCACAGACTCCCCCCGCCTTGCCTGGGAACTCGGTAACGGCGCGCCGAGTATCACCGGTGAGACCCTCGATGAGGAGCGTATCACGGCAGGAGGCGACCCGGACACCGCTGCTCTGACTGTTACCGCCGTCGCACCGACGGATCCCAACGCCCTCGGCGCGGGCGGCGTCCTCAGCTACCAGTGGTACAGGAGCACGAATGCACTCAACAACTACGGCACAAAGATTGCGGGCGCGGATGAGAAGAGCTACGAGTGGACGGCCACCCTGGCAGACACCCCGGGCTGGCACTACTTCTACTGTGTTGTCACCAACCGGTGGGGCGAGGGTATAGACGACTTCAAGCGTACGACCAGCAGCATCTTCAGTATAAGCCTCATCACCACCGATACCGTATGGAAGCCGGTCTTTGCTACCGAGCCACGGGACACCTGGTATGTACAGAGCGATGAGGGTGTTGCGACCACCGCACTCAGTGTGGATGCTACGCCACCGGAGAACACAGACGGCACTGTAGTGGGAGAGATTACCTACCAGTGGTATAGGAGCACCACAGAAACCCCCGAGCGCGCAGAGGATATCACAAAGCTCTGGGGAGAGGAAGGCACGAGCTACACACCGCCCATCACGACCCTCGGCACCACCTGGTATTTCTGTGAGGCCACCAATACCTATCAGGACTCGAATGCCGTCAGCACCAACAGCGCCGTGGTCAAGGCTGTCGTGTGGAGCGACGCGCAGGCCGCGCCGGTCATCTCCGTACAGCCTGAGCCTCGCCAATATCTGCAAAACGCGGCCGGTGCTGAGGCCTTGAGCGTCACAGCTGAGAGGCCTGCGCCACCGACTGTCGGCTCAGAGGGCACGCTCAGCTACCAGTGGTACTACAACACCGATGGCTCGGAGCCCAATCCCCTTCTCACCGAGACCAATAGCGCGGTATCCGGCGTGCTGAGCTCTCCGGCCTTCACACCGGCCACTAACCTTGCCCTTGATAGCTATTACTACTACTGCGTTGTCACGAATACCTTTGACATTCCCAATCCGCTCTACAGCGGCTACACGGTACAGACCATCAGCGATACGGCGCTCGTGGCCCTGGTCTCAGAGACCGAAGCGGCCAAGCCTGTCGTCGACAGCTCCGCGCTTCAAGAAGGCGCCAGCTATCGCCAGATGGTCGCACCGGCTTCTCTCAGCATCACCGCAGACCTCGGCGGAGCTACGGCAGGCTTTGACGCCGATCTCAGCTATCAGTGGTACTCCAACACCACGGGCGACGTTCCTGCAAGCGACCCACTTGTCGGCGACGTGCCCACACCGGGCGACGTGAAGATACCAGGGGCCACGGGTGCCAACTACGTCCCGCCTGCCACCTTAACGCTTGGCACCACCCACTATTACTGCCTCGTTACCAATACCTTCGAGAAGGTGAAGACGCAGTCCACGGCAAGCACGCTTGCCGCCATCACCATCAACCCCCTTGTGCAGATCTACACCGCCCAGGACTTCAAGAACTTTGCGAATGCCGTTACCGCCTCTGCCACCCCGGCTGGCTACTACAGCGGCTATACCGTATCTCTCGAAGCAGACATCGACCTGGCGGCCAGCACATCCACCAACCCCTGGACACCCATCGGCACGAATGCCAAGCCCTTCACGGGCACCTTCGACGGCAAAGGGCACACCATCTCGGGCCTCCACAGCACTGCCACCGGAACAGGAGGAATCTTCGACTACGTGTCGGGGGCGACGATAGAGAACTTCGTCGTCAAGGGTGCTCTCACTTCTTCTGCCACGAGCATATCCGGCCTCGTTGCCCATATTGTTGAGTACCCCTACCCAACGGCCCCCACCATCATCCGTAAGGTCGGAAGCGAGGTGGACATCTTTTCCACCTCCGACTCCGCCATCGTAAGCATCGGCGGCATCATCGCCAGCTACAGCGGCGTCGGTGCTTCAATACCCAACGGCCTGTATATCACGGGCTGCTACTTCAAAGGTGAGATACTCACCAGTGGCAGCTCCACCTCCTCTGGAAACAGCAGTGGTGTCGGCGGCATCATCGGTTCTGCTACAGACTACGTCTTTATCGATAGCTGTTACAATGACGGCGATATCACAGGTCATGGGCCTGTCGGCGGCATCATCGGCTCTGCGGGCCGCAACTACCCCAACAACTCCATTGCCAACAGCTATAACAGCGGCACGGTTCTCCATACCCTCGGCGGCAACCAGGAGTATATGGGGGCCATTACCGGCAAGGTGGGCAGCTGGTCAGAGACAGCAAAGTTCTCCAATCTCTACTATCTCGAGGGGAGCTGCTGGCAGGGCAGTGTCAACAGCGAGTACACCGAGCCCGAAGGCGGAGGCGGGGTCATCCAGGTCCGGGCTGCCTCTGAGTTGAGTTCCGCCGCCCAGGTCGCGTTACTCAACGCTACCCAGAGCCCCGGCCCCTGGGTAGCGGGCGATACCTACCCCGCCCTTGCCTGGGAAAAGAACGTTGTACCGGTGCCAGACCGCCTCACCATCACGCTCAGCAGCTTTGTAAAGAACTATGGGGAGACAGACCCGGTATTCACCTATACCGTCCAGGGCCTCAAGGGCAAGGACAGAGTTACGGGCCTTACCATCACCCGCGCACCGGGCGACGACGCAGGGAGCTACAGCATCACCGGCTCCCATGCCATCATAGAGGGAGAGGGCGAAAACCCGCCAGCAAGCTACCCTGTCACCTATCTCGCGGGAACACTTACCATCAAGGCGCTGAACCTCAGCGCAGAGGGCTTTACCCTGCGCGGCATCAACACACAGGGCTATGCCTACACCGGAAGCCTTGCCACTCCGCAGGGCATCACCGTGGCGAGGGAAGGGACTGTCCTCACCCCCGGGAAAGACTACACCCTGAGCTATGCATCCAGCATTATCGAAAGCCAGGGCACCGTAACGGCCACAGGAAAGGGCAACTATCAAGGGCAGTTGCAGGCGGGCTTCACCATCAATCCGGTGCCGCTCACGATTACCGTAGACGCAAAGGAGAAGGCATTTGGCGCGGCAGATCCTGTCTTCACCTGCAGGGTCTCGGGGCTTAAGGGGGCTGACAGGCTCGCCAGCATCACACTTACGCGTACACCGGGAGAGGAAGCAGGCAGCTATAACATAACCGCCCGAGCTGCGGTCATACAGAACGGTAATGTCAATACCATAGCCAACTACACCATCACCTATGTAAAAGGCACCCTCACCATCCGTGTTCCTGAAGATAAAGGTCCTGAAGATGAAGTCCCCGACACTCTTGAAGAGCATCCCTGGCCCCGCCTCGACGGAGGTAAGGGAGAGAGTGGTGGCCGCTACGACACCATGCAGGCGATAGTAGGGGAGGGCTGGGACATCTCAGACTACGTCATCGTAGCAAGCGGAGCCAACTTCCCCGATGCCTTAGCCGCCTCAAGCCTTGCCGGGATCTATGATGCCCCGGTAGTACTGACCGCAACAGACACCCTCACTACACAAGCAGAAGAGACGATACGAAGTCTCGGTGCCAAAAGAGCCTATGTCATAGGAGGTCCTGCCGCAGTATCAGATGCTACCCTCGCTCTGCTGGAAACTGTAGTAGGCACAGGTAAGGTATCCCGCATCTACGGAGACGGCAGAATAGAGACAGCACTCGACATCTATGAGAAGGGAAAGATTCCTGAGGGAGGTAATACCTCCTGGGGCAACACCGCCATCATAGCAAACGGCTTCAGC
>JAISEO010000104.1 GCA_031264075.1 Coriobacteriales bacterium | reverse complement strand
TAGTAGCCCTTCACGTCTTCCACGACATACTCGTCGGGGTCGTCCGTGTCGTCGTTGCTGTAGAACACCCAGCTCTTCACGTTATCCAAAAACCAAGGCTGGCTGCTCAAAAGGTAGTTAGCCTGGCCAAAGCGCATCAGGTCGCCGCTGTCACCGGTGCCGGTGTAAAAGCCGTCCGTATCCTTGGCAAGCCTGCACCTGTCGATGAACACGGAGTCGATGAACGCCTGCATCTTTACGGAGCTGAGCTTGTGGTGCGCCGTGAGGGAATCGAACCCGCGACCTTAGGATTAAAAGTCCTCTGCTCTACCAACTGAGCTAACGGCGCACTGAGCTTCTTCTTGCGCACGCTACAGGATGCCTGCGCAACGAAAGAGTATTCTAACAGATTTTCGCGCTCTCGAGGAGGATGCCCTGCAGGATGTCGGTATCGCTCACCAACAGGGAGTTCCGGCCCAGAGCCCTGAGCACCGCAGACAGGATAATCAGACCGCCTATGATGACCGGCGCACGCCCGGGGTGCAGCCCTGGCACGAGCCTGCGCTCCTCCAGCCTGAGAGCCGAGAGCAGGGCAATAGCCGCATCCAACTCGTCTGCGCCGAGCCGCTTGCCGTGCACGAGAGCGCTGTCGTATTCGCGGATGCCGTCGCGTATCGTGAGCGCCGAGGTCGCGGTACCGGCCACGGCAATCAGCTCCTCGGGCAGGGACGGCAGAGAGGCTATGAACCCCGCTATCTGAGCTTCGGCCCACTCCCGGGCACTGCGTAGCTCTGCCGCGCTCGGAGGATCACCCGGAAGAAACAGCTCGGTAATCCGCCTGCTGCCCAGATCAAAGGAATGAGAGGCGCGTATCTCTGCGCTGCCCGTGCCCAGGATGAGCTCGGTAGAGCCGCCGCCGACATCTATGGTCAGCACCGTGCCCTCAAGCCCGCTGAAGCCGCTCAGGGTTCCCTTGAAACTCAGCTCGGCCTCTCTGCTGCCGCTGATTACCTCCACGGCAAAGCCCAGCTCGTCCAGCGCGCGCAGTACTTCTGCCGCGTTAGCGGCGTCCCGCATCGCGGAGGTGGCCACCGCCTTGACCGGAATCTCGAGGTCTTCCCTGCCTTCGTGGGTGAGTCGTGCCCTGGCATCCGCGAGCAGCATCCGGAACTCCCGGAGTGCAGCTAGGAGTCGCACTGTGGCCGCAGGAGAGATGACGCCGCTGGCCGTGAGGCCCTCCCCCAGGTTCGTGATGATGACGCTCTGTTCGAGGACCTCCACGCTGCGGCGCAGGGTCCCTCCCCTCTTGCCGCTCGCGCTTCCGCCGCCGGCGGCCCTGCCTCTCCCACTGCTGGCATCCACGCATGCAGACGCGCAGGCAAGCCTTCCTATCATGAGACGCGAGGTCACGGTGCCCAGATCTATTGCCGCTCGCACCGCTCGCTTCTCCTGAGCCGTCGGAACAGCCTGCGCGGTCTGAGCGGTCTGATCTGCCTGCCCCGCCTCTGATGCCCGTGTTGGTGCCATGCCGTTTACTCTGTGTTATTGATAAAGGGATCGGGGATGGGCTCTGGGTCCGCCTCTTCTTCCACGGCAAAGAGCGCATCGCAGAACTCGGACCACCAGCTTACCGGGGCTTTAATAGAGCCGGGGGCCACGGTTGCGGGCAGCACCGTCGTGGAATCAAGCACCTCGAGTCCGGTGATATTGACCGCCTTCTCGCCCTCGGGCACCCAGCCGAAACGCTCCCGCGCACGGTCGGCAATGCCCTCACGGGTGTTGAGATAGGCTATCTGTTCGCGGATCTGGTCATTGCGATCCTCGACGACGGCCAGCTCCTGGAGCAGTTGCTCATTAACGCGCCAGGCCAGATAGTAACTGCGCAGCGCAGGATAGAGCGAGAACACGGCAATGACCAGGCAGAGCACCATCCCCATGCTGATTATCAGCTTTACCGCGCTGCGCGCGCGGGGGCTTTGTCTGCTTTTGGCAAGGTCCATCTCTGCCCGCCTGGTGTGTCTAGTACGTGGGGGTCTCGATGAGCGGCTTGAGCAGGCCGTAGCTGCCGTCTCTGCGCCGATAGATAACGTTGACCAGCCCCGTTTCGTCATCGTTATAGACAAAGAAGTCATGGCCCAGCAGGTCGATTTGAAGCAGCGCCTCCTTCTCGCTCAGGGCCACGAGGTCTATCTCCTTGACACGGACAACTACGCCATCTTCCTCGAGATGCACGAGATGCTCATCTATCTCCCTTGTAGCCTTCTCGGCATGCTCCTCGGCAACCAGGGCCTCACCCAGCTTCTTACCGCCATAGCGCCGGTCTATGACCTTGGTCTTGTACTTGCGCAGCTGGCGTTCCGTCTTGGCGGCGGCGACGTCAATGGCCGCATAGATATCTTCCTCGGCCTCCTCCGAACGGATGATATGGCCTTTGGTAAAGAGCGTGACCTCGGCTACAGCGGGCCGGGGGTTGGCGGGGTTCTTCTCCTTGCGCAGGACGACTTCAACGTTCATGGGCGTTATGCTGAACACCTTGAGCGAGTTGCCTATTTTCTCCTCCACATAGGACCTGAGCTCATCGCTGATGGTCATCTTGCGACCTGTGACTGTTATCTCCACGGCTCTCCTTCTTGTTGGTAACGGATACTACTGGTAAGCATACCGCAAGCGGGCAATTCGTGCAGGTGAGCGTTGTTGAATTGTTGGAGCTGGACTGAGCTGCCGGGCCGCTCAGATGATATGGCCGAGGAAGTCGCGGGTCCTGGCGTGGCGCGGATTGTCGAAGACCTCCTCGGGCAGGCCCTGTTCAACGATGATGCCCTCGTCCATGAATACCGCGCGGTCGGCCACGTCGCGGGCAAAGCCCATCTCGTGCGTCACGACAATCATCGTCATGCCGCCCTCGGCCAGCTCGCGCATAACATCCAGGACACCGCGCACCAACTCGGGGTCGAGGGCCGAGGTGGCCTCATCAAAGAGCATGACGTGGGGGTCCATCGCCAGAGCGCGCGCGATGGCCACCCGCTGCTGCTGGCCGCCGCTGAGCTGACTGGGCATGTACTCCGAGCGGTCGCTCAGCCCGACTTTGGCCAGCTGCTCCAGCGCAATGCGCTCCGCTTCCTCGTTTGAACGCTTGAGAACCTTCCTCTGCGCCAGCATGACGTTTTTCTTGGCGCTCAGGTGCGGAAAGAGGTTGAAGGACTGAAAGACCATGCCCACGTGCTCGCGCACCTCGTTGATATTGGTGTTGGGGTCGGTGATGCAGGTGTCCTCAAACCAGATCTCTCCGCCGGTAGGTTTCTCCAGCAGATTGATGCACCTGAGCAGCGTGGACTTGCCCGAGCCAGAGGGCCCGAGGATGGTCACGACCTCGCCTCTGCGCACCTCCAGGTCGACGCCCTTGAGCACCTCCAGGCTCCCGAAGTACTTGTGGAGGTTCTGGATGCGCACGACCGCCTTGTCCGTGACTTCGTGGTGATCAGACATGCAGGCTCACCTCAGATCCTTAAATCTTGGGGCCCATGAGGCCGTTGCCGCGCCTGAAATTGTCATGCGGGGGAGCAAAGGAATCGCTCGGAGCGTCCTCTGTTTTTTGAAGGCGTTTGCGCTTTTTCTTTTTGTCTGGCGGTTCGCTGCTGTGCCCTTCGGCAGCGGCAAGCTTCTTCTCAAATGAGCCTATGATCTTGGTGAGCGGCAGGGTCACGAGCAGATAATACCCGGCGGCCACGATGTAGGGGGTCATATTGCCCGACGAGGCCACCATGGACTTGGCAAACATCATCTGTTCCATGACACCCACTGCCGCAAGCAGTGAGGTGTCCTTGTACAACAGGATGAACTCGCTCGTCGCGGTGGGGATGACGCGGCGCACCGTCTGGGGCAGTATGACGGAGAACATGGTCTGTACGGCGTTCATGCCGAGCGAGGCAGAGGCCTCGAACTGACCCTTGTGGATGGATTGGATGCCGGCACGGAATATCTCGGCGAGATACGCACTGGAGTTCATCGCCAGCACGAGGATGCCCAGCAGGTAGGAGTCGATGCTCACACCGAGGAAGGGCAGGCCGAAGAAGGCGATGTATATCTGCAGGAAGAGCGGCGTGCCACGAATCACATTGACGTAGATGGAGGCGAAGAAGCGCACTATCCTGAAGCGGGCCATCCTGAGAAAGGACACGGCCAGGCCAATGGGGATGGCCAGCGGAAAACCCACCAGCACGAGGCCCAGCGAACGCAGCCAGCCCTGGAACAGGGTAGGGACGGAGGCAACGATGAGTTGTGGGTTGAAGAATACCCGCAGGAAGAGCTGCGAGTTCCACCACTCGACCCAGGGCTGCTCGTCAAGCCACTGCGTAATCGACTCGACCACCGTAACGCTGATGACAGCGATGGCTGGCGATTCCTCCAACTCCCGCTCTGTGCCCTCGCCATCGACATACCTGCCGGTAAGCGTGTAGTGGCCGCTTTCTGCGGGGAGTGCGACATAGAAGATCTCCACGCGAATCAACAGCCCCGAGGCAACCGGCTCGGCAAAATCGATGACCGTTCCCTCATCAGTAATGGTGTTCTCCTGGGGTGTCTCCAGACGGGCGAGC
Source organism: Coriobacteriales bacterium (assembly GCA_031264075.1). GTDB lineage: Bacteria > Actinomycetota > Coriobacteriia > Coriobacteriales > UBA8131 > WQXH01. Next base: position 10,149 of record JAISEO010000104.1, on the reverse strand, counting down.
CCATCGAGGACCGTCGCCTTGGTATTGGCACCCTCACCCAGAGTAGTGCCCGCGGGAAAGACCAGGTGTATCTCCTTGATCTCCTCATCGTCGCCGACCGTGGCCTCCCAGGTGATACGCGTCGGTACTCCGCCGATAATCTGGTTGCCGTCGGACTGATTGGGCTGGGCCGTGGTCTTGTCAACGGTCAGGGCGCGGGCCTCAGGCGTGGGTCCCACAACACACACGACAAGCGACAGCACCGCCACCAGTGCCACAAAGGACCGCAGGGCAGAGGCGACGGTGCTGTATTTTTTCGTAGTACTCACACCACGGGAGTGGGCAGGCAGACTTCAGCGTGCGCTACCGGCACAGCCTCAACCGTTTGCACCCAGGCTCGGTGGGGTGAGATCGGGGAAGTAGGACAGGAAGATCCTGTCGAAGGTCCCGTTGTTCTTGATGATGACGAGCGTGTCGTTGATGGCCTCGAGGAGCTCGGGATTGCCCTTGGAGACGGCAAATCCGTACTGCTCACCGGTGGGGATGGACTCGACGATATGGGTGTTCGTATACAGCGTGGAGGCCCATTCGGCAGCCACCGGCTCGTCATAGAAGGCACCCTCTATGTCGCCGGCGACGAGGGCAGCCATGACCTCGGAGGTCTGGTTGTACTCCTTGAGCGTGGTGCCGCTGTCGGTGAGGTTCTCCCGGACCCAGTCGGCGCCGGTGGTGCCGGACTGTGCGCCGACCACCTTACCGTTAAAGTCCATGGCGCTGGTATAGGACGAGTCGATAAGGGCAACAACCGCCTGATTGGAGTCAAAGTACGGCGTGCAGAAGTCTATGAGCTTCTTGCGATCATCGGTGATGGTAAACGACGAGCAACCCACGTCCATCTTGGTCTCGGATGCCACGGAGGCCAGAAGCGTGTCGAAGTTCTGGGGCGGGAGGTACTCGAGCTCGTAGCCCATCTCGGTGGCAATGGCCGAAAGCAGGTCGTACTCAAAGCCCTGGGGCTGCTCACCGTTCATCTCGATGAAGGGCGGGTAGTCGCAGTCGGAGCCGACGGTGAGAACGCCCGGCGTCACCGTCCTTATCTCGCTCGCGGCGGGCGCCGCGGCCCCACTACCGGAATCAGCAGCAGCATTGCCGGTGGTGCTGCCACCTCCGCCTCCACAGCCGGTCAGCAGCAGGCTCATGGCCAGCACGAGGCCGGCTATCAGACTGAAAAGCTTGTTACTCTTAGACATGGTCTCTCCTCTCAAATTTATATCGTCACCGTACTATACGGCAATACGCCCCTTTCGTGTTGCATAAAAAGGGCATATTGCGAGAAATACATGTATATTTTAGGCCGGGGAAAGGGAGCGTAGGGAAGGCGGGCACATGGCAAGGCGCAAGCCCCCGTGTCACATCCCGTTTGCGTTGGAGGGATCCGGCAGGTCATCCCCCGCGTCAATCTGTCCCTCCGATGCCGCCGTACCGCTGGAAGAGGTACTGGTTGCCCCAGCGGTAATCGCCGAACTACCGGTAACAACCAGCGCGGATACCGGGCCCAGCCACTTGGAGAGGATTACCTTCATTTCGCCATTGTCGCGCAGGGTCCTGAGCGCCACGGTAAGCGCGTCGGCCAGCTGGGTATTGTCCTTCGCAACGCCCATATACACGCCAATGGGCCTGCCGAGCATCTTGACGCAGGCAAGATCTCCGTATTCCAGGGCGAGATAGGAGCCGACAACCGCGTCGGCAGCGGCATAGGTGGCCTGTCCCGTCTCGACCGCCTCAAAGGCAGCGGCGAGCGATTCGCGGGGATCGGAGGTTCCCGAGCCTATCAGCTCATCCACGCTCCAGGCGGAGAGGCTGTCCTTCTGAGCGGCCACCTTGACACCGGCGAGCGTCTGAAGGTCCACATTGGGCACCTCATTCGAGGATTTGACCAGCGTAAAGAGGGCGGGCCCGCTCTCAACATAGGGGCCTATCTGTGTTCCCCGGATAACCGAGCCGCCGGTCTGCTCCACGTCCATGACCACGTCGATGGCACCCTCGGTAAGCAGGGTATCGGCGCTGAGTCCCGCGAGATCCACGAGCTCGATTTTAAGCCCCATCTCCTCGGCGAGCGCGGACGCAACATCCACGTCTATGCCCACCATATTGCCACTGGAAAGACCGGCATACGGAGCATTGGTAGAATTGATCCCGACCTTGAGCACACCAGCGGTGCCCACGGCAGGGCTGGACACAACAGGCACCAGCTCTATCTCCCTGCTTCCCGTTGCTCCCGCACAACCACCCAGGGCCATGAGGGATAAGGCCATCAGCAGGGTCATTGCCAGGGCAATACAGCTCCGGGCCCTTCTCATACTGCTCATACTTGCTCCTTCTGTCTCATCTTTGCTAACCGTTGTGCTCAAAGCCCCTCGGCTGACCTGGTCTTTGGCCCCACACTCGCATACGGGAGCGGTTGCTTGATACCATCGCACTACTGACTCTCTCGCCCGGGAGGCTTATGCCTCAAGTAACCGGGCGGTACGTCTTACACCTAAGCCGCGCCATGCTCACAGCACCAAAGTGCCTGCTTACGTGGGTCCTTTCGGCCGCGACTACCTTGGACTAGGAGCGGAAACTTCGCGAGCTGCCACTCCGCAACCACAGACCCGAGGGGCTTCTATTCTACCAGAACTCACCAGGCCCTCGCGACACAGGCCACACGTACTTCCACGGCACCGCCTTCCTTGAGCCTGCTGCTGGCCGCGTCGAGCGTCGCACCCGTGGTAAGGACATCATCTATGAGAAGGATATGCTGCGGCAGCGCGTGGGCTGTGTCGTGAAGTCGAAAAGACTCCTGAAGGTTCTCATAGCGCTCGCTACGTGTAAGGCCGCGTTGGTCACGAGTAGGCTGTTTGTCCAGTAGCCTCTGTGCGCGCAGGCCTGTGCGTTCTGCCAGATCCTGGACTATCATTTCCATATGGTCAAAACCGCGACGACGCAGCGCCTTCCTGTCCACCGGTATCCACGTGAGCACATCGGCCCAGCCGAGCCAGGGCGCGGGCAAAGCGGAGAGCAGGTAGTCTGCAAGCACGCTGGACAGGCGGCGTTCATAGCTGTCCTTGTAGAGTACGATGACGCGTCCCGACAGCTCATCGAGTTCCATGGCGCACACGCAGGCTTCAAACTGATGCTGCTCCCTGCCCTCGCTGCTATAGCACTCGGTGCAGACCAGGCGGCCAAACGGCGCTCCACAACGGGGACAGGCGTGTGCGCCCGCTATGCGCTTGAGCGAAGACCGGCACTCCTCGCACAGCAGCACACCCGGGCGCTCGCAGCCGCTGCACCGCGTAGGCCAGACCAGCTCGAGTGCCGCGTCGAGGAATACCCGTCCGTTGGTGTGCGCATGTGTAGTGGTAGGTGTCATACCGCCATAATACCATAGGTTTACTGCTTTGGGAAGAGGATGTGACAGACAAAAGATAGTGGGACAGCAGGGACGAGGCGACTGTCCCGCACACCTGCCCGCAAAAATGTAGAAAGACCTGCTGGATAAGCAGGCCTTCCAATAATACTTCAGTCAAAGTGGGACAATCGCCCTGTCTCTCCTACAGATGCGCAATCACCGCGTTGCTGTACTCCGTCGTGCCGACGCTTCCGTCGGTTGAGCCGGTATTGGCACGCCGTATGTCGTAGGTGACTGCCGTGCCCTCATTCAGGACCTGCCGGATGGCAGTGAGGATGCGGTCGGCGGCTTCTGCCTCGCCCAGATGGCGTAGCATGAGCACGGCGCTGAGCAACTCCGCCGTAGGATTTGCCACATTCTTTCCAGCATATTTGGGAGCGGAGCCATGCACGGGCTCGAAAACGGCATACTCCTCGCCGATATTTGCGCCGGGAGCAATGCCGAGCCCTCCCACCATACCCGCACAGAGATCGCTGATGATGTCGCCGTAGAGGTTGGGGAGTACGAGCACGTCAAACTCCTCCGGGCGCATGACGAGCCCCATGCAACAGGCATCGACGATACGATCCTCGAACTGGAGCCTGCCTGCATAGCCCTCCCCTACCTCCCGGGCAACCCTGAGGAACAGCCCGTCGGAATACTTGAGGATGTTGGCCTTATGCACGGCAGTGACCTTTGTGCGCCCATTGGCCAGGGCATACTCACAGGCCCAGGAAACGATGCGACGCGAGCCGGTTACGGAAATGGGTTTGAGCGAGATGCCCGAGTCCGGACGGATACGGCCCGCGCCGCTTTCCTCGCAGTAGGCGATGAGACCTGCGGCCTCGAGGCTTCCCTCCTCAAACTCGATGCCGGCGTAGAGGTCCTCGGTGTTCTCGCGAACAATAACCAGGTCTATGTCCTCATAGCGGGCACCGGTGCCCGGAAGCGAGAAGGCAGGGCGGAGATTGACGAAGAGGTCCAGTTCTTTTCGCAGTTGCACGTTGACCGAGCGGAAGCCCGAGCCAACCGGCGTGGTAACAGGGCCCTTGATAGCCACTTTGTTGGCACGTATCGAATCGATGGTCGCCTCAGGCAGCGGCGTGCCGAGACGTTCCATCAGATGTGCGCCGGCTTCGGCCTTCTCCCAACTGATATCGACGCCGGCCGCCTCCAGCACGCTTTGCATGGCGGTGGTAATCTCTGGCCCGATGCCGTCGCCGGGTATCAGCGTAATTCTGTGTGTAGTCATTATTCTCCCGAGCTTCAGCCCTTACAAATCTTCACTATCTGTGCGGCGTGTCTGCCGATGTCGCCCGTGTAATTGCTTGCGTCAAACGCCATACGCGCACAGACCTGCTCCTTGACGACCTTGCCGATATTGCCCGAGGCAAAACCCTCAACGGCCACGAGCATGTCCACGAACTCCGGGTCGCCGTGGTAGACCTGCACGCCTTCCTTGATGAGCGGCCATACCTGATTGGCGCGTTTGGCACTCTGCGCCCCATAGGCGCACAGAAAACGCAGGGCGGCCAGGTGGGCCATGCCACTCTCCTCGTCAAACAGCGAGGCCTCTGCTCCTTCAATGATGCCCTCAAGATCCGGCGGATCGAGATGGGCGAGGTAGGCGAGTGCCTCAAGGCACTCCCAGCGCGTCTGAGCCTCGGGCCTGTGCAAGCCATCCGCGATAGCCTGCACCGAGGGGAGCAGGACACGGGGATCCTGACTCGCCACCTCTTTGATGGCCGCAGCGCTGAACTGCCGGATGCGCCGCTGGTCGGAGGACAGGTTCTCGATGAGGGCCTCCAGAATCTGGGGATCCTCCAAAGCCTGGCTCGCTACCTGAGAACGATCCTCGGCGCTATTAAAACTGATGTGCTTTTCATTACCCATGTGATTGTCTCCGATTATCTGGGATTCAAGACAGGTTGGTGGCACTCAGCAATGTTGATGTAAACAGCTTCAGCCGAGCGTTCCGCTACTATGATAGCACGAAGTGCAAAAATAGCAAAATAGCTCTCAATACACCCTTAACAGGTGTAGCCCTCTTTCAAAGCGAGCAATTCGCGGCATTCTTCAATTAGCTTATCGATGACCCTGGCATCCCTAGAAGATATGACCGATTAATTGCTTGTCTGCCAGATTGCGTCTGATTTGTTCCAGATCTGAGGGCTCTCCCGCTTCCGGGGTGTTTTTTGACTGTACCAAAACCTATAGGTTTTGGTACACACATATTCTCTCGCGAACAAGGCATCTACCTCGGGTTCTCTGTGAGTCGCTTTTCTTGGTTTTACTCTTAAGCTGTATTATCTGACGTCAGTTTACCTAATTCTTCGATGCATTGATTGCAGTAAGCACGCAACGGGGCGATATCATCGTTCATGGTAGACCAGAGATAATGGAGCCGAAATTGGCCGTAATGGTGTGCGGCTATGTTTCTCATGGCTTTGATATCCTGCCACGGTATACCGTTGTACTTCTTCTTGAAGCCAGTTGTAAGGCGAGTGGTCAGCTCTCCGATTTGTAGGATGCTCATGGCCGTAGAATTGGTGTAGTCTTGGTCATTCTCCAGCGTTTCAAGCGAGTTGCCGTACCGTGCCTTCGTCGCATCAATCTGATCGCAATACTCAACTATCTTCTTCAGAATTTCAATGTTGCGCCGATTGCTATCCATAAACGATCACTTCTTCGTCTTTGATACGGTTGAGAAAATCGTCGTCCAGCGCGTCATTGGTCAGAACGTCTACGCGGTTATTCAGAGCAGTTTCAAGCTCACGGCAAAACCCAGCCAGCCTGATTAATCCGCGCAGATTGCCGTCATCGACGATACGAAAATCTATGTCGCTTCGCGGCGTAGCCTCACCACGCGCATATGAGCCGAACACTGACAAACGGTTGATGCCATAGCTACGGGCTATGGGTGATGCGATTTGTGATATTTCAGGGATGCTATGCATATATTTCAGATTACCCTCTATTCGATGTTTTGGCAAGGCGGCGGCAGGAAGGAAGGGTCATTGACAGTATAAAGCCACTAAGGGGCTCACCATCACAACTGGCGGCGATACCGGGAAGATCGCCACCAACCTTGGCGACGGGCTGACCTTTGATAGTGGCGGCAAGATCGTGCTTGACTTCAGTGGTGATTCGGGTTTGATTATTGATGGCGGTAAAGTTTGGTACACGCATATTCCTCGGCAAACAAGCTATCTACCTCGGGTTCTTCTGATACAACTTTTCTGGTTTTCTCGCCTCTGCTCTGATTTTCTCGCATGCCGCCAGTGTTGAGATGCGAGAACCCAGACCTTTCTTTTCACAGGCAGAGGGGTGTTCACACCATTTTCAATCATTCGAAACGGTTGATTCTTCTAGGAAGTCCGCACTCCCGTCGCGCACTTCCGGTAGGAATCAAGTCACGTGAGCGTTGCGAGGGCGACTACTTTACTTCTATGCTCTTTTCAATTACTATCAGAGCATGAAAGTGTGGTGATAAAATGAGTAAGACTGATATACTGGATTCGCTGGTTCAGAAGGACGGCGGCTACATCAAGACCTCCGATGCAGAGAGTGCAGGCATCTCGCGATCGTATTTTGGCGACTACGTGAGGATGCGGAGCCTTGAGCGAGTTGCCCACGGCATGTACGCCGCAGAGGACGTATGGCCCGATGGGATGTACATCATCCAGTCGCGGTTCTCGAATGCGGTATTCTCACACGAGACGGCGCTGTTTCTGCTCGGCTTAGCCGACAGGGAGCCGCCCCACTATTCCGTAACGCTCAAGGCCGGGTCAAACGGCTCCGCCTTGGCGCGCGAGGGCATCAAGGTCTACAAGGTCAGGGAGGAGCTCTTCGAGGAGGGACTTATTGAGACGCAGTCCCCGGCTGGCCACGCCATCAGGTCGTATACCCCCGAGAGAACGCTCGTCGATATCGTCCGCAGCAGGAGTGGCATCGAGATTCAGGACTACCAGACAGCTTTTAAGGAGTACGCTCGAATGAAGGGCAAAAACCTGCCGCAGCTGATGCGCCTCGCAAAAGCCTTTTCCGTTGAGAAGGCTGTGAGACAGTACATGGAAGTGCTTTTATGATACACACGTCGAGGCAGTTGAAGGCCCTTGTCCGGAACAGGTCCGGCGGCAACAGCGCAAAGGCACAGGCTCTAATCAGAATCTACGCGATGGAGCGGTTCCTCGAGCGGGTGAGTCTCTCGCAGTACAAGGACAGGCTCATCCTTAAAGGCGGCGTGCTGGTGTCTTCGATAGTCGGTTTGGCAAGCCGCACTACGCTGGACATCGACTCGTCTGTCAAAGACCTGCCATTGACACCAGACGACATCCTGTGCGTCGTGGACGCCATCGTGTCCGTGCCACTTGAAGACGGCATGTCGTTTGCCGTCAAGAGCGTCAGGGTAGTTGAAGCCCGTGGCACAGATGATGTTGTTGAGGGAGAGGGCACCACCAGAGGCTTGCAGGGACTTCTCTATGATGTCCACGCTCGTCTCATAGCGGTTGTCTCCCATCCAGCGCTCTATGGTTATTCCTGCTGAGGCAAGCTGTTCCTCTACGATGCCCGGTACGGCAGCCGTGCCTCCGGTGATGATTACCTTCTTGAAGCCTCCTGAATTGATAGCAGCTATCGTGTCTGCGTCAAGACCGCTTTCCGGTCTGGTATCCGGGGTGGAGAGGAAGATAGCGGTGTCTGAGCCTGTGTCCTTCCAGCCTGTCTCGACTATCGCCTGCATGGTGTCGAAGCGGCCTCCGGCATCACCCTTGTTGCCGTCGAGGCGGGGCCAGGGGGTGTCTGCCGGTGTCCAGGCAGGTACCTTGAAGCTACACACCCAACACTTTCATTTTGCACGTATCGACTACAAGATAGCAGTTGTCAAAATCCCAGCGTCTGCCTGACCGCTGTCTCGACCTCAGAGGCAACAGCAGCAGTACCACCGAATATCTCGACATCGGGGAGGTTGGCCTTTAACGCAGAGAGGACTGCCTCAGCGTTGGCGTTTAAAGTGCCAGTCGGTGTCAGCACCATCACGCCTCCACGTATCCCTAAAGCCACTCCTCCCGCGAGAGCATCGGGGAAGTTATCGCCGGTGGCAATGCCCACCAGAGTGGGACTCATACCGTATTGGGTAATCAGTGCCTCGGTGGCAGCTCTTGCTGTGGCGTAGCGCTCATCGCCGAAAAGACGGGAGACACCTACTCCCAGGGACTCGAGTTCTGAGAAGACCTCGGGAGAGACAACCGCCTCACCACCGATGATGGTTATTTCCTTAACGTTGTTGGCGGTAATGAAGGCCTTGGCATCAGGAGAGAGTGCTCCGGGCTCTGTGAGCAGTACCGGTACCTTCTTGTATGCCGCAAACGGACTTACCGCAAGAGCATCGGGGAAGTTCTTCCCGGTGGCGAGAAACACCTCGGTGGCTGGAGCGCCACTGCGCAGGGCCTCCTCTGCTATGAGCCTTGCCGTCGTGTAGCGATCCCCACCTCCGAGACGAGAGACTTGGGGAGTGCTCGGAAGAGCCTGTAACTCGGATAAGACAGCATCAGATATAACACCCTCTCCTCCTACTATGTAGACTTTGGACGGAGAGAGTCGCTTAAGCTCATCGAGAGTTACAGCGTCAAGAGAGTCTGTGGCAGAGAGCAGGAGTGGTGCTCCGGTAGCTCCTGCGAGAGCAGATGCTGCCAGAGCATCGGGGAAGTTATGGGAGAAGGCCACGATTACTGTAGAGACCTGGCTGGCATCGGGGAATGTCTTCCGGGAGGCCTGGACTGCTGTCTCTGTGCGGACATCTCCGGCGTGGCGGGTGAGGGGGTCCAGTGAGCCGTCGCTGTCGAACTTGGCGATGATGAAGTCATTGTCGCCCTTGTTGTCGGGGAGGTCGCCACCTGAAGAGGACGAAGAGCCCACCGCGACAATGCTACCGTCCACAGTCTGGATGACTGAGGCGAAAGAATCATAGCCTTGTCCCCAGTAACCTTTAAGCCATATCTCATTACCGTTCACATCGAACTTGGCGATGATGAAGTCACCGTAGCCCCTCTCGATAGGATGGACATTTTCGTCTGAGGAGTTTGCGGAGCCTGCTGCGACAAACCCGCCGTCTGAGGTTTGGGCGACGGAGAAGAACGGAGAGCTAAGACCAATTCTACCTCCGCTTTTTCTCAACCAGACTTTGTTACCGTTTGTATCGAACTTGGCGATGGTGGCAAGTCCCACACCGCTGGCATCACCCGAAAGATCACCGTCTGAAGAGTTTGAATTGCCTACAGCAACAAAGCCACCATCTGTGGTGGAGGCAACAGAATAGAAGAAGTCGCCGTTACCGCTGCTTCCCCCGTAGTTCTTGATCCAGACTTTGTTACCGTTTGCGTCGAACTTGGCGATGATGAAATCCCAGTAACCCTTGTTGCCCGGAAGGTCGCCGTCCGAGGAACCTGAAGAGCCCACTGCGACAAAGCCTCCGTCTGGGGCCTGAACAACGGAGTTAAGGCAGTCATCACCGGCAACGGCGACACTTCCGCTTCCTCCATAACTTTTAGCCCACACCTTGTTGCCACTCGCATCAAACTTGGCAACCAGGAAGTCGGTGGCCCCTTTGTTCTGAGAAAGATCACCGTTTACAGAAGACGATGCACCTACTGTAACAAAGCCGCCATCTGAGGCATGAACAACAGAGTTGAATTCATCGCCCTTACTCCCACCAAAGTTTTTTATCCAGAGCTTGTTGCCGT
>JAISEO010000052.1 GCA_031264075.1 Coriobacteriales bacterium | reverse complement strand
TACCTGCTCAGCGTCTCAAATACCTCGTCGAGATTGATGGGCTTGCCTATGTGGTTGTTCATGCCCGCCGCCAGACAGCGCTCGACATCTTCTCTGAAGACGTTGGCGGTCATGGCGATAATGGGCACTTCCTGCGCGTAGGGATGATCGAGGCTCCGGATGCGCTGCGTTGCCTCCAAGCCGTCCATCTGGGGCATCTGCATATCCATGAAGATCATGCGGTATCTGAGCGGGTCGCGCTCAAACATGTCCAGGGCCTCCGCACCGTTCTCCGCACAATCAATGGTGAGCAAGGTAGGCTCGAGTATCGTGAGCACGATCTCACGGTTGATGTCGATGTCCTCTGCGAGGAGTATGGTCTCTCCCGCATAGGTGCGTTCGCTTGCACTGCTGCTGTCCTTCGCGTCACCGCCCGCGCCAGTATCTGAGCCGGCATCCTCGCCAGCGCCGCTGTCACCAGCAGCAACACCGGCATCGCTGGTGTCACCTGCACTGCCAGCACCAAGGCCACCAGCAACCGTATCTCCGCCTGCAGCACTCGCAGTGTCCGCCTCAGCGTCCACCGCCCTGAGCCTTACGGTAAAGGTGAAGACAGAGCCCTGCCCCACCTCCGACTCAACCCCAATCCTGCCGCCCATCATCTCTACGATGTTCTTGGAAATGACCAGCCCCAGGCCGGTGCCGCCAAAGCTGCGCGAGATCCCCGAATCCGCCTGCTGGAACGAAGTGAAGAGCTGGGCCTGTTGCTCGGGAGAGATGCCAATGCCCGAGTCGCTTACCCTGAACTCCAACTCCAGGCTCCGCGTATCCTCGTCGTAGGCCGCAACACGGGCACTGAGGCCGATGGTACCTTCCTCGGGTGTAAACTTGACCGCGTTGGAGAGCAGATTGGTGATAACCTGGGCCAGTCGCTGGTCATCGCCAAAAAGAACCGGCGGAATACTGGGGTCAATCTCAACGGAGAAATTCTGATGCTTCTCCTCCACACGATAGGTACTCACGGTGAGCACCTTCTGCACAAGCCGGTCAAACGCAAACTCCACGAGAGAAAGGTCAAACTTCTGTGCCTCAATCTTGCTCATGTCCAACACGTCGTTGATGACGCTGAGCAGATGCTTGGAGGCCTCGTCAATCTTCTGGAGGCTGTGCTCCTTGGTCTCCGGATTATCGGCAGCCTGCGCAATGGCGGTCATGGCGATGATGGCATTGAGAGGCGTACGCATCTCATGGCTCATATTGGAGAGGAAGTTTCCCTTGGCACGGCTTGCCTGCAAGGCCTCAATGCGGGTCTTGACGAGCTCCGAAATATCCACGGCCACGATGATGACGCCCTGGCAGGCATCCCCGTCTTTTTGCGCAGGGTCAATGGTTACCTGGTAGATCCGCTCGCGGCCGTCGTTGAGACGCAGGTCATCCTCGCGGCTGTGCTCTTTCTGCTCAGCGATAACGTCTGCGCATTCCGCCGTCATACTGTGTATCCAGCTCTCAGGAAACAAGGGCGAGAACACCTCGGCAAAGGGCATGCCCACGAGTTCATTCATCACCGAATAGCCGAGTTCCTGCACGGTCTGGTCGTTGCCCAGAACAAAACGCAGATCAAGATCGAGCATGAAGATGATGCCGGGGATGTTCCTCAGCAGGAGGCGGTTGTAGAAGTTAAAGAGCTCCTTGGTTGCCTCATTGCTGGTACGCAGTCGCTCTGTCTGCTCGTACATCTGACTGAGCGCGCGATAGTCCCGCTCCAACTTCTTGTACTTGCGAGCCAGCTGCTGATGCTCTTTGACGGGATCTTCGCTCATGGGCCCGGCTCTCTTACAGGGCGCACAGCGTAAAGGAGCAGTTGTGGAAGCGATTGGTCGCCCTGCCGTCTACGTAGCGCGTGGGGCAGATCTCGCCCAGGCAGTAGGCGCCGGCCAGAGTGAGCCCGTCTGGCAGCAGTTCTTCGAGGATAGTCCCTTCGGCATCCGATTCCGTACCCATGATAATGGCCCTGCCGCAGCAGGAGATGCAGAGCACGGTGGAGTACTCGTAGTCGGGCGACTGCTGCATCGTTTCGAGGAGCCCTTCCATGGACTCCCGGGCGGAGACCTTGAGGTCGTCGCGGTTGATGAGGCAGATATTCGCGAGCGAGTTCTCGGGCACATCTCCGAGGAAGGTGCCCGTACCGGTTGCAAGGTCAAGCGCGGCAATGTGCCTGAGCAGCGGTGTCTCGTCCACTTCCTCGCGCGTGAGCTGCATGGGAAAACTCACAAACGAGAGCGTCGGATCCTCAACCTCTACATCGAGTCCAAAGCCGCGCAGGTAGTCAACAAAGCTTTCATCGCCCACCCGAGAGACGATATTGCCCTCCACCTCCGAGACGCGTCGGATACGCTCGGCAAACTCCGAGGTAACGTGGCGGATGCTGAAGGCAGGCCTGACCCTGCCCCAAAGGCCCACGAGCACGAGGCTCTGTTTGTATTCCGTGCCATGCAGGAATACCCGCGCCCGCTCGTAGTCGTAGTCATCGCTCGTAACGCCGCCGATAATGGGAGCACCCCCCGACACCTCGGCCAGCGCGTCGGGAAAACTGTCGCCGGAAAACGGCACACCGCTGGGGCAGAAGGCAAGCAACAGGGCAGGGGACTCCTCCGAAGCCTCGTCAGAAACTTCACCGGAGCCCTCGCCAGCCGGCCTGCTGCCCGGCTCGCCGCCTGCCACGCGCCCGGGGATAAGCGAGCGGTAGGCCGCGACGATCTGTTCGGAATAGTCCTGGGAGAAGGGCTCGGACACCGCAGTGGTAAAGCGCACGTCAGAGGCCGTGAGCACGAGCAATACCAGGGCGCCTTCGTGATGGCCCGTGGCATCGAGTGTTGCGAGCGTGGCCATGCCGGCAATGTCTATGCCGAGCAGCCGCTCAAGCTCCGCACTCACCGCGGCCCCATCCGCGTCGGCATCGCAGAGCAGGATACCTACCGCGTTAGGCTCAAGGGAGAGCTTTTCTTTGATGCTCGCAGCCAGTTCGGAGGCCGCCAGCTTCACATCGTCCAGTTCAAAACTCAGAGCCGTCGCACTTCTCATAAAGCCCTCCCTTGTCTCATCAAGAGTCCATCAAGTGTCCATCGATAGTCCGTGTTTACGCTTCGGCAAGTTCCTTGCCAAGAACATACGGCAGCGTCACACAGACGGCCCCGTAGTTGATGCCCTCCATGGCAAAGGTGTACACGCTGGAGTAGAAGTTGCCCATGACGCTCCCCACCACGTACAGTCCTTCGATGGGAGTATCCTCGGCGTCCAGGGCCTGATTATGCCTGTTGGCACGGATGCCGCCGAGACTGGTCAGGAACATCGGGCTGAAGGGGCAGCCGTAGAAGGGGCCGTCATTGACGCCTATCATCTTCTCCGGCTTCTTATAGTAGTCCTCGTCAACGCCCGTAGCACAGAGCTCGTTATACCGGTTGACGGTGTCGATGGTCTCTGGCGGCAGGCCGAGGTCGGCGATGAGGCCTTGCAGACTGTCATTCTTTATGACGCCAAAGCCATAGGCATCGTCGTCCCAGGTTTTAATGAACTCCTCGGGAGAGGCAAAGTAGGTGCCGTGCACGTAGTTGGGCTTGCCCCAGGGCGCGCCGTCGGCCGCGCGGTTGGTGCCCCAGATACACCAGGCGGTAATCTGCGGCAGATTCATGATGGTTGCGCAGGCAATGCCGCCGAGCACGTCCTCATTCATGAAGCGCTGACCATTGGCATCCACCATTAACCCGGTATGCGAGGTGTAGGGCTGGTCGGCAGGCAGATTGGGACGTCCCAGCATGAGGACATTGGGTGCCTGCTGCCAGGCGGCACCGGCCCAGAGTGCCATCTTGTGGCCGTCGCCTGGCATAAGGCCCCCCACCTGCATGGACGCGTCATAGTTGACCTCGTTATCAAGCTCCCAGAGTATCGGCAGGGCCTCGGGGCAGTACTTGGTTATCATATCCCTGTCGTGGCTGAAGTCGCCGGTCGCGAGGATGACGGCCCTCGAGCCGGTGAAGCGCGTGTACTCGCCGGAGGCCATGTCAGAGGCGATGACGGAGCTGACGCGCCCGCCTTCTCGGGTGAGCTGTTCGGCCTTGGTCTTCCAGACGATAGTGCCGCCCAGATCATCGACGATGTAACGCGCCAGTTCGGCCGCGATGTGCGGCTCCCCGCCACCTATACCGCCTTCAAGCTCGCTGTCCTCCACATAGAAGGCATGGGCGGCGCCCGGCGTGTACATGGGGTCGTCGGCGGCATACTCAGGGCCGCTCTCGATGGTGCACTTGATGCCAGCCTTGGCCGCAATGTCCACGAGCCAGTTCATAGCCTCGGTGCTGTTGTTGTAGAACTTGTACCACAGCGCGGGCAGAAAATTACCGCCGTTGGCCAGGTACTGGGTACGGTAGAACGGCTCGGGGCTGTACTTGGGAATGCCCATGGCCTGCGTAATGGTGGTGTTGATACCGTGGTTGGATCCGCCGCGGCTGATGGCTCCCTCAGAAGCGGTCACGAGGATGACACTCAGGCCGTGCTCCAGGCACGAGGTGGCGCTCACGAGGCCGGACATACCGGCACCCACAACGATGACATCGGCCTCTTCTGTCGCGGTAATCGCGCTTTCGTCGATGGCCGCCGGGGGAATCTCAAACGCCCATTGCTGGTCAGCGGTGTTGAGGGCCGCCGCCGCTGGCCCACTGCCGCTGTCCGGTGCAGCCGAGTTGCTCGAGGGCGTACAGCCTGCTACGGCCGCCGCCGCTCCCACTCCTGCCGCGCTGAGAGCAGCACCTTTCAAAAACGTCCTTCTATCCAGTTTTGCCATGTTCTCTCCTTCTGACGCAATCTTCGCTGCCTCCCGGCAACTTTTGGGGTCCTTCTTCTTCTGTGCATTCCTCTGTGGTGTCATGCGCATACCCTGTCAGAATTGCCCTGTCAGCGGCTGTTCTGTCCACGGAGAAAGCCTGCCACCACTATAACACTTATAGAGAGGAAAACCAGCCTCGGCCTCACGGCAATAAGGGTGAGTTCGGAGGCCGCTACGACACCATGCAGGCGATCGCACCATCGCCTATTTTCGCAAGAAGGTGAATCGGGATAGCTACAAGATTGCGAAATTCGACTACGCTGACTCAAAGGAGAATAACCTGATACAGCTGGCTGACCTGGTGGTGGGCTCAATCTATCGCTCCAAGCAAACACAGCTGAAGGATTGCAAGCGCTACCTTGACATACTCAGCTGTCGTCTAGATGAGCTTGGGGATTTTGAGTAATCGAAACCGACCCTATCTGCCTGTCGCAGAGGGGAACGCCGTACGGCGCCCGTTCGGGTCGGTTTCCCAGTAATAGGTATATTAGCAGCACTGTCCTTAGTCTTCATAGATATCAACCGTCTCGCCCAGCTCAAAGTCAGGATACACGATATTTTCCAGAGGGTATTTCAAGACATCAACCTCGGTACCGAGAGCATGAGACATTTCCTCTTTGAAGCCGAACACCTTGAAGAGCGAAACAGGGTTCTCGCCGTACGCAACCAAGAGGTCTACATCGCTGTCCCTGCCTGCGCTATCAGTGGCGTACGAACCAAATAACTTCACCTCGCAGATGCCATAGCCTGGGGCTATTTGACCCGCAGCCTCACGTATTCGTTTGATGGTAACCATAAGAACCTCCAAAGTTCGACCGCTTCATTATAGACGATGCGAAAAATACAAAGGAGTGGCAAAAAGGTGATAAAAGGCGCTGAAGGGTGAGGAACGGTGAAGGGAAGAAATCAGAGAACCCGAGGTAGATGCCTTGTTTGCGGGAGAATACACAGTGTACCAAAACCTATAGGTTTTGGTACACCTAAAAATCACCTCAAAAGCGGAAGAGCCCTCTCTACCCGCTACAGAACTTCTTCTCAGTATAACAGCTTGTAGATGGATTGTTTTGAGAAATTTGCACTAATTTTCAGCCTTGCTCACCTCCGCACAAAAATGGCCGAAAAGCGGTGTACCAAAACCTATAGGTTTTGGGACGCCATCTACCAGCAGTTTAAGTGCGATATGGACAGAGGAGAAGCATATGAAAAGCAAGAAAACCGCGGGACTTGAGCGTATCATCAGGCCTCATGCCTCTGAGATAGGCCAGGGCTATGTGCTTGGTGGTGCGGCTGCTGTATCTGAGGATCTTCTGGCACTCTTACAGGAGGGTGCGGGGTAACGGAAGTAGAAGGAGCCAAGGGGTAGAAGTGACAGACAAGAAGAGTCCGCTTTGGGGCATGCTCCCCCGCGTGAATGTGCAGGTGCGCGACAGGAAGCTTGTCGTGGCAGTGCTCGTCGCTCTGGCGCTTATCGCCGCAGGCTACGGGGCGTGGGCTTTCTATAACACGAGTGTCGCGGAAGAAGAACCGACAGAGGTGGCTGCTGAGGAAGCCGCAGACACGAACACCGCTGGAGAAGCAGCAGGTACGAACACAGCTGAGGAAGGTACAGGCACCGCTGGAGGAGCACCACAGGAAGGCTCAACAGCTGAAGACGACTGGCCCCTTGACCTCAACACCGCAAACGCACGTGACCTCCAGCGCCTGCCCAACATAGGGCCCGTGCTTGCAGAGCGCATCCTGGCGTGGAGGACAGAGCACGGTCGCTTCACCGATACGGAGGAATTGATGCTGATAGAGGGTATAGGGGAGAGGACGTATGAGCGGTTGAAGGAGTTGGTCGTTGTGGGTGCAGGGTGAGCATACTACGCCTTCTCCCGCCAACTTCGAAGCTACAGTGGGAGCAGGAAAGAGTATCTGTCACAAATACGTAGGGTTTAAGACAGGGTAATGCTGCAAGAGAAGTGCAGTAGCAACGAAAAGAGGAAAACCGATGAAGAGCAAGGCAATGGGAATGACAAGGAAGCTGCTATCTGTTCTACTGGCACTGGCGCTTGTGAGCATGGTGCCTGTATCCCCGGCGTTTGCCGGGGAGGGTGAAGTGCCGTCTGTCGAGGGTGACGTGGCTGTTTCTCCTGAGGGGGACGCTGAGGCTGAGCTGTCTGATGAGGGTGAACCACCCTTAGAGCAAGCCATTGCTCCTGAGGAGGAAGAGGCTGTAGCGAATGAGCCAGACAGTACCGATGACTCAGAGATACCCGAGTCACAGGGTGCAAAGGGTATCATCCCGT
>JAISEO010000049.1 GCA_031264075.1 Coriobacteriales bacterium | reverse complement strand
TACCTGCTCAGCGTCTCAAATACCTCGTCGAGATTGATGGGCTTGCCTATGTGGTTGTTCATGCCCGCCGCCAGACAGCGCTCGACATCTTCTCTGAAGACGTTGGCGGTCATGGCGATGATGGGCACTTCCTGCGCGTAGGGATGATTTTCTCGTCCTCTTCCTGTCGAATAGCGCAACAGGCAATTACCATATTCATCTTACAAAAAGCGGCGCAAAAGCAAAGTTGACACAATCCACGAGGCCGCAGTTGGTCAGACGTAGCTCGGGGAGACAGGCGAGAGGAATCAGCGCCATCGTCATGAAGGGCGAGGGCAGGGGAGAGCCCATGAGCTTCCAGGCTTCCTCCAGTGCCGCGACCTGTTCTGCCATCTCGGTGGCTTTGAGGGTGCTCATCAGGCCGGCAATGGGGAGTGTCACGTGGCCCAGCACCCTGCCGTCCTGTACGGCCACCATGCCACCTTCGCTCGCTATGAGCGTGTTGGCCGCGAGCGCCATATCAGCGTCATTGGAGCCCAATACCAGCAGGTTGTGCGCGTCATGGGCAACTGTCGAAGCCAGCGCCCCCCGCGTGATGCCGAAGCCCTTGACGAAGCCGTAGCCAAAGCTGCCCGTGCTGTTGTGCCGCTCGAAGACAAAGGCCTTGAGTACATCCTGGCCGGGGTCGGCCTCGGCGCATCCATCCACAACGGAAACTTCGATATGACGTTCAACAGTACCGACGCGCTCAGGGATGACCTCGATAGCACGAATCCATACTGTACCGGATGGGGGAGGGGTGCCATCCCCTGGCGTGTGCATTGGCCCGGGTGCTGGCGCCGAAGCTGATTCTGTCGCGCCCTCGGATGCTGGCACCGGATCAAGCGTAGGTTCTGAGACCAGTGCCGATGGGGCTTCGAGTGGTGGCATTGGACTGAGTACTGGCATCGTGCCCGACGTCTGTGCGTCCTCCGATGCTGGCACCGGTATTGCAAAGGTCTCTGCCGTGATAGCTGTGCCGACGTGCATCGTGTGGGTAGCCCACTCAGGATAGGTGTAGGCCCGAGGCTTAAAGCTTGGATGGCCCTCGCGTGCGACCTCCTCGCCATCGATGAAAACCCGCGCGACCTCGAAGCTTTCGAGGCTGGCGAGCAGTACCAGATCGGCGCATTTACCGGGAGTGACAGACCCCAGTTCATGATCCATCCGAAAGCAGGTAGCGGTATTGATAGTCACCATCTGCAGGGCGGTTATCGGGTCGATGCCCTCCTCAATGGCCCGCCGGAGGATATGGTCGAGGTGCCCTTTGGCCACGAGCGTATGCGGATGGGTGTCGTCGCTGACCAGGCAGGCAAAGCGCGTGTCTACCGCACCGGACGCAATGACCGGCGCCAGCTGTGCAAGATCGCGCCAGGCAGAGCCCTCCCTCAACATCGCGTACATCCCCAGCCGCATCTTGGCAAGCGCATCCTCGGCGCGAGTGGACTCATGGCAGCAGCGGATGCCGCAGGCGATATAGGCGTTGAGCCCGCGGTCGGTCTCAGGAACGGCGTAGTGGCCGGTGACCACCTTATCGGCCTTCAACGTCTCGGCACATTCGGCCAGAACAGCGGGCGCTCCGGCAAGGATGCCGGGGAAGTTCATCATCTCACCGAGCCCCACGACGCTTGGCCAGGTCATGGTTTCGCGGATGTCATCGGGCCCGAGGGCAGCCCCGGTATCCTCAAAGCCCGGCACGGCCGGCACGCAAGACGGGGTGGTGATCATCGTCTTCAGGGGTGTACAGCGGCTCTCGGCTTCCATCAGTGCTATGCCCGGCAAGCCCAGCACATTGGCAATCTCGTGCGGATCCATGTAGATGCCCACCGTGCCGTGCGGGACGACCGCCTGCGCATACTCGCTCATCGTGAGCATCGAACTCTCCACATGGATGTGACCGTCGAGAAAACCGGGTGCAAGGAACTGCCCGTCTGCCTCCACCACGAGGGTGCCCTCGCCGATGCAGTGCGTGGCGTCTCCCACATACGCGATGCGCCCGCCCCAGAGTGCTACGTCGGTATCCTCCTGCAACTCCGCGGTGCAGACATTCACGAGTGTGGCGCCGCAGATGACGGTCTCGGCGGGCAGCGTACCCTGGGCTACCTTGATGAGGGAAGGCGCAGCCTCCCAAAGCGGCATCTTGCAGAAGGTGTTGAGCATGCTAGTTCCAATCCTTGGTTCTCTGAAAGCAATCCTGCGTTTCGTCGTGTCCACAGTAGACGGTGCCGTGCTCCCACAGCTCTTCGGCAGACAGATCCAGCGCTTCGTTCAAGACAATGCCGTATCCGCCGACATCGACCCTGACACTCTCGAACAAATCCGGTATATGCCGGCAGTCTCTCCGTACACTACAGGGAAATGTGGCGGATTGTACTCCGCCTGCTGAAAGTACATCTTGATTACCATACCGTAGAAACGCGTTATTTCGGGCATTGCCGACTCCCTTACATCCAAACTTGAGTCCGTGTTCATTTTAAGCAGTATACAACTTTTATACGCATCTTCCAGCAGCTGCGCTTAATGTCGCCCAGAACCATGCTGGCTTATGGTAGACTGGCAGAAGGCACAGGGCTTTGCCAAAAGCCTGAACGATATTGGTTTGTGATTGCACTATCTGACAAGCATGCTATTCACAGACAGGTAGTGGTAGCTTTACGCTCAAAGACGCGACGTGCGATCCAAACGCTGGCTACATGGTTTTGCATTCCACCATAAATCCTAACCAAGGCTGAGCATTGATCATTGATATAAGACTTGCAGGGGGGATTGGATTAGCGTTCCTACGCCGCCTGGTAAATAACCTCTCCGGTCTTGATGATGTGCTCGACAAACCCGCTCCTATCCTGGGTTTCGTCAAGCAGGTGCGTCTCGATATCCAAGCTGATATCCCATGACAACCCGCAGAGCAGAGAGGCCGTTTCAAGCCAGTCGCCGCGGAAGTCATTGAGAATGACTGCGATGTCGATGTCGCTGTCCTCATCGGGAACACCGTTAACGTATGAGCCGAAAAGGACAACGGCAGAAGGTTTCAACACCTTTGTTACTTCGTCGGTATACTGAGAGGCTATCTCTCTAGCTGTGCTTTTATCCAACAGAGAAACACCTCCGTTTCCGAAAATAGTTGTTTACAAAAGCCCTTGGTCAGCGTCGCGGCAACACGCTCTTTATATTCGGGATACCGTGCTTCAATCTGCAGAGGTGTCAGCTTTTTGAAAAGCTCCTTTTGTTCGTCTGATACGCTTTCCCATATACCGGCCCGATTTGCAAGTTTTGCCAAATCGTGAATCCTTGGTGGGACTTCATCGGTACGCTCGGCAATAACGGCCTTCAGCGCCTTCTCCGTAATCATATGGCAGAAAAAGCCCATAGGTAAAAGCCGCTCGGATTTCAGCAAGGCCTTTGCAGTCAATACGTCGTCGTCGCACAGATCAAGCCAATAAGCCGTCTTGTCTCTCAAAGGAAGCCCTCCTTTCGCATGGTCTATCTTCGCGTTTATGCATAAGGACACCGTTCTGGATCAGTAGTAGTGCGGGAAATTGCACACAAGCATTTCCTCTACCTGGGCTGCCCGCAGGCATTCCTGGCAACATGTGCTTTCAAGTGGGCAGAACCCTATGATCCCATTATAGAGGCTCGCGGAGAAGATGTCTTGGCAGACTATCGTTCTGAGGGCTTTGTCACACATCTAACATTTGCCAGCTCCTATGTCACCAGTGCAGCATATGACTCAAACGCGGATTACGAGGTCTATCATTTAGTGCTGTAAGAGTGTTGTTTCAAACTATCGAAGCAAAAGAGATAAAAGCGAACTCAAAAGGCATCAGGAATACTCGATCCCCTGCTCCGCCAGGATGCTTTTGAAGAGATCGCTTGCGTTCTCGCTGAACACCTTGCGCCTGCACACCTGCATGCAGTTCCTGCAGCCTGTGCAGGCATCAGGATTCTCCAGGACGACATGCTTATGCCAGAAGGAGCCGTCCACGCCCAGTACCTGTTTGGGGCAGGCGTCGATACACCTTTCACACGCGTTGCAGTTTCGGGGGTTTACCCAGACAAAGGCAGTCTTGACCACCTGTCGTTTCTCTGTTTGAGCTTTCATCTGCTACCTTCCTTACTCGTTTTGCTTCACGGGCTCTCACCCATGCTTTTATATCCGGCAACACTCTCGATTCGTGCGCCTCATCGATTCTTTCCGCTCTGTGCGTAGAAGAAGGTGCCAGCAACGAGGCACACGAGCGTCAGTGCGGCAATTGCGGCAAAGTTGACGATGGGGTCGAACATCACCACGCTGTCGTATTCGGGCGTTCCGGCGTTGACGACGGCGCGTGCCAGGTCGAGGCAGTAGGTCATGGGCATGAGCCGCGAGAGCACCATGAGCAGGCCGTCGGAATGGTTGATGGGGATGATGGCGCCGGAGAGGAACATCTGGGGCATCGTTATGAGCGTGACGGCCATATTCGCGGCCTTCTTGCTCCGGATAAGCCCAATCAGCATCATCGCGAGCGCACCGCCCGTGAGGCAGAACAGCGGCGAGAGCGCGAGTATCAGCAGCAGCTTCTCAACCGGCAGCGTAATGCCCATGGCGAGGCCGACCAGCAGCGCGCCTACCATGCTGAGAATCGCCCCAAAGGTCGCGCCGAGTATCTTGCCAATGACGAGCGAATAGCGCGACACAGGTGAGACGAGCATCTCCTGATTGAAGTCGGTCTCGCGGTCCTCAACGAGCGAGGTCATATTCATCGACACCATCATGAACAGCATGTTGACGAGCATGCCCACGAGCATGAAGCTGCCAAAGTCAAAGCCCAGGCCACCGGCCATGTTCTGCATGAGGTTGCCGCCTATCATACCCATCATCATGATGGGCATGGCAAGGCTCACGACAAGGGTACTCGGCGATTTGAGCAGCAGCGTTATCTCACGCGCCATGACCGTGAGGATGGAGTTTAACTCTCTGAAGGCCCGCGAGCGCTTCCGCACCGAGCTCGTGTCAGCCAAGACCACCTCGGCCAGGGTCATCTCTACCATGTCGCCGTGCCTCCCGTCAGACATTCCGCCCAACACCTCCACATACAGTTTCTCAGTCATGCTGCCACACCCTCCTTCAAGAATGCCACGTAGGCGTCCTCAAGCGACGGCAAGCAGACCTTGGGGGTCGGGTCAAAGCGTACCGCGCGCCGCATCTCCTCCGGCGAGGCGCACACGGCTATCCTGCCGCGATTGATGATGCAGACCGTGTCGACCTGTTCCGCCTCGTCAATATAGTGCGTGGTAAGGAAGACCGTTGTGCCGTAGCGCCTGCGCGTCTCGTCGAGGTACTCCCACAGGCTGCGGCGGCTTACCGCGTCGAGGCCCTGCGTGGGCTCGTCGAGAAACAGCACGTCGGGTGTGTGGATGAGGCTGCGGATTATTTCCAGCTTACGCTGCATGCCGCCGCTGAGCTTCTTGATGGGCTTGAAGAGCGCGTCTTCGATGCCCACCAACTCCGCGAGTTCGATGACCTTGCTCTGGTAGGCGGCGGGCATGAGACGAAAGCTGGGGCGATAGCCGTACATGCCGTAGAGGCAGGCGTGAAAGCGGATATTCTCCTCCGCCGTGAGATTGGGGTCGAGGCTCGGCTGCTGAAAGATGATGCCCACCTTCTCGCGCACCTGCCGCGCCTGCCTGGCCACGTCAAATCCCGCGATGCGCACCTCGCCGCTCGTCTTGGACAGCGTGGTGGTGAGGATGGAAATGGTCGTGGTCTTGCCCGCACCGTTAGGCCCGAGAAAGGCAAAGAACTCGCCGCGCTCAACCGAGAAGCTGATATCGTCGACACTGGGCGTTTTGGCACCCTTGTACCGCTTGACGAGGTTCCTGACCTCGATGACCGTGCTCATACGTACCTCCGATTTCGTCTGCGGGCGCCGCCCTGTGTGCTGGCGTCCTGCTGCTCCTCCAGCATATGGCCCCAGAGTAAACGGAGCATAACGTCAGCTTAAACGGAGGGTAAATCGGGGAGAAAAACCTCAAAGCTCGTGCCTTCGTCGATGGCGTTGGCAAACTCCTCGTGCAGCTCCTCCTCCGCCTCAACAAACCAACTCGTGGACGACTATTTTGAGACATTGGAGCGCGTCTGGGCAGAACGCTACCTGGAGCGCTATGGCTTCTGGCGAGCGCATTTCATGAGGGTAATCTGGGACTACCTCGACTGCGGGAACCTGCACAACGGCTTCGCCCGCATCCGTTGCGCCGACTGTGGACATATCTGGACGATCCTCTCGTCTGCCCCAAATGTGAAGGGCAGATGAAGATCGTCGCGTTCATCGAAGAGGATGCTGTGATTGCCAAAATACTCAAGTACCTTGATCTATGGGAGTTGCCTGTTGCACATTCTCCACCATCCTTGAAGTTCGTCCGGGACTCTAAAGACGAGTATTCGCAACTACTGCCGCCAGAGTATGAATATGAGGCTTGCTGATAGATTCCTTTTCCTTGACGCAGGCTCTG
>JAISEO010000047.1 GCA_031264075.1 Coriobacteriales bacterium | reverse complement strand
CGCTCTTTTATGGATGTTAAGCAGGACTCGGTAGCAGATGGTCTGTTTGAAGGCCTTGCCATCGAGAACAGCCCCTGCCTTGAGCAGGCGAACTCCGTTCCGGTCGTGTATCTGAGCTTCAAGGACTTCCGCGCTGATGAGTACCTGGAGGTATACCGGCAGAGTATAGAGGAGTGCGCCGAGTTCTATCTCGCAGAAGAGCAGTACTCAAAGGCCTTAGCGCTATCCATCCGAGAGAAAGACACACTTCTTCCTACCAGGGCCCTCCGCAATCTCACAGAATCCCTCCATGCCGCCTACGGCAGCCGTCCCTTCGTCCTCATAGACGAGTATGACAAGCTCATCATGGACAGCGCCAACAAGCCCTGTTTCGACGAGGTGAGAGACTTCACCAAGGCCGTACTCTCCTCAGCCCTCAAAGACAACCCCTCTCTCGGCAAGGCCGTGCTCACCGGGGTCAATCGAATCGCCCAGGAGTCACTCTTTTCAGACTTGAACAACCTTGACGTCTTAGATGTCTTTACTCCCTCGGTTTTTGACGAAGACTTCGGCTTCACCGAAGAGGAGGTGGAAGAGCTCTGTACGCCAGAGGAACTCGCCAGTGTGAGGGAATGGTACAACGGAGAGCGTATCGGTTCTTCTCTCGTCTACTTCACCTACTCGGTGATGAGCTATCTGTCCAAAGAGAAGCTGGGCAACTACTGGGGACAGTCCGGTACCACAGAAAAGATACGCTCACACCTGACAACCGAACGCGTAGAGGTCATCACCGAGCTTGTCAACGACTTCGGCAGTTCTACCGTGCCTATGGAGGTAGAAAAACGCCTTACGGCCATTGACCTCAAAAACTACGCAACGGATTCCTCCTTCTACTCTCTCCTCGTGCAGACCGGCTACCTCACCTATGAGCCCACAGAGGAGCTGGATTTCTATCTCTTAAGGCTTGCCAACCGAGAGCTCGTCAGTGTCTGGCGGCGCTTCATCTTAAAAGACCTCTTCGGCCTACAGCAAATGAAGGTCCAAAACGCCCTGGCTACTATCACAGACCCTGAGCGGTTCGCCGATGCTTTCACCGATCTGATAAGCAACAGGCTCTCCTACTTTGATTTCAATAAGCGCAAACCGGAAAAAACCTACCATGCCTTTATCGCCGGCATACTTGCCGGTGCCGGCGTACCCTTTGCTTCAAACCGTGAGAGTGGCTTTGGCCGCTACGACGTCATGGCACTTCTCCCCGACAAGACGATTATCTTCGAGTTCAAGACGGCAACGAGTGCGGAGGGAATGCACGAGGTCGCAGAGGAGGCCCTGGCTCAGATAACAGAGCGCAACTACGCCGCAGATGCTCCTCCGGGCAAACCCGTCTATGCCGTGGGCATCGGATTCTACGGCAAGGAGGCGCGGGTGGTGGCACGTGCGTTGTAGATATCTTCAGAACTCAATTCTCCGAAGCTATCCGATTGCGGGAGCACCAGGATGATACTATCGCCATCGAGCACTAATCGACTGTGCATTTACAGTTTCTATGATGCGCAGGGAATAGTGGATGAGTATGTGTTTCATTGTCTGCGTGAGATGCAGCATCATGTCTCAGAGATTGCCTTCGTCAGCAACGGAAAGCTGGAGCCATTAAGCAGGGAATCTGTGCTTGAAATGGGCATACAGATAATTGAGCGGCCCAATGAGGGCTTTGATACATGGGCATACCGACAGACGCTTAGGGAGTATGGATGGCCCCGACTCACAAACTACGATGAGATAATCCTCATGAACTCTACGATTGTCGGGCCGATTGACTCGTTCGATGCCATGTTTGCAACCATGAGCGCGAAGGATTTGGATTTTTGGGGCATAACGGTTCACTACGGAGATGCCTACGATCCGTGGGGAAAAATCGAACTGGGTTTTATCCCCAAGCATCTGCAATCGTATTTTCTCGCTATACGCAAACATATGGTTGGCAGTGAAGCATTCCAAAACTATTGGGCCGATATGCCCACCGTTACCAGCTATGAGGAGGCGGTCAGTTATCACGAAGTGATTTTTACCCGGCATTTCGAAGAACAGGGTTTTGCTTGGGAGGCCTACGTGCAGACGGATGATCTCGAGCCTCTGACTTCGTACCCGCTTATGTTCTTGCCACAGGTAATGCTCGAGGAAAAACGCTGTCCGATTTTCAAACGCAAGTCCTTTCTCCTGACTATGGAAGAGATGGGCGGAGCAAATTATGGCGATCTCAACAGGCAGCTCCAAGACGCTTTGAAAAGACTTCATTTTGATACGCAGCCTCTTATAAGGCATTTGATACGGAGCGCTGATCAAACCACCTTGCGTAACGCTCTGGGCGCCTATTATCTTGTTCCCGGTACGCAGCTCAGCGACCACAGCAATGCTGACGCTCCAAGATACCTGGTGCGGGCACGCATTGAGGATAGCTATACCGCAGCTCTGTTTGCCAGCTACCTGCCCGATGTGTACCAGTACGCTGACGTGCATATTGTTACTGCCTCAAAGGAAATCCAGCAGTATTTCATGGAAGGGGAGAACGCAAGCCTCAGCGTGTATCTGTGTGAAAGCTCGTCGACCTTTCTCCCGGATCTGGAGGATATCCCCGCTGAGTACCCCTGGGTCTGCTATCTGGGTTTTGCCGATCCGTTTGTTGACACCAGCAGACGCCTGCCCCATCTGGAGTACTTTCGCTTTATGCTTGATTCTCTGCTGGGCAGCAAGGAACAGGTCTTGAATTATGTGGCCTCGGATACTATTCCTTCCCATTATGGGCTCCTGATGCCCGTGTCAGCTGTTCATCACGCATACAAACAGACAGCTATAGATGTCTGGCAAAAAGACTACGCGCAGGTAAAGGCATTGCTGCAGGCCACAGGTGTGCAGGTAGCCATCCCAGAGTTCGCGAATCCCTATGCACCAATCGGCGCGTCGTTTTGGATCAGGCGGGACATCCTTGAACAGCTCAAAAAGACCCAGCTGTTGAAAGCCGGTCAGTCCTGCCATTCCGATAGGGTCATCCTGCAGGCGCTCCCGTTTCTCCTCCAGCGATTCGGAACATTATGCGCACAGGTGAGCAGCGTTGAGGTGGCACAGTACTACCTTAACATGCTTGCCTCTGAGGTATTCAGTCAACCGCAGTTGGAGGCGCAGAAAAAATATACTTCAGCATTCAAGTGCGAATTCTATCTGGACACGGGCACGGGGTATAACGCTGAAGAGGTCCTCATAAGAACGGTCAGTGCTCCCGACGCATCCTTGAGTGTGCAGTGTTGTACTCCTGCCCAAGTTAAGAGTATTCGCTTTGATCCAGACATTGGGTACAGCCTTATCTGCAGGAATGCGCGTGCCTTCCATAATGGTAGGTCTGTGGTCCTCATTCCTCTCAACGGAATACGCAATGAGGATGTGGATATCTTTCTCACGAACGATCCGCAATACCATATCGAAGGCCCCTTTGCGGAAGGCGACACGCTCTCAATTCAGCTGGAATCGGTGCAACGCTTGGATCGATACGACTTCCTGCCAATTAACGAGTACAGAACTACCTACGCGGAGCCGCTTAACGATACCCTGAAAGAACTGAATGATCGCTACGTCCGGTTGTCTCCTGCCATCCAATCTCGGATAGTACAGAAAGCCCTTCACTTTCTTTCAAGAGTCATGAGATATTTGCGCCGATAGTTCGACGGACGGAGACAGTGCCTTTGGGGAAGCCCGTGCGAGGTCATGCTTCGGAGCCAGCTGCGCCCTTTCGGGAACCAAGCCCTCGCCCAAACGAAAAATCCTCCCGATTCAAGGTCAGGTTGGGATTATAATACGGGTCACCATCCTCAAACACCTCTTCCCAGCGTGTGCGCAGTCTGACCACTTCACTCCTGAGCCGGGCAATCTTTTCTGGCGTGTCTTCGTATCCGCGACTCTTTGACTCGAAGTGATACAACTCTGCATACGGGGTAAAGACATTGAGATAGCCGCGCTCGCGCAGTTTCAAACAAAAATCGACATCGTTATAGGCAACGGCAAACTCCTCGGTAAGGCCATCTACCTCAAAAAACCTGTCCCTCGCTACCATCAGGCAGGCACCGGTGACGGCAGAGATATTCTGAACCAGCTGCGCGCGATTGAAGTAGCCCAAATCGCTGCGCTTCTTACCTTTGTGGCTGTGGCCGGCCCCTCCTCCTATACCGAGGATCACCCCTGCGTGCTGAATGGTGTCATCGGGGTAGTACAGCTTGGCACCGACGGCCCCAACATCCTCGCGCTGGGCGAACATGAGCATCTCCTCGATCCAGGCGGGACTGATTATCTCGGTATCGTTGTTGAGGAACAGGAGATACTCGCCGTTGGCATGCTCCGCGGCGAAGTTGTTGAGGGCTGCGAAGTTGAACTCTTCCTCATACCTGAGCACCTGGATTCGAGGGTCGGTGAGTTGCTCGTAGTAGCCGAAGGTCAGAGCATCCTCGCTGTTATTCTCAATAACGAGGATCTCATACCGGGCGTAGCTTGAAGTTTTGAGGATCGAGCGCAGGCAGGTATCGAGGTCCTCAACATGGTCTTTGTTGGGAATGATGATCGAAACGAGCGGACTGTCCTCGATGGCATAGCTGATGCGATAATAGGTCGCCAGATTAGCGTCCAGTACCTCGCCCTGCAAACCCAGGCGCTTCAGCTGATCTTCCAGGGCAGTCTTGGCCGCGCTGATACAACGCGCTTTCTGCTGCAGGTCGGTAGAGTAGCTTTCTGCATGCCGCCGCCAGAAGTACAGCAGCCTGGGGACATGTGCGATGGTACAGGCCTTCTCGCTCAGACGCAGGGTCAGGTCGTAGTCCTGGGAGCCTGAGCATTCCGTGCGCATGCCACCGCATTCCTCGTACAGCTCTCGAGAGAATACCAGAAAGTGGCAGATATAGTTATAGCTACGCAGCAGATCCGGAGAAAACCCTGGCTTGAAATGCGGGGTATACTCCTTCTCGAGCGAGCCATAGAAGATGAGTTCATCCGAATAGAGCAGGTCGGCACCCGTCGTGTTTATTTCTGAGGCAAGCACAAAAAGCGCCGAGGGATGCAGCAGGTCGTCGTGATCCAGGAGCGCGATATAGGCTCCCGACGCGGCGGCAAGCCCGATATTGGTGTTGTCCGCTATGCCGAGGTTCTGCGCTATGCGCTGGTAGACGATACGCTCATCATCCCCTGCCCTGCTGCTGCAGAGCGAGCTCACCCCTGCGTGACTCTCATCGCTTGCGTCGACCAGAACCAATTCCCACGCACCGTAGGTCTGCTGCTGTACGGAGTCCAGCATCTCTTCCAGATGCTTCAGATTGGTGTTATAGAGCGGCACGACGATGCTGATGAGGGGCATCTGTTCAAACACCCGGGCCCGCTCTGAGGCAAGCACCGCCTCGTCCGTACCGATCAGTTCTTCGAGGCTCACCGGTGGCTGAGACCTGAGACTGTTTTTGGCAGCCAGCAGGGCCTTTCGGAGGCCGTAGTTCTTGACATGGGAGAAGAACCTGGGAAGTTTGCCCACCATCCTGAGCATGTTGAACGCGGAGCGCAGAAGAGTCTTGCCTGCTCGCAGAGGCGCGGTTACTCTCCACGACACGGTGCCGGTATACTCCCGTATGCTTTTCTGTGCCTCTGCGAGGGCAGACTGAAGCTCCCTGTTCTCCCTCTCCAAAAGCCTGATTTCCGCGCGGGCCTCTTTCAGCTGCTCTTCCAAGTTTGAGCTGCTCATGTCAGTCTGCCAATGCCTTATACGCCGAGCACACCTCGTCGGTACCCGCGTCCATACGCTTGATGCCCTTGTCGAGCCAGATGGCGCGGGTGCACAGCTTCTCGATATCCTTGATGGAATGTGACACCAACAGCACGGTTGTGCCGCCAGACATCATGTCGAGAATCCGGTTCTCGCTCTTTTCCTTGAAGAGAAAGTCTCCCACGCCCAGGATCTCATCGACAATGAGGATCTCCGGCTGGGTGCTCGTGGCTATGGAAAAGCCGAGCCGGGCGAGCATACCGGAGGAAAAGCTCTTGATAGGCACATCCTGAAACTCCACAAGCTCAGCAAACTCGATAATCCCGTCGTATTTTTCTGCCATGGAGGCCTTTGAGAAGCCCAGCACGGCACCATTGAGAAACACGTTCTCGCGCGCGGTCAGGTCCATGTCAAAGCCGGCGCCGAGCTCAATGAGAGGCGAGACAGCCCCCGTCCTCACCAGCGTGCCCTCGGTGGGTTTTAAGATACCGGCAATCAGTTTGAGGAGCGTGCTCTTACCGCTTCCATTGAGCCCGACGATGCCCAGGACATCTCCGGAATAGACCTTGAAGCTCACCTCGCTCAGCGCGACGAGCTCATCATACTTCTTCACCTGTCGCTGAGTGAGTTTGATCAAAAGCTCCTTGAGCGAGTCGGGCCTGTCCTGATACAGGCGAAATCTCATGGAGACCTTGTTGGCTTCAATAACTGTTCGCATGGTTTCTCACAAATAAAGGATGAACTTTTCCTGGGCTCGTTTGAATACCAGAATGCCCAGGGTGAGGGTGCTCAGCGCAAATCCCAGACAAATCAGGTTCTCCTGCAGGCCGGGCACGATGCCATCAAGCATGACCGCCCGTGAGTAGTTGACGAAATGCACCAGCGGGTTGAACAGCAGGATTGTCTGCGCAAAATCCGGCAGAATGGACAGGGGATAGAGTATCGGGGTAACGTAGAACCAGGCCAGACACCAGATGCCATAGATATGGGCGATGTCGCGAAAGTAGACGACGAGTGCGCTGAGAATCAGTCCCAGTCCCAGGCTGAAAACACCTGCATAGAGCAGGGGCACTGGTGTCAGGAACAGGGTAAAGTGGAGAGGCGCCTGAAATACAGCAAACACAATAGCGACCGCGACCAGCGAAAGCGACGCGTTGACCGCGGCGGTAATGCAGGCCTGGAGAGGAAACAGGTATTTGGGGATGTAGACCTTTTTTATCAGTCCGGCGTTTGCGATTATCGAGTTCATGGAGGAGTTGGTGGCCTCATTGACAAAGGTATACACGATGCTCCCGGTCAGATAGAAGATGGGGTAGTTCTCTACCTGAATCCTGAAGACCTGCGAGAACACAAAGGTGACGATAAGCATCATGAACAGGGGATTGATAACGCTCCAGGCAACACCCAGGGCCGATCTGCGATACTTTACCTTCAGGTCGCGAGCTACCAGCGAGGAGAGAAGGTGGCGGTATTGTTTTAACGCGGGAAGATATCGTCTGATGCGTGGAATAGTGGCGCATACCAGGATTACCACCGCAACGACGACTGCTGCCCCAAAGCCAGCCAGTATCTGTTCGATAATCTCATTCATACCAGTAGTGTATCAGAGCCGGGGATTCTGTCTGTCTTTGTCGGACAATACTGGCTTCTGCCCCGCTTCCAGAGGCCACGCAATCGCCAGGCTGGGGTCGTCCCAGGCAAGGCCGCCCTCGTCCTCGGGATGATAGAACTCATCGCATTTATAGATGAACTCGGCCGTGTCGCTCAGGCACAGGAAGCCGTGTGCCAGACCGCGTGGGATAAAGAACTGTCGCTTGTTCTCGGCGCTGAGCAGCACGCCTGCCCACATGCCGTAGCTCGGGCTTTCCTTGCGCAGATCCACGGCCACATCAAACACCTCGCCACTGATGACGCGCACGAGCTTGGCCTGCGGATAGCTCCGCTGAAAATGCAGCCCGCGCAAGACCCCCCTGCTCGAGCTCGATTGATTGTCCTGTACAAAATGCGCCGTAATGCCGCCTTCGGCAAAGTCGCGCTCATGGTAGCTCTCCATGAAGTAGCCGCGCGCGTCTCCATACACTGTCGGCTCAACGATCAGCACACCATCGATCTCCGTCTCGATAAAAGTAAACTTGCTCATATGAGCTCCCTTTCTCGCTTCCGCAATGCTCGTATCACGGCATAACGCCACAGAGTCATCTGCCAGAGACCGGCGTGCGTATCAGAAGTGGCGGTGCTCCTGTGTCTGCGGTATTGTACCAGTTGCACAGGCAGAAGCCGTACCGTCGTAAACCGCGAAGCGACTAAGCCCAGCCACTGGTCGTGCATGGGAATATCAGGGGGAAACGGAAGGGCATAGGCCAAGAGCTCCCGCTTAAAGGCCATGCAGCAACCCACGTAGGAGTTCCTGAGGATGCTTGACCAGACACCCGGCCTGCTACCGCGGCTTTCAAAATACGAGGGAGCAAGCTCGTGGAGATCCTCGTCAACCACTACGGCATCGTGGAGGATCAGGAAGGCCTCGCTCGTCTCAAAGGCATGCATGACCTCGGCCAGCTTATCGGGCATCCAGACATCGTCCTGGTCCGAAAGGAAGAGGTGGCTGCCTCTACAGGCCCTGATTGCCTGCTCAAAGTTTGCCTGCACGCCCCGGCCGGGCCCCGCAAGCTGCCTGATAAGATGTGTCTCTCGGGCAAGCTCTGCCACGATCTCGCTGGTCGCATCGCTGGAGGGGTCCGTCGAGATGATGAGCTCGTCGCCGCGCGCCTCATCCAATTGGGGAAGAATGGATGCCACCTGGCTGTGCAGATAGCGCGCACCATCTTTGGCCGCCAGGGCAACAGAAACACTCATCGACTGCCGTACATCTGCTCAAGGTAGCTGCGATATGCCCCCGAGGTAACGTGCTCAACCCAGCCCTGATGCTCAAGGTACCAGCGTATCGTCTGGACGATGCCCTCCTCAAAGGGAGTCTCCGGCTGCCAACCGAGCGCCGCGCCGATCTTTGCCGGGTCGATGCCGTAGCGCCGGTCGTGGCCCTTGCGGTCAGCAACGTGCTGTATGAGGGCCTCGCTTATCTGCGGGTCATCAAGGCTTTCTGCCAACTGTGCGATGATCTGCGCGACAATCTGCATATTGGTGCGCTCATTGTGGCCGCCAATGTTGTAGACCTCGCCGGGCTCTCCGCGTTTCAACACCAGCTCGATGGCCTTGCAGTGATCCTCGACGAACAGCCAGTCGCGCACCTGCAATCCATCTCCGTACACCGGAAGTGCGCGGTGTTGCTGGGCGTTGTTGATCATCAGGGGAATGAGTTTCTCAGGGAACTGGAACGGCCCGTAGTTGTTGGAGCACCGTGTGATGTTGACGGGGAGCCGGTAGGTGTCTCCAAAGGCCTTGACGAGCAGATCGGCAGAGGCCTTGCTCGCCGAGTAGGGGCTGTGCGGGTCGAGCGGCGTTGTCTCGGTAAAGAAGCCCTCGGGCCCGAGCGAGCCGTAGACCTCATCCGTACTGACCTGGAGAAAGCGCACGCCTGTACGGTAGCTGTCTTCGTCGTCTGCGGTCTGCCAGATTCGTTTCGCGTTGTTCAGGAGGGTGAGGGTACCGAGTACATTGGTCTCCACAAAGACCTGCGGGTTGGTGATGCTCCTGTCCACGTGGCTCTCGGCCGCAAAGTTGACGACGTAATCGGGCTGGTAGCTGTCAAAGACCTGCTGCATGGCGTCCTGGTCGCGGATGTCTGCCTGTACAAAGCTATGACGCCCGTCTCCCTCGATGCTTTGCAGGTTCTCCAGGTTTCCCGCGTAGGTGAGTGCGTCAATATTGACTACTCGCAGAGTGTCTTGAGGGTTGCTCAGTAGATTGAGGATGTAATTGCTCCCGATAAAGCCAGCGCCGCCGGTGACGAGGTAGGTCTTCATAGCTTCCCTAAATAGCTACGCAGGGCCTCGCGCCACGGACGCATCTCGTTGCCGAGCAGGGCCTGGAGGCGTGCGTTTTCCAACGAGGAAAACCGTGGACGGGGAGCAGGACGGGGAAACTCCTCCGTCGTGCAGGGGAGTTTCTCGCAGGGCACACCGGCCTGGTCGACTATCTCTGAGGCAAAGTCAAACCAGGAGCAGCTGCCCTCATTGGTGCAGTGCCATATCCCATAGGCCCTGCTCTGCGCAATCCTGAGGATCTCGTAGGCCAGATCGTTCGCATTGGTTGGATTGCCAAACTGGTCGTCCACCACCTGTATCCTGCCGTTTTTGCGCGCGAGCCCCAGTATGGTCTTGACAAAGTTGTTGCCCACCAATCCGTACAGCCAGGCGGTCCTCACGATATGGCAGCTGCTACTGATCTCAGCCACGAGTTGCTCGCCGGCCAGTTTGGTCTTGCCATACACGCTTTGGGGGTCTGGCAGGTCGCTTTCGATGCGAGCGCGGGGATCCGTGCCGGAAAACACATAGTCTGTTGAGACGTGCACCAGCGTCGCTCCCTGTTTCTGCGCTGCCCTGGCGAGAATGGAGGCTCCCTCGGCGTTGAGCCTGAAGGCCAGGTCCGGGTGGCTTTCGCAGGCGTCCACGTTGGTGTAGGCGGCGCAGTTGATGATAAGCTCGGGCCGTGTCTCGGCAGTCATATCCTCAACGGCCTCTTCATCAAGGATGTCCAGGGTGTCAACATCGGTGGCACAGACCTCGGTCTCTCCGAGATACTCCTCGGGAATGGGGCCGATATCTGCCCTGCCTGTTGAGAGAATACGCTGGAGCTCGTTGCCCAGCTGTCCCTTTGACCCTGTTATCAGAATGCGCACGCCGGTGTCCTACCGCACGATACGGCTCTCAGCCACCTTCATGAGGTGCGCGCCGTACTCGGACTTGCCATAACTCAGGGCCGCCTGTTGCAGTTGCTCGCGACTGATCCAGCTGTTGTAGTACGCGACCTCCTCCAACGCGGCGATGATCAGGCCCTGATGCTCCTGAAGCACACGGACGAACTCTCCGGCCTGGTACAGACTCGTCACCGTTCCCGCATCAAGCCAGGTGTAGCCCCGGCCAAGCGTGATGACATCGAGACAGCCGTCCTCAAGATACAGCCTGTTGAGATCGGTTATCTCATATTCTCCCCGCGCAGAGGGCACGACCCTGCGCGCGAACTCGCAGACCCGCTCATCGTAGAAATACAGGCCGGTTACGCAGTAGTTTGACTTGGGAGAGGCGGGCTTTTCTTCCAGTGAGAGGGCATGGCCCTCCTCATCGACCTCGACCACGCCAAAGCGCTCGGGGTCATCGACATAGTAGGCAAACAGGGTGGCCCCCTGCGTCTTACTTGCGCAGGCCTTGAGGTGGCGCGTCAGTCCGTTGCCGTAAAAGATGTTGTCGCCCAGAATCAGCGCGCAGGACTCGCCGTCGATAAACTCCTCGCCCACAACAAAGGCCTGTGCCAGGCCGTTGGGCTCGGGTTGCACGGCATAGCGGAGACGGAGGCCATAGCGCGAGCCATCTTCAAACAGCTGCTCAAAATTGTGAATGTCCTGGGGCGTTGAGATGATGAGGATGTCGCGTATCCCTGCCAACATCAGCACGCTGAGCGGATAGAATACCAAGGGCTTGTCATACACGGGGAGCAGCTGCTTGGAAGTAACCGAGGTCATAGGATACAGACGCGTGCCTGCCCCTCCTGCCAATACGATTCCCTTCACTCCACTCCTTCCTCCGGCGGCGGTGCGGCAGGGTCAACAGGGGGCAGCCCCTCGTTTATCCGAGCCATCATGTCAGAGAAGTCCGGTTCCACGACTCCCAGATAGGAGGCACCATCGTGATTGTTGAAAAACGTGGGAACCGTGGTCATGCGCATATTGTCGGGGTTCATGCCCCGGAACTTCATGACCAGGTCAATCGCGGTTGTCAGTTCCATGGTGGTACCAACGTTGGAGGCGAGCCTCTCAATGAGACCCGGCATACTGGCGATGTCTGTTGCGAGCACCTTCATGACTATCGCCTGGAGCACGATGCGCTGGTTCTCGACCCGTACCAGGTCGCCCGTTGGAAAGCTTCTACAGCGACTCATTATCAGGGCCTGTTCGCCGCCCAGGTGCTGCTCACCGGCGGGGATGTACACGCCATCCAGGTAAATATCCTCCGGTACCTGTACGTCGATGCCATCCAGGGTATCAACCAGTGAGATGAGGCCCGGAAAGTCAATCTCGATATAGTAGGCAATGGGTACACCGCAGAGCTCCGAGACCGCGTCTACCGCACCGGCCGGCCCGCCATAGGTAAAGCTGGCGTTTATTTTCTGCGAGCCGTATCCTTCCAGCTGGATCTCGACATCGCGGGGAATCGAGAGGATGGTGAGTTCTGAGGTCTCCGGATCGATCCTCGCCAGCATCATGGTATCGGAAAGGCCGGCCTCGAGATTTGAGGAATCGCGCGAATCGGATCCGATAATGAGTGCGTAGAACGCATCCTCGGATTGCTCGGGCTGCACCAGGACCTTGTCCAGGGCATTTCCGGCGTCGTCCGGCATCTTGATTGCTTCGCTTACGTTGGTCATAAACACAGCGGCATAGGTGGCAACTCCTATGATCAAAGCCAGGAAAACACTGCCCGCAATGATAAGGGCAGTCTTGAGTTTTTTATGAGATGGGTCGCTTTTGTCCACACCACACCCTTGTCTATACTACATGGCAAGAGAGAAGTGTACCATAACCCTGCGCTCCGCCCTCCCCCTCAATCCAAAACGTTAACTGTCTCCTACCGCTCGGAGAGTAGCAGAGCTACCGCTGGCAGAGCTGCGGGGTTTTCAAACAGCACGCTCTCGCTTAGTCTGGGGCAGGGGGGTTAGTGGCAATCAACCATACCTGCAGGTACCTCTCAGGCAGAGGTCCTCCTACATCGAGATGTTTGAGTGATGACTGGTCCAAAAGGGAATCAAAGGCTTTCGAAGCGTGCTTTGGCGCGCCTGATTAAAAAGTGTATGAAGGGCGATGAGAGCGCCTTTGCCGAACTGTACCGGATTTTCATCAACACCATCTACTACAACGCCAGCAACTCCCTGTACGACAAAAGCGAGACGGAGGATGCTGTGCAACAGATACTGATCTCGCTTCACAGGGGCATTCGCGGTCTCAAGTCGCCCTACGCGTTTCATTCGTACCTCTATCGGATTACCGCGCATGTTTGCAGCAGGTACAACCAGAAGGAGGCGAGGCGACGTCACACGCTCTCGGAAGACCTGGAGCAGGAGCCTGTCGACGAGAAAAACGCGACGCCTCACCAGGCATTTGAACACAAGGAACGCGATGAGCTCATCCGCTTATTCATCGCCAGGCTGCCCGAGAAGCAACGCTATGCCCTGCTGCTGTATTACTACTACGACCTGTCCTACAAGAATATTGCCGAAGCGATGGACACGTCTGTCACCGTCGTGAGCTCCAATATCAACAGGGCGAAGAAGAATATGAAGCGGATGCTGGAAGAACACGAACACGATCTCTCCGATGCCACAGGAAAAGCGGGGAGCTTTAAGGGTGCCTTGCTCGACGATTGCGCTACTGCCGCTGCCGCCTCTGCTCTTGAGCAGGCGATTGAGCCTGGCAGGGCGGAGCTCCTGTGGCAGAAATCCTCCGAGCAGTTCTCTGAAGTCGCTGCCAGTGTTGCCGTTGATGTGACGGTCGCGGCAAAACTCTCGGATGCCGTCAAAGTGCTCCTGTCCGGAGTCGCAGCAACCGGAGCCGTGGCTGTGGTTGGAGCGGTGGTGCTTCTCTGTGCCCCTGAACCGCAGAAGCTGCAACCAGAGGCAGAGCCTCCTCGTTCGCTCCCTCTCGTCCGCACGGCGCCCTTCATTCCCGAGCACGTCTCAATCGATATGGTGAGCAGCAACCCTGATTACCCGGAGACCTGCAATCCCTCTCGCGCGGAGCTGGTTGTGAGCGAGGGCATCGCTTTGCAGTGGCGCATCAAGGACGAGGCGGGCGCCGTCGTCTCACAGGGTACAAGCTCAGTCGTGGACACCCCTGTCTTTGCTGCGATGGCGGTGGGCAACTACCAGATGGAATGGATGATTTCGAACGAAACCGGCGACAGGGGAGTCGCAGTCCGCAGTTTTACCGTCGTTGATTAATCCCTGCGAACCCCATAACGATCCGTTGCCATTGCAGAGGTGACATTGCGCCTCTCCCGAGCGTCCTTACTCCTATGAAGCGATGCGTGGGCATACCTTGCAGTGTCCGCGCAACGCTTGAGACACGGCATTGCACAATGGACACAAGATGGTGATAACAGAATGAGTAAGAAACAGTTGGGCAGCACGGGCAGCAGGAGCAGCTTCGGCAGCGAGGGAACTTGCAGCAGCAGGGAGGCGAGAGGCAGAGAGAGGGCAGGCGCTACGACGCTCAAAACCAGGCGCTCGCTGCTCCACAGGGCGTTTTCGCTCTTCCTGGCTGCGGCAGTAGTGGCATCGCTCCTACCGCTTTCGTCGATAGGCATGCCCGCATCCAGCAGTGTTCAACCCTATGCGGAAGAGACTGCGCAGCAAGACGAGAACGCCGGCGTGCCAGGCCAGGATCCGAGTTCTGCAGAGGACACTCCTCCCGGAGACTCCGCTCTGTCTCTGCCCACCGGCCCCGCGAAGCAGCTGCCCGACACGCTGGCATCTGACACGCAGGCTCCCGGCGAGTCCCAGGACGGGTTGCAGGCCGCTCCTGCGCCCGGCGATCTCGAGGCAGAGGCCGCAGATCCAAACGCCGAAAGCCCTGACGCAACAGACGAAAACGCTCTGAGCCCCCTGGCCATCGGCTCCACGGTTATCGTCAGCAGCGGCCTGTGGCAGGATTTCTGGGACGCATGGAACGATGTCAGTGTCTCCGAGATCCAGGTGACGCAATCCATCACCAGAACAAGCACGGGAGGCAACTATAATTCCGGCAACAGGCTGCCCCTGCTCACCCGCGATCTCAAGGTGACAGGGATTGGTTCGGGCGTAGGTATCGACTTTGGCACCGACAGCAACGCCAGCAATTCCTTCAATCTTGGTACCTGCACGGCAGCCCAGCCTACGGGTTTTCAGCTTGAGGGCCTCATGTTGTCGCACGCAGGCACGTCCGCGATAGTTAACAGCGGTAATGCATCTGTCGCAAATACCGCGGGTTGGGAGCTTGCCATCACCGATGTCAGCGGCGTTGGCACTCCCGTCAGTGCTCTGGTGTCGGTGGCCGGTGCTCAGGTACTTTGTGCCGGAAGCGTTTTCTGGCCGTCGAACAACGACGCTACCAAGCTTAGTGCCCACTCACTTACCCTCGCTCCCGCCGCAGAGCTATCCCTCTCCAAAAGCACTGGCGGAGCCGACCTCGTAAGCCTGGTGAGCAGCCTGCAGCTCGGTGACGGCGCGAGCCTCTCCCTCAGCGGTGGCACCAACGCGGTTGCGCTGTCGCAAAACACCCAATGCTCCGCGACCTTTGGCAGCAACTCCGAGCTTTCCATCACCAACGCAAGCAACGGTATCATGATGCCTATCGCTCCCGCCAACAATGCCGCCAACTACAGCAGCTTCACCTTTGGCCCCGCGTCATGCGCCACTATCGCGGTGGCCAGCACGGCGCTGCGCGGCACGGCAGCCGAGTTCCAGGCCGGTTCGGTTGCCATGATAACCGCCACCAACAGCTCCAACCTGGCGACTACCCTGATAAATCTGAAGGGTACGAGCGCGACGGTTCCGTGTTACTTCAACGTCCTGGACGGAGCGCGGGTAAGCCTCAACGCCCAGGGTGGCAACTGCCTCGATGTCGGCGGAAATACCAATGTTGTCTCAGCGTATGTACGCGTGACAAACGGCGCTCATCTCCAAGCCACCGGCTATGGTACAGGCGGCAACGACGCCAACGGCGTCATCATCGCCGAGGCGGCAAGCGGGGGCTTCATGGTTACGGGAGGCGGTATTCTGGAGGCGCACAGCGCCAATACCTCGAGAGGCTACTCTACCTTCGTCGAGCAGATACCCGGCGGCCTCTTCCTGGTTGACGGCGAGGATTCCAAGCTGCTCATGTCGCAAAGGAGCAGCTATTCGGGCCATACGGCCACTATCCGCTTCAGGAGCGTGGGCAACCAGAGCTTTGACGTGCGCAACGGCGGCATCGTGGAGGTACACAAATACCCCTACACCAGCAACGCGGGAGACAGATCAGCGGCCATACGCTTTGGCACGGGCGCGGGCAACGCCTTCGTTATCACCGACGGCGGACACGTCAATGTCTATAACGGCGGCAACGGAAGCCTTGATACCGCGACCGATACATCGGGCGGCAATGAGGCCATTGAATACGCGGCGGACAACTTCAGTTTCACGCTCTCCGGGAGCGGGCCTTCCGGGCCGTCCTCCTGTGAACTGGTTGCCGACTGCGGCCCTGCCATCGATGCAGGCAACAGGGGTGGCGGCGCCATCAACATCGGCCAGGGAACGGTCTTTATCGCCGCGGGTACCACCGGCAATGCAAGCTTTCCCATCGTTAATGCAACGGGCAGCGGTTTTGACTTTACGATGGACAACCCTCTGTACTACGACTTCGTCAACAGGCGAGCCGGCGGCGGTTCGATATTCAACATCGCAGAAGGCGCCGGATGGTCTGCCACCAACTCTGACGTTGCTGTGTGGATTGCCGGCATGAATGCCTGGAACGGCAATCCGGAGAAGTCCTATACGCTCATAGACTTTGTGTTGCAGAAGGGTGCCAGGACCAACTGGAATTGGGTGAGTGGCGATGGCGATTTTGAAACATGGTGGAACGCGAGCGCAGACAATCGCATGAACAACTATACACGCGTCAGCGCCAACAATGCCTCTCCCGTCATCACGGCGGTTGAGCCGGCCACCAATGCCGACAGGTACGTGCGCTGGACGGGTGTCGTGCCTGAAGGCCTCAACTTCGATGGTCGTGCCTTTTGGGAAGACGAGGTGTACGGCATCGTTCACGTGGTCAAGGCAAATGGCACGGAATTTGATGCGGCGGTGGCCCTCACCGAATCGTTTTTCTCCGAGAGCCTCTATACCGTCGAGGCCGACGCAAAGACGCTGGATGGTGTGCTGCGCTTTGAGAAGGCGGGCTCTGAAGCCGGCAACAGCGAGCTCTACCTCGAGGCGGGTGACGCCTACACCATCAGCTCGTACTGGCGAGGCAACCCCGATCCCAGCTCTCCCAAGCGGCATGTTGCCACCGACTTCAGCAACGCGGGCCCTGTTTTGGTGGTCGACGTGATGCCACCTCTGCCGGCTGCCACAGTGCCCGGAGGTCTTCCCGTTAATCAGCGGGTGATTTCGGGTACGTGGGTAGAGGCCGCTGGCGACAATCCGCCTGTGGAAGTTGCTGCACAGATCAAGCAGGGTACCAGCGACTTTACCGCCCTGCCGGGTACGGGTGTCGTGCGTGCCGACGGCACCTGGACCTTTACCATCGAGAAGAGCTATGCGCTCGAGGTAGGCGACGACATCGCCGTTGTGTTCACCGATGCCAACAGCAATACCGAGCCGCTCGTGGACACGCCAGTGCGAGACCGCATGGTGCCCGCCGCCGCAAGCTTCACCGTTACCGAGGCGCAGCACGATCTTGTGGGCAACAACAGGATAATCGGCCTAGATGACGCCAGACAGATAGGTACACCAGAGCAACTGCTCGACCTGATTGAGGCGCGGGGCTACCTGCTGATGCCCGCGAAGACTGACATACCAATTGAGCTTACGGCCACCGATTTCAAGTACGGCGATGCCGCCACTGCCAGCGACTACTCTGTCACGGTCAGGATTACCGGGGTGGAGCTCGAAAAGACCTATTATGTACACGTTGACCCGCAGCGGGTTGTCGTGGGCAGGGATTACTTCCTTTCCTACCACGATATCAGCTCTCGTAAGAACTTCAGCTATGCAGCCGGCGTTACCGACACAGAGCTGATGGTTGAAGCCAATGTCGTGGCCTACGAGATCGTGTCGTGGAATGGGAGTGGGAGCAACAGCGGCGGCCTGGTTACCGCAGCGGCAACTGCCCGCTATGTCTCACGTCACTTTACCCTCGATGCTCTGGCTGACGATTACTTTGTTGCCGAGGTGGCTGAGGACACTTCGGTCTCGGCACGCATTGATGTCAACCTTTCCGATGTGCCACCGGCGCTCGTCGCTACGTCCCCCATCGTGCTTCCTGTGGGCGATCCCGGCTATTCTGCCAGCCTCGCGTATCACAAGGCGGGGATGAGTGCTACCGACGATGTGGACACCGAGGCCTATCTCCTCGACGATGCTCGCTTTGTCATCCACAGTGGCAGTGTAGACAGAGATGTGCCCGGTGTCTATCCGGTTGTCTATGGCACAACGGACTCTGACGGTAATTACGTTACCGGAAACACCCGTTATTTTGCGGTTTACGATGCGGATGTTGAGAATCACAGCAGCGAGTATCTGCTTACCGCCTCACATGTCTCTATGAGCGTCGCCGAGGCAGCGAGCTTCCTTGCAGGTGTTCCTACGGGCAGTGCCTATGTATCCCGTGCGTCCGCGCAGGCCCTGGTCATCGATGGATCGTCCGGCGCCGCTACGGCCCAGTGGCAGATGGGTACACTCTCGCCCCTTGAAGGCATCTACCCCGTGGCATTCTCTGTCAAGGAAGACCCCTCTGTCACCGTTACCGTTAACTTCGTGGTCTATGCCGGGGATGCGGAAGACCACTCTGAGAAGTATCTGCTTACGGCAAGTGAAGTACATATGAACGTAGCAGAGGCTCAAGCATTCATCGCCACAGGTTCAGACTATATCAAGAAGGCGCGTGCACACGTACTTGCCCTCGACAACTCAGCTCAAAGTGCCACCGTAGAGTTCGTGAGTGTAACTCCCGCCTTCAGTTCTGTAGAAGATGTCTACCGTGTTACCTTCTCTGTCACAGAAGACCCCGCACTCACCGTCACTGTTAGCTTCACCGTAGCAGACGGCTACAGGATTTCTGCTTCTCCTGTCTTCATGACTACCTCAGAGGCTACTGCATTCCTGGCAACTTCGCCTGAAGGGGCTGACTACTCCACCAGGGCTGGTGCAAAAGCCACAGCAGTAGGTGGAGGTGTAGCAGCTGCGCAGTACCGGAGTGGTGCCCTCCAGGCTACAGAAGGAGTCTATCCCATAAGCTTCGAGGTCACAGAAGACCCCACCATCTCTACCACCGTAGCCTTCGTAGTAATGGAGGGGGATGTTGTAGCAGGTAGCGTGGATTATGCG
>JAISEO010000048.1 GCA_031264075.1 Coriobacteriales bacterium | reverse complement strand
GGTGTTTTTGACTGTGCCAAAACCTATAGGTTTTGGTACACACATATTCCTCGGCAAACAAGGCATCTACCTCGGGTTCTCTGTGACTGTCGCGTCCTACGGACGCTCCGGGTGAGGTTAGCTGCGCGGAAAGTCAACAGAAACGGTAGAGCGCTCATACGCAGCCAAAGATTCCTCGACTGCGGGTGGCACTTACTTTGCCTGCAACACAAAGGGTGACATGGGAGTTTGAGGGTAAAGTAAGTGCTGCCCGGAGCTTAGCGAAGTGTGCTGTAAACACGGGGGCCCCCGCAACGCTTGAGCGAGCGTAAGCGAGTGAGCGTTGTGGGGAAGAGGAGCAGCCACGGAGCGCGCGCAGTTTCAGCGTTCTTGGCTGAAACGGAGCTTAGCGAAGTGTGCTGCGACGTGGTGGGCCGTCGGGGACTCGAACCCCGGACCTTGGGATTAAGAGTCCCCTGCTCTACCAACTAAGCTAACGGCCCAAAAAAGGTATATCGATCAAACACGAATAACACAGCGTACAGAAAACACGGCTACACAGCGTACCACAACTCAGAGGAGTTACTTGACGCTATTGGCTAATTTAGTGACCCCCGACTTGCGGTTTGCGGCCTGGTTCTTATGGACAACACCCTTGCTTACCGCCTTGTCAAGCATCCTGCAGGTACGCGAGGCCTGGGCCTGGGCCCTGTCCGCGTCCCCCTCCGCCACGGCGTCTTCTACCTGGCGCGTGAGGGTATGCAGCTCACTCTTGACGGACTTATTGCGCATGCGCGCCTTCTCGTTGGTCTTGATACGTTTCTTCTGGCTCTTGATATTTGCCACTGGCTTGCCTTTCTAGCGTGTCGGCTGTTCTACGGAGCACGAAAATGCGAAAGTGAGATAGTAGCATAGCAACCGCTTTAATACAAACCGGAGGCTTTGGCAGCCTTTGCTATAATCGTATCTTCGCGTGGAAGCACACGACACGGCACGCGAGAGAAAGCCCTGCGAAAAGCACAGGCCAAAGTGCGAGAGAAAGCCCGCTATAAGACACTGAGGAGCAACATGACTGAATTACCCAATACCACGGAGAGCCCCGTGGGCGGTACGCTCAAGGTCACCGACAACGTCATCACCGATCTGGTGGGCTATGCCGCCATGGAAAGCTATGGTGTTGTGGGCATGGCCGCCCCTTCGCTGCAAGACGGCATAGCAAAACTCCTGCCCGCCCGCGCACTCAGCCGCGGCGTCACCATCAGCAAGGGAGAGGACGGCATCAGTGCCAACCTCTACGTCATCATCGAGTACGGCATGAACCTCTCCACGGTTTCCAATAACCTGGCAGACCGGGTGCGCTTTATCCTCGAGACCTATGCCGGCCTCAAGGTGCACGAGGTTACCGTGCACGTTCAGGGCATCCACACCTCACCCCGATCAACAGAGGGCGTCTAGCAGAAGACACCAAACAGCAGCACGCCAGGTGAACACACAGACTCCCCTATCGACAAGGAATCACTCCATGAGCAACACAGAGCAGCAACAGATTATCCAGGCCATCTATGCCGCGGGCCAGGCCTTGAAGGAAAAGAGGGAAGACATCAATCGGCTCAATGTCTTTCCGGTGCCCGACGGCGATACCGGCACCAACATGTCACTCACCATCGATATGGTTATTTCCGAGCTCTCCGAACTGCCGTCTGACGCCGGCGCCGCGGATGTCCTGAGAGCAGTCACGCACGGCTCTTTGATGGGAGCGAGGGGCAACTCGGGCGTTATTACCTCACAGATACTCCGTGGTGCCTGCGAAGGTCTTGAAGGCGCTACGGAACTCAGCTCGGCCACGCTTGCCGTTGCAGCCAACCGCAGCGTGGAGGTGGCCTTTAACGCCGTGCGCAAACCGGTGCAGGGGACCATCCTCACCGTTCTCCAGGATGCCGCTTCCGCTGCGACCCTTGCCGCAGAAGAAGGGAGGGAAGGGCTCGAGTGTCTCAAGGCCATTGCAACGGAGGCCATGGCCTCGGTACGCCGCACCCCCGATCTC
Source organism: Coriobacteriales bacterium (assembly GCA_031264075.1). GTDB lineage: Bacteria > Actinomycetota > Coriobacteriia > Coriobacteriales > UBA8131 > WQXH01. Next base: position 40,824 of record JAISEO010000048.1, on the reverse strand, counting down.
CTGCCCGTCTTGAAGGAGAACGGTGTGGTGGATGCCGGCGGCTTTGGGCTTGCCATTCTGCTCGAAGGCTTTGTAGCCGCGCTCAGCGGCGAGGGCCCCACCATTCCCAGCACCGCCAGCCTTTCGCGTCCCGAGCCGCTCGTAGCCATAGAACAGCTCAACGACTGGGACGACAGCGACTTCCTCTACTGCACGGAGTTCCTCCTTAACGCGGAGGATCTGGACGAGGAAGGCACGCTCGACTTCCTCGAAACCATGGGCGACTGCGAGCTGCTGGTAGGCGCAAGCCCCGACTACAAGGTGCATGTGCATACGAATGAGCCCGGCACCGTGCTGAGCTATATGACCGATCGCGGCCAGGTCTCTGAGGTGTATATCCACAACATGCAGCTACAGAGCGGCGAGCGCGCCGATGCGCTGGCCACAGACGAGGCGCGGGCAGCCGGTAGCCGGGGCACTGCCTCTGACGGCGCCGGGAGCGGGGGCAGACCTCCTCAGACCAATGCGCAGCCAAAGGAGCTCGGCTTCGTAGCCGTGGCTTCCGGGCCGGGCACGGCACGCATTCTGGAATCGCAGCAGGTGGACTTTGTCGTTCGCGGTGGTCAGACCATGAATCCCTCTACCAAGGACTTCGTCGATGCCATACAGAGTGTCAATGCCCGGCGTGTCATCATCTTTCCCAACAACAAGAATATCATCCTGGCCGCCAACGCCGCCGTGGACATCGCGGACAAGCCTGCTGCCGTCGTGCCTACCACGAGCGTGCCGCAGAGTTTCTCGGCCCTGTTCGCAGCTGATGAGAGCGCGAGTCTCGACGAGAATGTCCAGGCGATGACCGCGGCGATTGCCGAGGTCAATACCGCCGAGATAACCACGGCCATCAAGGAGGCCAAAGCCGCCGACGGCAGCCCCATCGCCGCCGGGGACATCATCGGCATCACCGCAGGCGGCATAGAGGTTGTGGGCACGGAGGTAGAGGAGGTGGCCCTACGGCTGCTCCCCCTCATCGCTCGCGACGCCGACGTGCTCACCCTGCTTGCCGGTGCGGACTTTGACGACACGCGACTCGCGGCACTCTGCGAGCGCATCGAGGAGGAGTGGCCCGAGCTTGAGGCCGACTGCCAACGGGGGGACCAACCGCTCTATCCCCTGATACTGGCTGCGGAATAGCCGTGGCAGGCCCTCGATATGCACGGACGTAGCGAGCAAACGCAGCTTTTGGATGCTCGGGTAGAGCAGGTTCGCTTTGCCCACGGCAAGCGTCTGGAGGGCCTGCATGAACTGGGCATCTTCCGCATCCGCGACCTGTTTGAGCATTACCCCTTCCGCTACGACGACTTCTCAAACATCATGCGGATCATCGACCTGCCTCTGGGCGAGAAAAACGCCGTACTGGGCAGGATCCACGAGGCAAAAGGTCGCAGGACGGCGCGGGGCGGCTATCTGTACGAGGCGACGATAACCGACAGCAGCGGTATGCTCAGGGCCGTCTGGTTCAATCAGGCCTGGCTGGCTGACACCCTCACCGTGGGGAGGCAGATCCTGCTTCTGGGCAAGACGGAGCACTATAACGGGTTTTTGAGCATGGCCTCTCCCCTGTACACGCTCGTGGCTCCCCAACCAGCCGCGGCAGACACGTCGCCCAGAGGCGACCAGCAGCTCCAGCAGGTGGAGCAGGGTCCCGAGCCCGTGGGCATAGCTCCCGTGTATCGCGCCAACAGCAAGCTGAGTTCAAACTGGCTCAAGCGCATCGTACTCGAAGCGCACAAACTGGTGCCGGAGCCGCTGGACCCCCTGCCGCCCGGGCTACGGATACGCCGCAAGCTCGTGAGCAGGCAGGCAGCCTGGCAGGGTCTGCACATGCCCCCGAACAACGAGGAGCTGGCGCTCGCCCACCGGAGAGGAGCCTACGAGCAGGTCTTTTGGACGCAGCTGCGTTCTGTCTATGCCCAAAAGCAACTCATGCAGGGCCTCTCGGGCTTTACGCACCAGAAAGTGGGGAGCCTGTCCAGGGCGCTCGGTGGCCTGCTTCCCTTTACGCTGACCGACTCGCAGCAGCGTGCCCTAGCCGAGATTGGCGCCGACCTTGCGGCTCCGCTGCGCATGAACCGGCTCCTTCTTGGCGACGTTGGCTCGGGCAAGACGGTCGTTGCCCTTCACGCCCTCGTCCGTGCTGCCGAAAGCGGTTGGCAGGCGGCCATGATGGCACCAACCGAGGTCCTCGCCAACCAGTATGCGGCTCAACTGGGCCCCCTGCTCGACGAGCTGGGCATCGGCTGGGCCCTTCTCACCTCGGCGGTCGGCGCCAGCCGGCGCCAGGAGCTGTATGAGCAGCTCAGAACGAGCGGCGTGCAGCTGGTCTTTGGCACCCACGCGCTCCTCGAGCCGGACGTGGTCTTCAAGGAGCTGTCGCTCATCGTCATCGACGAGCAACACCGCTTTGGGGTGGAACAGCGCAACAGCCTCATCGCCAAGAGTCCGGCGGCGGACTTTCTCAGCATGACCGCCACGCCCATACCGCGCTCGCTCGCGCTCGTCCGCTACGGCAGCATCCAGGCGAGCTATCTCGACAACAGGCCGCAGAAGACCCGGACCACCACGGTTGCCCTGGGCAGTTCGGTGGCCTATAAAGCCTATGAGGCCGTGCGCGAGGCGCTGGCGAGGCAGGAGCAGGCCTACATCGTCTGCCCGCTTATCTCCGCGCCGGAGCCGGCGGACGGTGAGGACATCCCGTACCTCGATGACTGGGAGAGCTTCTCAGACGAGCCGTATATCGCTGCCGCAGAAGCTGAGCTGGCGCACCTGCGCACGCAGGTCTTTCCCGAGCGCCGTATCGAACTCCTCACCTCGCGCGTCAAGAGCGAGGAGAAGCAGCGCATCATGGCCGAGTTCCGAGAGGGGAGGGTGGACATCCTCGTCTCCACCACCGTCATAGAGGTGGGCGTTGACGTGCCCAATGCCACCGTCATGCTCGTCCTCGATGCCGACCGGTTTGGCCTGGCACAGCTCCATCAGCTGCGTGGACGGGTAGGCCGTGGCACGCGGGATGCGAGCTGCTTCCTCATCTCCCATAATCCCAGCCAGGGTGCGCGGACGCGGCTCGCGCTCCTCCAGAAGTACACCGACGGCCTGCGCCTCGCCGAGGCAGACCTGGCCATGCGGAGCGAGGGCGACATCGCGGGAACCCGCCAACACGGCGCGGGCTCGCTCAGCCTCATCAACGTCATCCGCGACAGCAGCCTCATCGAGGCCGCCCACGCAGACGCACGGGAGTTGCTGGATACAGACCCCGAGCTTGCCCTGGCCGAGCATCGGCATCTGCGCTTTGAGCTCATGCGCGAGGGAAGCACGGACAGCAACTGACATGCGTATTATAGCCGGCATATTCAAGGGGAGGACGATACAGGCCGTGCCCGGCAGGCAGTGTCGACCTACCACAGACCGGGTACGTGAGGCATGGGCCTCAAGCATCAGCAGCATCCTGGAGGAGAGCTGCCCTGGTGGTAGCGGCGAGGGGGACGGTTCTCTGAACGGCCTGAACGGGGCACGCGTCCTTGACGCCTTTGCCGGCAGCGGTGCCCTGGGGCTCGAGCTGCTCAGTCGAGGCGCGGAGTCGTGCCTGTTTGTTGAGAAGTCCCGGGCCGCCGAGGCCGTGCTCCGCGGCACCATCGCGGACTTAAGGCTTTCGAGCCAGCAGGCCCGGGTGTGCCGGGCAGACAGCCTCGCCCTCCCGCCTGCGTTCTGCCTCAGGGAGGCGCGCCCCTTTGACCTCGTCGTTCTGGACCCTCCCTATGCGGTGCCGGAGTCCGCTGTTTCCGGACTGCTCGACGCGCTCAGCCGCGTCGGGCTGCTCACCGAGCGGGCACTCATCAGCTATGAGCACGCGGCCTCGGGGCACGACGCCAGGGACGGCCTGCTCATCGTCGGTAGCAGCGAGCAGGCCCGTCTCGAGTTGGTCAGACACAGAAAATACGGTAGTATAGCCATCGACTACTACAGATACCTCGGCTCAGGCTGCGTATGAGTGCGGATTGCTGTACTATCTGAACCTGTTGGTTTGTCCTACCGCAACAGCAGAGGCATCGCAGCAAAGGCGTCCCAGCAGACGCGGGATACCAGACCCGAACAGACCGAAGGATGGTGTGCAATGAGTGATCATCGCTTCCCCAAAGCCCTGATACCGGGAACCTACGACCCGGTGACCCTCGGCCATATAGATGTCATAGAGCGGGCCGCCCGGATATTTTCTACCGTGGTGGTGGCCGTGGCAGCCTCCCCGCAGAAGGGCGCGGGCCCGCTGTTCAGCCTGGAAGAGCGCGTGGCCTGCATCGAGGATGCCGTGGCCCATCTCGCCAATGTCGAGGTTTGCCCGTTCAGCACGCTGCTCGTGAGCTTTGCCGAAGAGATGCACGTGGACACGATAGTCAAGGGGCTCCGCGCGGTCACCGACTTCGAGTGGGAGTTCCAACAGGCATCCATCAACTACCAGCTCAACCCGGAACTTGAGACGATGTTCATCATGGCCAACCCCCGGTATATGTACCTCAGTTCGTCCATGGTCAAGGAGATCGCGACGATGGGCGGCGACGTCTCCCGCTGGGTCACCCCCAAGGTGCAAGCCGAGCTGCGCCGCCGCCTGTAAGCACGATTGAGCCTTCAATCGCAAAGCACAAAACTGAGATAACCCTACTGCTGTATAACCGTTTCGACATATTCCAGTGCAAGGTCGTTATAGACCACGATGAACTCTGGGGTGGGTACCTCATAGAGCTTTCTATGGTAAAGTTGGTCACTGGGACAACTGCAAGGCAACGGTAGCTTTACCGCGGTAGCGTTTTTATGCCCGATGGGTTACAATAGCTCCATCATACAGTCTTTTGGGTGTGGAGGGTCTCCTATGCGGACATTAAAGCGGGTAACGGACACAGACACAGACACGGGCAAACAGCAGCGGGGCAGGCGGTTCTGGGCCTCACTCCTGTCGCTCCTCTGTGTTACGGCGCTGGTCATGACGGGGTTTCCGGCCAGCAGTTTTGGGGATGAGCAGGTATACGGCAAGGTGAGTTTCTATCAGCTTTCGGTGGCTACGACAGGCCCTAACGCGGGCAGCACGGTCACGGTTCCCTACGATCAGCTCAGCCAGTTCATGACAGAAGTGGGTCAGACGGCAGTAAACCCCGGGGAGGTCAAATACCTGGGGCCGGACACGGATGTCAGCCAGAAGTTCATGGGCTGGTACGAGTTTGGTGCGCCCGATGACAGCCCCTATGTCTTCGGCACGCCCGTCACCGGCAACCTCAGCCTGTTCGCGCGTTTCGCGAGCGGGTATCTGGTTACCTTCCTCGACGGCTTTGGCGACCCCTTCCTCACGAAGCACGTGGCACTCAACACGGCGGTGAGTGAGCCCACCGCCGGGGAGATGAGCCTCTTCACGGCACCCGGCGACTATCATTTTGATGCCGACGCCACCGATGGTGGTTGGAAGCTCAAGGGAGTGCCGTACAAATTTGCCGCACCGGTAACAGAGGATATCACGCTCGCACCGAGCCTCACCGATGAGGTCTCCTTCGTCTATTTTGTGTCGGAGGGCTCCCAGGTGCCATTCCTGACCGTTGCGAACGGCACGGCAGCAAGCGCGCCTGATCCTCCAGAACGCGAGGGCTACGGCTTCGATCACTGGTCTACCGACCCGGCCGGCGCTACGGCCTTCGACTGGTCCACCTTCATCACAACGGACACGACGCTCTACGCAGTCTGGACGGCAGGGCAGGTCGATTACACGATAGTCGTCTGGCGCGAGAAGAAGGATGTGGCCGGCGACGCCGGCACGGATGCCGCCAACTATGAGTACCTCGGCAAATTCACGCAGAAGGCAAGGGCCGGATCCTCGATGAGCGGCCCGGACTCGCCGGAAGCAAACGCCGCGAAGCTCGTCTCAGCAAACGCGACACTCAAACAGCCCTCCTGGGCCGCCTTCGGCTCTGCCGCCTCCACCAGCCCCACCGTGCTCGGCAACGGCACCACGCTGCTCAACGTCTACTATAAACGTGTGGTCTACACCTTCTCCTTCACCCCCTACAGCAGTCGTTACTCCACCACCACCTCTGCCACGATGCAGATAGGCGACACGGTCTATTCCGACAAGAACCGCTACAGCTTCCAGGCAAAATACGAGCAGAACGTCAGCGCCATCTGGCCGGTGCGGCCCCTCGCGCAGTTCACGATACCCACGGCAGGCCTCAACTTCCAGGGCTGGCTGCCGCCGGGCTCTACCGTGACCTTCGTGTCCAAAGTCATCTCCATCTCGGCCGACCTCCTGCCGGCCTCCGGCACGGCACAGGTGATACCGGCCAACTACATCACCTCGGGCATGGACGTCAACCTCCACTATATGTTTGAGTCCACGGGAGACACGACGCCCGGCGCGGTGCTGTACAACGGCAAGTACTACGTGCAGGACGCGACCTATTCACAGCAGGTGTACAGCCCCGGCTCACCCTTCTCGCTCAAGGAAATCGAGGGCATGAAGCCCCTGACGAGTAACGCCCTGCAGAAGACCGCGAGCGGCTTTGGCACCGTGACTTCGGGAAAGACCCTCGTGGATCAGTATCTGTTCTACGATCGGATCCGGTACACGATAAGCTTCAACAGCATGGGAGGCAGCGCCGTGGCGACGGTACAGGGCGTGCTGCCCGGGGCGGCGCTTGCCAGCTATCTGCCCGTGGCTCCCACACGAGCGCAACAGGGAAGCACCGTCTGGGCCTTTGACGGCTGGTACGCCGACTCGGGCTACACGGCCGCCTTTGACTTTGCCTCTGCGACGATGCCGGATGCCAACCTCATCGTCTACGCCAAATGGAAGGAGGACCCGCTTGTCGTATCGGTCTATGACGGGTTGGCCAACGCGAGCCTGCTCGGCAGCTATACCCGCGCCCAGGGCGAATACGTCGGCGACCCCGTGGCGGGGCTCGCGAGCGCAGGTATCTCCCTGGGCTATGTCGTGGGCACGAGCTATCCCGGCAAGGGCGAGTTTCTCGGATGGGTCATACCCATAGGGCCGGGCGAAAAGGCCGTGCTCTCTCCCGAGCTGCCCGTCAACACGGACCTCTCCGTCTATGCGGACTGGAAGCCCCAGCTGTTCGAGGTAAGCTATGAGGCTGGCAACGCGGCAGATGGCGAGGTGCCTGTTGACGGCAAGAAATACCAGAGCGGAGTGAGCGCGCGCGTGCTTTCGCCGGACGGCGACGGCAGCCTCGTGGCACCGGTTGACTACAAGTTCATCGGCTGGCGCGATAGCAGTGGACGCCTGCACTACCCCGGCGAGATGATGCCCGTAACCCGGGATGTCGTCCTGACGGCGAGCTATGAGGAAGCCTATTCGGCGGTCATCTATGTCTACCATATCAATTATCCGGATGATGCCCAGGATGGTGAGGGCAACGCTATTACCGACCCCGGCAATCTCAAGCAGTACGTGGGTCCGGGGCAGGGCTTTGCGCTCCTGAGTTACAGTGCCTACAGCCCGACCCCGGAGCCCGTTACCTATCGTTTCGCGGGATGGGCGACGAATAAGGCCGAGGCGGAGGCCTGTGTCGCGGCAGGCATGGCAACCTATCAGCCGGGAGAGCGCATTACCGCGCTGTCGGCCGGCAGCCCGAACCAGGATATGTGGGGTGTGTGGATACAGTCCTTCCCGGTTATCTTTGACGCGGGCGACCACGGCACGATGGACTCAGGGGTAACCACCGTGTCGTATCAGATACAGGCAGGTAAATCTTTGGAGGACCTGAATATTGCTGTTCCAGGTGTAACAAAGAGGGACGATGAGGATACTCAGTACGATTTTGATGGCTGGGCGCTTGAATCCAATCCAAGCGTTACGCTCAATAATGCCACAGAGATATACGAGGTACCCGTGACCGAGGCAACAAGCTATGTGGCAGTCTACTCAGGTATTACACCCACGGGCTCGTATTGTACGGTCACCTTTGACACGGGCGGCGTTCATGGCTCCATCGCTGGCAGCCCGGCCGGCACATCGGTGGTCGCGTACCGGATTCCAGTGGGCAGCAGCCTCGAACAAGCGGGACTCGATGCTGTTCCGGGTGTTACCGCGGTCGATTCCAACTATCCCTGGTACGAATGGGCGCTTGCCGGCGATTCGGACATGACCCCGAGAGAGGTCATACTCACAATGCCCGTCACAGAAGACCTGAGCTACGAGGCTCTCTATATTCCCCAGACAGTCCCCTACGTGGACCATTTCTATACCGTCATCTTCGATACGGGAGGCATCTACGGAGAGTTCGAGGACGGGGGCAGCTCCAGCGCCATCTCGGTAAAGGAGAAGATGACGCTGGAAGACACGCCCAGCTTTACGTCGGTGCCTGCCGTCGTGATGAAGGCCGGCATGAATGACTTCACCTTCGTAGGCTGGTCGCCGACGGTGGACTTGACCGCTCCCGTGACCGACGTGGTTATCTATCACGCGCTGTATGCGTATACACCGGCTGGAGCCGCGGGTGCTCCGGAAACCTACTACACCGTGAGTTTTGATCTGGGCACCCTGGGCCAATACCTCACCGTGCCGATTACGAGCTTTCTCGTTGAGGAGGGTGAAACCCTGAGCAGCCTCACCGGCCTCTTTGACGCCGCGAATTACACAGCGGCCAACATAAGCCCCGCGCCGGGCTTTGAGTTCGTCGGCTGGTACCCTGGCCTGCTGCCCGATACTCCGGTTTATGCGGACCGCGTGTACCAGGCCCTGTATTCCTATGAGCCGGAGGGCACTGCGCACACGGACTACACGACCCTCGTGGTCAATGGGGACGATCCGGGAGAGTATGCCATCCAGGCGCTCGGCTATGAGGGCTACTACGACGGAGGGCCGCACGGCATCCGCACCAAGCTGGGGAGCGATCTCGAGCTCAGACCCAACAGCTACAATCTCCAGATGTATTGGAAGCGGCACCAATCCCAAGCTGCCTCCCCCTCTTCTGCTGCGGTGGGTACAGGCGGGCTTCTCGGAATGGCGCTGCCGGCGGAGGAGCTTGCTTCCGGTCAGCTCCAACTCAGCGCTGGGGAGACGGTTCCGTTTGCAGCTGGAGATTATATCAGCGGGCTCCCACCGGATGAGGTTAACGTCATCAATGAGGAGGCCGACATCGTCTTTCTGGCGGACGGGATGACTCCCGGTGAGATAGACCTGAGCATCATCATCAAGCCGCGCCCACTCGTACCGACGGCCACCCATGCCGATATGGTGGAGGAGGACGGCATTCCCCTCAGAGACAGCTATGGCCTCACGATGGGCTACGACGACAACGATCGCGAGGGCAAGCCTATCAACGACGGCTTTGCCTTTGCGGGCCATGAGGGTGAGTTCGCTCTGGACGGCGTGCCCCTGACCACCACCTATGTGCAGGGCGATCCCGCGGGCAGCTACCCCATCTACGCCAAGGCGGGTGTCTACGGCAACTATGAGATATACGAAGGTACCGATGGGGACTGGCCCCTCTTTCCCGGTTGGCGCCTGGCCGGCGTGGTGCAGGTTAAGGCTCCGGAGAGCGACCTCCCCGTCATCGATGGTGGTGATGGTGGTGGAAGCAACGGCAGTAGCGCAGATGGCTCCCACGCCAAGCTGCCCGCCACGGGTGATACGGTTGGCCCACCGCTGCTGTTGGCACTGCTCGCCACGCTGCTTACCGGCCTCGCCGCGGTGGCGCTTTCCCTCTACAGAAGAAAAAGAGGGAGCGGAGGCCAAGAATCCGTCAGAAAATCCAGACCCCCATGGTCGTTTCGAGCGTAGGGGCGGACAAGCCCAAAAAAACTTCAAAAAAGTTTCTGCTTCTTTACAAATAAATAACAGTCTGGTGTGATACACTGGTTCAGGGTCAAAAAATGACCCAAAGTTTGGCGGTAGGCTGCACTTGGCGGTGTACCTATCGCGTGTGTTTGCTCGGAAGGGCTCAATAGAAAGGCAAGACATGGCAGAAGGCAAGGTAAAATGGTTCAACCCGGACAAAGGCTATGGATTCATCGCCCGCGATGAAGGAGAGGATCTCTTTGTCCACTACACCGAAATCCAGGGCGATGGATTCAAAACCCTGGAGGAGAACGCGGATGTTGAGTTTGACATCACAACGGGCAGAGAGGGCAAGCTTCAGGCGAGCAATGTTCGTCTGGTAGGCTAAGCCCTCAAAAAATCCTCAACGATGAAGGCGGTCGTATGGCCGCCTTTTCCTATGCGCCGATACCAATGCGCTACAATCCAGACATGAGCACACACACTGACGATACCAGCTCAGCCAAAGGCAGCGTGCCGGACTCCGACGACTCCAGGGTTCTGCTGCATTGCTGTTGTGCCCCCTGCACGCAGGTGCCACTCGCGTCCCTGCAAGACGAGGGCTGGCAGGTGTCGCTGTATTTCTACAATCCCAATATCCATCCGGCGGAGGAATACGCAAAGCGCCTCTGCACCCTCCGGGAGTATGCGGAGGCAAACGCCGTGCCGCTTGCCCTGGGGCCCTATGACCCCCAGACCTGGGAGGAAACCGTTGGCATCCATGGCGGGCCGTATCCGATTATTGAGGGGGCGAGTGATGCCCCGGCAATGCGTGCGGCCAGAACCGCACGCTGCAGGGCCTGTTACCAGCTCAGGTTTGAGGCCCTGGCGGCCCATGCCGAGGCGACAGCTTGCCACGGACTCGATACCACCCTCACCATCTCTCCCTACCAGTGTACGCGGGAGGCGCAGAGCGCGCTGGCACAGTGCGCAGAGAGTCTGGGCCTTACCGCGCTCGCAACCGACTGGCGGAGCTTTTACGCCGAAGCGACGCGCAGATCCCGTGTGCTGGGGATGTACCGACAGAACTACTGCGGCTGCCACTACTCCGAACAGGAGGCGAGGCTTGAGAAGCAGGCACGTAAGCGAGCCAGGCAGGCAGCTCAACAGGCAGGCCTGTCCCTCTCTCCACTCCAGACAGAGGGGGAGGGCCCTGACTGCGGCGAAAACAGGCACGGAACGGGCAGGGCATGAAGACGCAGGCCTTTGACTACCCCCTGCCAGACGAGCTGATTGCCCAGAGCCCCGCGCTCCCGCGGGAGAGTTGCCGGATGCTCGTGCTGCATCGCCGCACGGGCCATATCGAGCACCGGGCCTTCACCGACATCCTGGACTACCTCCAGAAGGGCGATGTCCTGGTGGTCAACAGCACCAAGGTCATGCCGGCACGCCTTACGGGGCATAAGGCTGGCACCGGCAGTGCCGCCGAGCTGCTCCTGCTCCGTCAGTTGCCGGCGCATTACCTGCCCCCGCGTATCGCCCCTTGCCCCCACAGACTCTCCGCACTGAGGACAGACAATGCCCGGGAGCAGTATTGGGAGGCCCTCGTCAAACCCGGTCGGCGCCTGAAGCCCGCAAGCCGTATCCTCTTTGATGGCCTCGCGGCCGAGATAGTCGATTGGATGGGCGAGGATGACAAGGGCGGCAGGATAGTCAGGCTCACGACGGACACGGGCCTCACCGTTGCCGAGGCCCTGCAACGCTTCGGGCGGCTGCCGCTGCCGCCGTACATCAGGGACTACGCGGGAGACAGCTCGCTGTATCAGACCGTCTATGCCCGTGAGCAGAACTCCGCAGCGGCGCCTACCGCCGGCCTGCACTTCAGCGAGGAGCTTTTGGAGCAGGCACAGGCCAGGGGCTGCACGCTTGCGTACGTGTGCCTCGAGATAGGCCTCGACACCTTCCGGCAGATTGCCGAGGAACACATCGACGAGCACCGTATCCACAGCGAGTATTACACCGTGCCCGAAGAGACCGTGCAGGCACTTGCTGCCGCGAGAGAGGACGGGGGTCGTGTTATCGCCGTGGGCACCACAGCGGTGCGGGCCCTCGAGAGCGCCGCTGCTGCTGCACACGAGGTTTATGTTTCTGACGCGCCCGGCACTTCTCACACCGCCAACGCCGCCAAAGCCGCCAACACGGCTCGTACCGCCGGCTCACCGGACCCATCACAGACCCGGGCTCCGATACGGGCAGTGAACAGAGAACAGACACGGCTGTATATCACCCCCGGCCATGAGTTCAAAGTAGTAGACGCGCTGCTCACGAACTTCCATACGCCTCGTTCCACCCTGCTGGTGCTGATCTCGGCCTTTGCCGGGTACAGCCCGGTAAGGGATGCCTACGAGCAGGCCCTTGAGCAGCGCTACCGCTTCCTGTCGTTTGGCGACGCGATGCTGATACTCTGATTGCGAGGCCCCATGAACCCACACTTCAGCTTTGAACTCCAGGCTACTGACCCCGTAAGCGGTGCGCGCGCGGGCAGGCTTTCCACGCCGCACGGCAGCATCGAAACGCCCACCTTCATGCCGGTGGGAACCCGGGCCAGCGTCAAGGCGCTCACGCGCATGCAGCTTCTCAGCCTTGACGCGCAGATACTCCTCAGCAACGCCTACCACCTCTTTCTGCGCCCCGGGGGCGAACTCGTGGCCGAGGCGGGTGGTTTGCATGGCTTCATGTCCTGGCCGAGGCCCCTGCTCACCGACTGCGGCGGATTCCAGATATTCAGCCTCAAGGACACGATGCGCCTCGACGACGAGGGCGTGAGCTTCAGGTCCATACTCGACGGCTCCTCGCATCGCTGGACACCCGAGAGCAATATGAAGCTCCAGCAGCAACTGGGCGCGGACATACTCATGCAGCTGGATGTCTGCGTGTCGCATAGGGCTGAACTCCCGGAGGTAGAACTCGCCATGCAGCGCTCCGCCGCCTGGGCCCGGCGCTGTCGTGTGAGCCAGGACAATCCCCGCCAGGCGCTGTTTGCCATTGTGCAGGGGGGCATGCACACGAGCCTGCGCCTGGAGAATATCGCACGCCTGCAGGAGATAGAGTCATCCAGCTCGCCGTTTGAGGGCTACGCGCTGGGTGGCTACTCGGTCGGCGAGCCGCACGAAGTCATGCTGGAGAGCATGGCGGCGATTACCGGAGCCCTCCCGCCAGATCGGCCCCGCTATCTCATGGGGCTCGGCAACCCCACGAGCATGCTGGCCTCCATCAATCTTGGCATGGATATGTTTGACTCGGTACTGCCTACGCGCACGGCCCGCCTCGGCACCGCCTTTTCGAGCGAAGGACGTCTCAATCTCCGCAACGCGCGTTTTGCCCGTGACTTCTCTCCGCTCGACCCGCTCTGCGGCTGTTCCACCTGCCAGCATCATTCCCGGGCCTACCTGCGCCATCTCATACAGAGCAGGGAGATAAACGCTGCCGTGCTGCTCTCCGAGCACAATGTTCACTACCTTCTGGATCTCACCCGCAAGGCGCGCGCGGCTATTTTGGCCGGAAATTATCAGGACTTTCTTAAAGATTGGTACGATTCTGCGGCTTCCGCAGATTATTGAGCGCAAAAGCGTTATAATCCGGTACGTCCTTTATTCGATACGGAGGGGAATGTGGCTGACAAACGCTTCAAACCTAAGAAAAAGCCTTCACCGGCACGCAACCATGTTGCGCTACTGATTGTGTTGGCGGTACTGCTGGCGGGCTCGTGCTTCATGTTTATCCCGCCTCAGGAAAAGATCCATCAGGGCCTGGATGTGCAGGGAGGCCTGTCCATTGTCATGGAAGCCTCAAAAGCCGGCGATGCGGGCACGACCGCTGAGGAGATGGAGGCCGCGCGACAGATCATCGAGCGCCGCGTCAACCTGCTCGGCGCCAGTGAGGCATCGGTGCAGATTCAGGGCACCAACCAGCTGCTCGTGCAGATACCGGGCAGTATCGATCAGACGCAGGCGCTCGAGACCATCGGCCAGACCGGTCTGTTGGAGTTCGTCAATCTGGCCGATGTCTCCGACCAGGAGGACGTACAGTCCCTCGAGAACGGCTCGGTCGTCTCCGACCAGCAGATAAACGAGATGCTCGCCTTTGACCAGATCAGCGAGGAGCAGGTGGACGCGGAGCTTAAAAACGGCCGTGCTCCGGCGGGCATGTACGCGATGACGAGCTATTCCGTGGATGAGAGTGGAAGCCAGACCTATACCACCTATCATCTGTTGGCGCTGGAGCCGGACAGTTATACGCCTATCTTCACTGGCGCCGATATCGATTCCGTATCCGTGAGCCAGGAGTCTGAGATAGGAACCACCTACGCGGTCAACCTCGACCTCAACGCCGAGGCCACCGAGGCCTTTGCCGAGGTCACGCGTGAGCTCGTGGCCACCAATGGCAAGATAGCCATCATCTTGGACGGTGCCATACAGAGCGCGCCAGCCGTGCAGAGCGCCATCACGGATGGCAACGTGGCCATTACCGGTGACTACACCTTAAGCGATGCCAACTCACTCAAGACCGTGTTGGAGTCCGGCTCGCTGCCGGTAACGCTCAGTGTCATCTCCTCCCAGGTGATAGGGCCCACGCTGGGCCAGGAGGCGCTCTTCCAGGGCGTGCTCGTCGCACTCATCGGCCTGGCGCTCGTCGCCATCTATCTGTTCGTGTTCTACCGCGGCATCGGGCTTCTCACCTCCGCCGCCATCATCGTTTTTGCGATCCTGTATCTGGGCATACTGGCCGTACTCAGCTACTTCAACCAGTTCGCGCTCTCCCTCGCCGGCATCGCCGGTATCGTACTCTCCATCGGTGTGGCGGCGGACTCCTCCATCCTTGTGCTTGAGCGCTTCAAGGAGGAGATACGCATGGGCCGCAGCGTCCGTGCCGCCTCGATAACCGGGGTGAGGCACGCCATCATCACCTCCATCGACGCCGACCTGGTAACGATGATCTCGGCACTCGCGCTGTTCTTCATCTCGGTGGGCGCGGTCAAGGGCTTTGGCCTGACGCTTGCCCTGGGTGTGGTCTGCGACATTCTCACCATGCTCATCTTCAAGGCCCCTCTTATCCGACTGCTGGCTCCCCGGATTATCACCCGTCACCCGGGCTTCTGGGGTGTCAAGGAGGATGAGGAGTTTGCCGTGCAGGCCGGAGAACTGGTAAGGGGTGAGCAATAATGGTAAGGCCCTTCAAAAAAGACATCAACTTCCTTTCCAAGCGCCGGATATTCTTTGCGGTATCGGCGGCGCTGCTGGTTATATCCATTCTCGCCATCGTGTTCAAAGGCCTCACCTACGGCATCGAGTTCGTAGGCGGCACCTCCATCGACTTCAGCAATACCGGCGAGATTACCACCGAGCAGATGCGCGACGCCTTTACCGACGCGGGGGCTGAGTCTCCCCTGGTGCAGACGACCATGAGCTCCGACGGTGAGGCCGGCTTTGTCGTGCGCACCTCTGAGACCGACGCGGCGGTTGCCTCTGCCATGGCCGATGAGGTGGCGGCAGCCCTTGAGCTTGATACGGGCAGTTTTCAGGTCATGACCATCGGTCCGGGTTGGGGCCAGGAAGTGACGCGTACCTCGGCGATTGCCTTTCTCGTTGCCCTCGTGCTCATCATCGGCTATGTTGCCGTGCGTTTTGAGTACAAGATGAGCCTGGCGGCGGTGCTGACCCTCATCCACGACCTCGTCATCATCGTGGGCATCTATGCGGTTTTCGGGCGTGAGATAACGCCGAATGTGGTGGCAGCCCTGCTCACCATCATGGGCTATTCGCTCTATGACACGGTGGTGGTGTTCCATCGCATAAAGGATAATATGGAGTCCACGAAGAACCACAGCTTCATGACGGTGGCCAATCATTCCATCAACCAGGTGCTGATGCGTACGATCAACACGCTCACGACGGCCCTCGTACCCATACTCGCCATGCTGTTCTTTGGCGGCGAGACCCTCAAGGACTTTGCGTTTGCGATGGCCTTTGGCCTCGTGCTCGGCTCCTATTCGTCCGTCTTTGTCGCAACGCCGCTGTATGCACTCTGGAAGCAGCGTGAGCCCCGTTACCGGAAGCTTTACGAGAAATACGGGGACGGCGTAGGTTTCTTTGCCGCGTCGGAGAATCTGGGCGAGTAGCGTGCTAACGCGCTACCTCCCAGGTGACCAGGAGTTCCTCACTGTAGGCCAGCGCTGAGGGCTGGTAGACCACGGCGCTGGGCGTGGGAGCTGCAGGCCCCGTATCGGCCTGCTCCGTGCCCTCGGGTTCTGTGCCGTCTACGTCTTCGCTCACGCCGCCCTCCTCTTCGGTGGCAGTTGGCTCAGGCACGGCAAAATAGAGTCGGCCGGAGAAGCGCCCGTTTGCCGCCAGCGTATAGGCCTCAAAATTGGAGGAGATGGTAGCGCCGTCTGCCGCGGAGCCAACGAAGGTATCGAGCCGCGTGCCGTCCGGTAGCTCGAGCATCCACTGAGTAGAGTACAGGACGGTCGCTTCCTCCCCGGTATTGATGAACTCCACCTCAACGACGTAGATCTGCGCGCCATTGGCAGCCTTAAGGCCGGCGGAGACGGCAGAGACGGTCACCTCCAGACCGCTGTTGTCTATGGTCGTGCCGAGCGCCAGGGCCTTGAGGGAGCTGTCCTCCGCGCCGCCTACTACCCGGGGCAGCTTTGGTTCGGCAGGACTGGAGGGCATGGTGTTTTCTTCCGGCAGGGCAACATTGACGATAAAGACAACCCCCAAGGCCACAACGACCACGACGATGAGCCAAAACCAGAAACGGGCGTAGACAGGGCGGAGCGGACGCCCACAAAAGGGGCAGTTGGCGACATTGCCCACCACTCTGCTGCCGCAGCGCTTGCAATGGATAACCCCTCGTTTGAGCGCGGGCGAGATAGGCTTTTGATTGCGGGAACGCACATATCTCGGACGGCCGTTGAACTTGTTGCCGCCATCCGAGAAGTTCCATGTTCGTTGGCCAAACCGTGGTTTTCTGGCCACATCCCGCTCCTTGCATACCGTGTTCTCGTATGTATACGATGCACCTTATTCTACCGCATACCGCCGTTGAGGGTTACAATAGAGGGTAAACATGCGTATCCGTGTACACCACCTGAGGGAGGTATTTTTTCGTGCGTTGGAAACTGAAGTCATTGGCTGCTGCAGAGGCCGCCGTATTGGCGACTGAGCTGGGGCTCTACAGCATTGTTGCCGGAGTTCTGGCCGCGCGCGGCATAGACAGCGCCCGGGAGGCCCGCCGGTTCATCAACCCCTCGCTTGCACAGGATTGGACGAACCCGGCAGACATCGACAATATGGAGGAGATAGCCAAACGGCTTGCAGAGGCGGTGCGTGCCGGGCACAGGATCTGCATCTTTGGCGACTACGACGTGGACGGTATAACCGCCTCCGCCATCATGGCCAATGTCCTCACGGCCCTGGGCTCGCACCCTCGGGTCGTGCTTCCCCTGCGTCGGGGCGAGGGTTACGGCCTTTCCAACGCCGTACTCGAACGTATCTTTGCCCTGGCGCCCGATGTGCTGCTCACCGTGGACTGCGGGGTATCCGGGGCCACTGAGGTGACCCAGCTTAAGGAGCGGGGCGTCGAGGTCCTGATTACCGACCACCACGAAGCCTCCGACATGCTGCCTGAGGGGGTGCCCATCGCCGACCCCAAGCTCTCCGAAGGCAGCCCTGCCGCCATCCTTGCGGGGGCAGGCGTGGCGCTCAAGCTCGCAGCCCTGGTGGGTGCGCAGTTTGAACAGCCGGAGCTCTGGAAGACGCAGCTGGATCTGGCGGCCCTGGGCACCATAGCCGACTGCATGCCCCTCACCGGCGAGAACCGCTCGCTCGTCAGAGCCGGCCTGAGGATGATCAATGCGCAGCCACGCCCGGGCATCACCGCCGTGGGCGATGTCTCTGGCCGCAGCGACGCGGAGCTTACTGCAGAGGCGCTGTCCTATGGGCTGATACCCCGGCTTAACGCAGCGGGCCGTATAAGCGATCCTCTGATAGCCTTTGACCTGCTCAGCACTCAGAATCCCGACAAGGCCAGATACCTGGCTTCCAGGCTTGAGGCCCTCAACACCGAGCGCAAAGACCTGGAGACTGCTCTGTTTTCCGAGGCGGTTAAGCAGATAGAGCCCTTCTCCCCCGAGCGCAGAGTGCTGATAGTGGGAGGGGAGCGCTGGCATGACGGCGTCAAGGGCATTGTGGCCGGTCGTCTCGCCCGTCACTACGGCGTGCCCGCCCTGGTCTTCTCCTTTGAAGACGGGCTCGCCATCGGCTCCGGCAGGACGGTCGGCGGTGTTGATCTCCACGCAGCCGTGAGCAGTCTGTCCGATATGTTCGTGCGTTTTGGTGGGCATAAGGCCGCCGTTGGGCTGACCCTGGCCGAGGACCGTATGGAGGAGTTCGCGACACGGCTGGATGCCATCATGGAGGGGATACCGCCCGAGCAGTTTGATGTCGCCGACGAGATCGACTGCGAGATAGGCCTGGAGCAGTTGAGCCTCGCGGCCATTGACGAGCTGAGCATTCTGGAACCCTTTGGCAGCGAGAATCCCGAGCCGAAGTTCCTGAGCTGTGACCTGCTGCTTAAGTCCGCCCGCTTCGTGGGCACGGGTGAGCAGCACATGGCACTCACGATCTCCGATGGGGTGCGGGAGCTGCAGGCCATCTGGTTTAACACGCCGTATCGCCGTCTGGAGGATCTGCCCGCCCGAGGCGACGTCATCTATCGTGTGCGCGTAGACGAATGGCGGGGGAGGCGCACGAAGAAGCTCTATCTCCTCGATGTCATCGCATCGGGCAGGACGCTTAAGGCAGCGGAGGAGGAAGGCCCGGAGCCTACGAGCGTGTCCGCCCGCCCGTCTTCCATCCCGTCCGATCAGGAGTTGGCGGCCACGCTCCAGGGGAGCGACCTGGTACTCAGGGCGTCGCAGTCCAAGTGCCTGGAGACCCTTGCACAGCAGAGGTCCACCCTGGCCATCATGGCCACCGGAAGGGGCAAGTCTCTCATCTTCCACACCCATGCCGCAAGACTCGCGTTGGGTGCACACCGGCCGAGCCTGTTCATCTACCCCCTGCGCTCGCTCATCAGCGATCAGGAGTACTGTCTTACGGCTGCTCTGGGAAGGGTCGGGCTTGTCTGTGCGAGTCTTACCGGCGCCACGCCCCAGCCAGAGCGGGAGCGCATAGCACAGGGGGTGCTCGAAGGCAGCATCCACGTTGTGCTCTCGACACCGGAATTCGTCCTTGCCAACGCTGCCACCTACGGATTCTGGAGTGAGTTTGGCTTTATCGTCATCGACGAGGCGCACCATATCGCCACATCGGGCGAGCGGTTCAGGCCGGGCTACACGCAGTTGGAGCGCCTGCGTTCCCTCGCTCCCGGTGCGGTATTCCTCGGCCTGTCGGCCACGTCCGACAAGGCTACCACGGATGCCATCACCCAAAGCCTGGCTGTTGAGCAGATAGTTGTTGACACGAGCAGGCGACCCAATCTCACCCTGAAAGACAGGCGGGAGAGTCTCGACCGCGAGGCCTATCTCGCCGAAGTCGTGGCACAGAGCAGCAAGTCGCTCGTGTATGCCTCCTCGCGGGCAACTACCATCCAGCTCTGCAAGGCGCTCCGCAAGGGGCTCTCCGAGCAGGCAGAGCGTATCGCCTTCTACAACGCCGCCCTCACGGCTGAGGACCGCCGCGCGGTGGAGGAGAGTTTCAGGAGCGGGGCGCTCAGTTGCCTCGTTGCCACCTCGGCCTTTGGCGAGGGGGTCAACATCCCGGATGTGCGCGACGTCATACTCTACGACCTGCCCTACAGCATCATCGACTTCAACCAGATGGCAGGCCGCGCCGGACGCGACGGGCAGGAGGCCTTTGTCCACGTGCTTGCGGAGCGTTCCGATGCCGTGTGGATGGCAGAGCATCTGGAGAGAGAAGCCGAGGAGGCGGACGAATGTGCGCACAACGAAGGTCGGATGGCCGTGCAGCATCTGGAACTGTTTGCAGATTGGTTATTCAAGACGAGCCCTGATGGGCTATCATCAGTTATTCAGAGACCGCTGACACCCCTGGCGGACGAGACGACCCAGACAACAGAGGAGCAGGAACCTGCGTGAAGGGCCAGGATGCAAAAGATCGGAAAGACAAGGTGCCTGAGAAGGGCTCAGATGCCCTGCGCGTCGCCCTCCCCACGGCGGAGGAAATGAGCCAGGCCGACTTCGCTGAGGCCCTGGACAAGGCGTCCACCTACCTCGGCGAGCCGGAACTCGCGCAGCTCAAGCGGGCCTTTGCGTATGCGGAGGAGGCGCACCAGGGCCAGACCCGCAAGACCGGCGAGGCGTTTATCAACCATCCCGTGCAGGTCACGCTCATCCTGGCGGAACTCCGCATGGACGTGGATACGCTGACGGCTGCCATACTGCATGACACGGTCGAGGACTCCTCCCGCTCGCTCAAAGACATAGAGCGGGAGTTTTCTCCCGATGTCATGGTGCTCGTAGACGGCGTTACCAAGATAACCCAGCTCGAGATAGAGACCCTGGGTGAGCAGCAGGCAAAGAATCTGCGCAAGATGCTCGTAGCCATGAGCCGCGACATCCGCGTCATCGTCATCAAGCTGGCCGACCGCCTCCACAACATGCGTACGCTGCAGGTTCTGCGCGAGGATCGGCGCATCTTCAAGGCGCGCGAGACGATGGAGATCTACGCGCCCCTGGCCCACAGGCTCGGCATCAATTCCATCAAATGGGAGCTTGAGGACCTCAGCTTCTACTACCTTGATCCGGTGAGGTTCAGCCAGATACAGCGCATGGTCGCCGAGTCGCGCGACGCGCGCGAGCACTATCTGCGCAGCACCATCGATCTGCTGGAAGGCGAGCTTAAGGACAGCAGCATCAACGCACGCATCACCGGACGGCCCAAGCACCTCTACTCCATCTATCAGAAGATGGCCGAGAAGGGCAAGGATTTCTCGGACATATACGACCTCATCGCGCTGCGCGTCATCGTGGATACGGTGGCCGAATGTTATTCGTGCCTCGGCGCCGTTCACACGCTCTGGAGCCCGATGCCGGGTCGCTTCAAGGACTATATCGCCATGCCCAAGTTCAATATGTACCAGAGCCTGCACACCACGGTCATCGGTCCGGCCACGCGGCCCCTGGAGATACAGATACGCACGAGGGAGATGCACCGCATCAACGAGTACGGCGTGGCCGCGCACTGGCGCTACAAGGACAGCTCCGACAGCTACGATGCCATCTCCGATGAACAGCTCATGTGGCTGCACCAGATGCTCGACTGGGCTGACGACACCACGGACCCCAGCGAATTCCTCGATGCGCTCAGGCTCGACCTTGACTATACCGAGGTCTTTGTCTTTACGCCAAGCGGTGAGGTCGTCACGCTGCGCGCCGGCTCCACACCCATAGACTTTGCCTATGCCATCCATACCGAGGTGGGAAACCAATGCATCGGTGCCAAGGTAAACGGCGCCATTGTGCCGCTCAGCTACGAGCTGCAGACAGGCGACCGGGTAGAAGTGCTCACCCAGAAGGGCTCCGGCCCCTCGCGTGACTGGCTGTCCATCGTCAAGACGCCGTCGGCCCGGCAGAAGATACGCAGCTACTTCTCCAAGGTAACCCGCTCCGACGACATCCTCAAGGGCCGCGAACTCCTGGCACGGGAGATGCGCAAGCACGGCCTTGGCCTCAGTTCACAGCGCTCGACGCGTGCCATAGCCAAGGTGTGCGAGGATGTGGGCGTGAGCGACAGCGATGAGCTGTTTGCGCAGATAGGCTCGGGTAAGACCAGCCAGCGTATGATAGCCAACAAGCTCCTGAAGATCCTGGTCAAGCCGGAGCAGGGCCCCGAACTCTGGCCGGATGTCACGACTATCGCCGATCTCCCGAAGAAGGCACAGGCCGCTCTCGCGCCCAAGAGGAGGCTCGACAAAAAGGCCCAGAGCGGCGTGCTGGTCAAGGGGCTCGAGGACGTGCTCGTGCGGCTCGCGCAGTGCTGCAATCCGGTGCCGGGAGATGACATCATCGGCTTTGTGACACGCGGGCGGGGTGTGAGCGTGCATCGCACGAATTGTCCCAATACTCTGAGCCTCTCCCAGCAGCCGGAACGTATAATAGAGGTAAGCTGGCAACAGAGCGCCAAGCAGGAGAACACCTTTAACGTTGAGGTGTTTGTTGAGGCAATCGACCGGCTCAGGCTTTTGCAGGACGTCATCATCGCCCTGGCCAACAACGGTGTCAACGTGCTCGGGTCGTCATCGGTGACCCATCCCGACGGCATCGTGGAGATGAGCTTTCTGTTCGAGGTGAGCAGCACGCAGCAGATTCACACGATACTCGAGCACCTCAGCAATGTCGATGGCGTCATAGATGCCCAGCGGAGCCTGCCCGGACAGGTCGTTAAGAAACATAAGGAGAAGAACAGCTGATGCAAATCGAGACCGTGCCGGTCAAAATCGCCGGAGACCCCAGCTTTACCACCAACTGCTATATCGTCGCGCCCTCGCCGGACAGCAGCTGTGTCGTGGTCATAGATCCGGGCGATGAGCCGGAGTTGATTCTGGAGCGCGTGGGCGAGCGGACGCTCGCGGCCATCCTTATCACCCATGGGCACTACGACCATATAGGCGGCGTGGCACGCCTGGCGGAGCAGCGCGACACGAGCATCTACATCCATGAGGATGACGCGTCGTGGATAGAGGAGGGCTTTGAGGCCATCAGAGGAGGCTACGCCGCCTTTGCCCGGCGCCTGAACCGTATACGGAATGGCCGCTTCAAGACCGGCGAGGCCCCGAACCCGGACGGCTGTGTGGGAAGTGACGGGGCGCCTCTCCTTGACGCTGAGGCCCCCCACGCCGATTTCGTCCTCGTAGACGGCGACGTCATAGACGCCTGCGGACTCGATCTCCACGTACTCCACACCCCCGGGCACACCCCCGGCTCCATCTGTCTGTACAACGCCGAGGCAGGCGTGCTTTTCAGCGGCGACACGCTGTTTCGCGGAACCTGCGGCAGAACCGACTTTGCCGGCGGCAGTGCCCAGGACATGCACAACTCTCTGGCGCGGCTCGCCGAGCTGCCGCCCGAGACCGTCGTCTACCCCGGACACGATGCCAGAACTACCATTGGCGATGAGCTCAACAGAGGCCTGAGCGAGTATTAGTGGCTACGTGAGACCCTCGCACCCGGCAGTACAGTCCCCGCCAGCACAGTCCAGAGCTACCCGAGCACTTCGTACGCACCAGGAGGCAGAATGTTTATAGCAGTTGTCCAGTTTAACCCCAAGGTCGGTGCCCTGAGAGAAAACTGCGAGCGCGCCCTTACGATGATTGACGAGTTGGCCTCTCTGGCCTACCCGCCGGATCTCGTCGTGTTTCCCGCCTTTGCGCTTTCCGGCGCGGAGCTGGGTGGTCTCGTGACCCATAACGCCTTTGCCGCCGAGGCCCTCGACGTAGCCCGGAGCTTTATGCAGAAGGCGTCACTGCCAACACTGATAGGCACGGTGCTGCCGCGTCCGGCCATGGCAGGCATGCGCTTCGTCTGTGAGGAGGAGGTGCTGTTTGCCCGGGGCGGAAAGGGCACGGCCCTCGGCTTTCTGGATATGTACACCACCGCCGAGATGCAGGAATACGTGGAAAGCATCCAGATAAAACTGCAGGGCCTGACCCTCTCCGTGGTCCTCGATGACTTCATAGACCCGAGCGCCCGCTACAACGATTCCGACGCCATCATCTCGCTCATTGCCCGGCCCTATCAGGAGACCAACGGGCTCCTCACCTCATCGAGTCAGATAGACAGCCTGCGCACCGACGCGCTCTCCAACAATGCCTGGATTGTCGTTGCGAGCCTCTGCGGCGGCGAGGATGCCTTTGTGTACGAGGGAGCGAGCCTCGTCATGGCACCGGACGGCAGCGTCGTGGACTCGGCCCCTCCGTTTGAGGAAGCTGTCTTTACGGCCAATCTCACCAAGAGCGAGGAGGAGTATGGACGTGCCGCTGTGGGCGAGGCGCAGGGCACAGGTGCCGCGGCTACCGGAAAAAAGAGCAGGCGCACGGTGCCGGAGGCCCGCAAGCAGGACAAGAAGCGGATACTGCCTCTGCTGCCCTATGAGGCAAGCTGGCGTGCCCTGGGAGTGGGGCTCGGCGATTACGTGCGGAAGAATGGCTTTGAGGATGTCGTCCTCGGCATCTCCGGCGGCATTGATTCGGCGGTGGTGGCCACGCTGGCAACCGACGCGCTCGGAGCTGAGCATGTGCACGGCGTACTCATGCCCTCGCCCTATTCCTCCGAGGGATCGGTTAAGGACGCGGAGGCGCTGGCGCAACATCTCGGGATCAAGACGGTGCTGTTTCCCATTACCGGGCCCTTCCAGAACTTTCTCGCGGAGTCAAAGGCCATCCTCGATACCGAAGGCTCCGACACGGCCCTGCAGAACCTGCAGGCCCGCATCAGGACGGTCATCCTCATGCACCTCTCCAATACCTATGGCTGGCTGCTTCTCAACACCGGAAACAAGTCTGAGGCCGCCATGGGCTATTCGACCCTGTACGGCGACACAGCCGGTGCCATAGCTCCCCTCGGTGCCCTGTACAAGACCGATGTGTACGGCCTGGCCAACTGGCGCAACAGCCGTTCTCTCGTCATTCCCGAGTCGATACTCAACAAGGAGCCCTCTGCCGAACTGTACAGCGGACAGAAGGACACCGACAAGCTCCCGCCCTATGACACGCTCGACCAGATCCTGCGCCTGCATATTGAGGAGAACTTTGGCGTGGATGAGATACTCGAGTTCTTCAGCAGTTATCCCATAGAAACCAGTATCGACACGCAGATGATTCTTGATGTGCTGCGAGAGGTGAGCCAGGCCGAGTTCAAACGGCGGCAGGAGCCCATGGCCTTTCAGTTTGATGGCATCAACCTCAACGAGCAACGCATGTGGCCCGTGACCAATGGTTTCGCGGACCATAGCAGGGACATCATCGCGCCAACCGAGATTGTCAACTATCTGAGCATGCTGTACAGAGAGGCAAACCCGGGTGGCCGCTCCGGTGGCCTCAACTTCCTGGATAATTGATGGAACACCGTTCTGCGCGTTTCAAACAAATAGCCTCAACCGGCATCCTGCTCGCTGCCGCTCTCGTGTGGGGCATGTGCTTTGTCGCGCAGCGCTCGAGCATGGAGCACGTAGGGCCCTTTCTGTTCAACGGCCTGCGCGAACTCCTCGGTGCGGCAACCCTGCTTGTGGTGCTTCTCGTGGTGCGGCTGCTCAAGCGGCCTCCAAGACCGGGCCCCAGGCAGGCGGACCAGGCCGCGGTAGGGGGCAGGTACCTGCTTTTTGCTGGTGTGATCTGTGGCGTGGCCCTGTACCTCGCGTCCAATTTTCAGCAGGTGGGCATGGTGCAGGTCAGCGCCTCCAAGGCCGCCTTCATCACGACCCTGTACATTATCCTGGTACCTATACTCGGCCTGTTGCTCAGGCAGCGGACCCATTGGAATACCTGGGTGAGCGTGGGTATTGCGGTTGTGGGCCTCTATCTCCTCTGCATCAGCGATTCGCTCACACTCGAGCTGGGTGACGGTATCGTGCTGGCCAGTGCGCTGTTCTGGGCCGTCCACATCCTCGCCGTTGGGTATTTCGCCCCGCGCCTCTCTCTGTTGCAGCTCTTTGGCCTGTGCGTCATACAGTTTGCCTTTGCCGGTGTGCTCTCACTCATGACCGCGCCGTTCATGGACCATCTTTTTGTCCCGGCTGCCATCACTTTGGAAGCCCTTGGCCTTGTGGCGCCGGAACTCCTGTATGCCGGCATCCTCTCCACGGCAGGGGGCTTTACCCTCGCGGCGATAGGCCAGAGATATGCCCAGCCAGCGCCGGCAGCCATCGTCATGAGCACCGAGAGCGTCTTTGGACTTCTGGGAGGGGTATTTCTGCTGGGGGAGACCCTCACGGCACAGGAGGGCACCGGCTGTGCTTTGATGCTGGTGGCCATCGTCCTCACCCAACTCAGCTTTGGCAGGGGCGGCGGGAGAAGAAGGCGAGGGAAAAGAGGGACGGGGAGAGAGGAAGCGATGCAGGGGGACGGGGCTACTGTCCCACGCAGCTCAGTGGGACTGTAGCCCCGTCCCCCTTCTCCCACACCTGTTCCGCCCGAGGCAAGCGCTCTCCCTGTGGTAAAATCCCGGAAAGACAAAACCTGAGAAAGGGAGGCTCCCATGCCACAGCTACAGGCCAACGAGGTCAGGATACCAGCAGACGTATTGCCCGAGGCGCAGGATACCTATGTGCAGAACTATCTTGCGGCCACGCGTAACACGGGCCGTTTAATGCTCTTCGCCTGCGACCAGAAGTTCGAGCATCTCAACGGCGACTTCTTTGGCAAGGGCATAGACCCCACCGACAACGATCCCGAGCACCTGTTTGAGATAGCTTCGGAAGGCGTCATAGGGGTCATGGCAGCCCAGCGCGGCCTTATCGCCCGCTACGCCCCCGACTATCCCCTCATCAACTATCTGGTCAAGATGAACTCCAAGACCAACCTCATCAAGACTGAGCAGGACGATCCCTACTCGCCCCAACTCACCTCGCTGGACGCCGTGCTTGCCATGCGTGAGGCCGGCGTTAATATCGTTGGGCTGGGCTACACGCTGTACCTGGGCTCCGAGTACGAGTCCACGATGCTGGCCGAGGCCGGCGAACTCATTGCCGAGGCCCATGCCCAGGGTCTCATCGTTGTGCTGTGGATCTATCCTCGCGGCAAGGCGGTCAAAAACGAGAAGGATGCCGACCTGATTGCCGGAGCCGCCGGTGTGGCGCTGTGTCTGGGTGCGGACTTCGTCAAGGTCAATCCGCCGGCTCCCGCAGGCGATCTGAGTTCTGCCCAGCTGCTTGCACGCGCCTCCGAGGCTGCCGGGCGCACAGGGCTCGTCTGTGCCGGCGGATCCACCGTGGATGCTTCGGTCTTTCTGAGCCAACTGTACGAGCAGATCCATACAGGTGGCGCCGCCGGCAATGCGACGGGACGCAACATACACCAACGTTCCCTCGAGGAGGCGGTACGCCTCACCAAGGCCATCAGCGCCATCACCCTTGCCGACTTTGACGCGGATGAGGCCCTCGATGTGTTTGAGGGCAGGGAGAACTTCAAGCTGTAAAGAGTCCACCAGTTTCCTACAGGGTGCTGTAGACTGAGAGAAGAAGA
Source organism: Coriobacteriales bacterium (assembly GCA_031264075.1). Taxonomy (GTDB): domain Bacteria; phylum Actinomycetota; class Coriobacteriia; order Coriobacteriales; family UBA8131; genus WQXH01. Next base: position 13,778 of record JAISEO010000048.1, on the reverse strand, counting down.
AAAGGATTACCTTTACAAAGAAAGTGCGGCAAACGGTTATTTATGATGGCTACAGAGAGACTGGAATATAAGTTTACCCAATATCAGCACGCTTTGCGACGGCTGAAAGAAGCTGCTGAACGGCAAAATGATGCCGATAATTTTATCGCAGATGCCGCTATACAGCGCTTTGAATTCGTCTTGGAACTGGCGTGGAAATTGCTGAAATGCTATCTTGAAGAAGAGGGTATAACCAATATCAACACTCCTGTCGAGGTCTTGAAAGAGGCTTATGTGGTTGGGGTGATCAGCAATGGAGATAGATGGTTGGAGATGGTAAAGAAACGTAATCTCACCAGTCACACCTATGATGAGCGAACAGCTGTTGCGATATATGAGGCAATCAAGAGCGAGTATCTGCCGCTCTTGACGGTTCTGTCTGATACGATGAGCACAAAGATATGAACGAGTTTGGCTTGCGGCCAGAAATATGGCAACAGATTAAAGAAGTCCTGGCATGTGACGGCGAGGTTGAACGAGCCGTACTCTACGGTTCGCGGGCACGTGGTGATTATCGGGAAACATCCGATATTGATATTGCGATTTGGTCCCCTCGAAATATCATCGCAAGATTACAGGTACAATTCGATACCGTTCCTACTATTCTGAAGATTGATCTGGCAGATTTTAATACGCTTACCAATCCGGAGCTGAAAGCAAATATTGAGAAAGACGGCAGAGCCATTGACCTCGGTTTTACCAGCATAGACCAGAGTCCACCAGTGCCAATACTGGCCCTGTAGACTGATGGAAGAAATGGTGATGTGGAAGGTGCGGGCGCCGAAGTGTGCCCGTTATAGGCATATAAGCTGAGGGCTGACCGACCAGTGGCCGGCTCTCAGCCAGAAAGTGTATCGTCTTTGGGGCCGGTCTGTTCCCTACGCAGACGCTTTACCGCGAAGTTGTACAGTGCGCTGATACCAAAACAGATAAGGCCGCAGCCGATAAAGGCGATGACGCGCATAACTGAGTTGAGATTGACAAGGTCGATTATCAGCAGCTTGATCACACACACCAGCACCAGGACGAGGCCGTAGATTCGCAGGGTTCCCCGACGCAGGGCAAACCCGGCGGCAATGTTGGCAAACGCCAGGATCATCGCTACGAGGCTGAGCGCGTAGGCCTCATCATACAGTTTAGTGCAGGCTCCGATACAACTCAGCAGGAGCAGGGTCGCGGCAAGGGCATAGGCGAGGTCAAAGCCTGGGCTTGCCTTTCTGCGGATGACTATGCGAAGCACGGCGATAGCCAGGAGCAATATTGTGGCTGCCAGCGCAAGCCCCGTGCCCAGTCTGTCATATCCCGCTCCCAGGCCCTTAACGATAAACTCAAGTGAGACAAACGCGATAACGACAAGCTCATCAACTCTCAGCGCAGCGAGCACGCCGAGGTTGCCGGTATCCCGCCGTATGAATGGCACAAGGCGCGCAAGCAGGAGGAGGGAGGCGTGTAGCAGCAACAGCAGTATGAAGCGGTCTGCGGACGGAAAATCGGGGAGCGGGGCATTCAACAGCACCGAGGACAGACCCAGCTGAGCGGCGAGAAGCACACAGAGCACGTAGGGCTGCTGCCAGCGCCGTTGCAGATCTTTATTCGCCACAGCAAAGAGGCCGCCCAGCAGGGCCAGTAACAGGGCCAGGTAGCCAAGCGCAAGCAGGGTAGAGCCCTCTTCTGCCAGCCGGGCAAAGCCGGGATCGATCATCAGCAGCAGATCAACGAGAACGGCGGCTACCGCCAGGTACCAGTAGAGTCGGTCTCGGGAGATGAACCAGGCCGCCACGGCGGAGAGGCAGACCAAGAGGAAACCGGGCAGAGCGAGGTACAGCGCGAACTCTTCGGAGTGCACGCCTGCCTGCGACGGAAAGAATATCGTATAGCCCAGCAGATTTGTGCGAGCGATGGTCGAACTGACCAGCAACAGCAGGGCAGAAAAGCCGATATTCGAGCCCATGACCGCTCGGCCACACGCTCGTGAGACAGAGAGTCTGCGCAGCATGACGAGCGCGGCAAGACCAAGGGCCGAAACAATGACCACCGTGGCAAAGCTTGCGAGCGTGCTTGCAGCGGCTGGGTGCAGCAACAGACCGGTTTCAAGCCAGCGATACAGCATGAGCGTAACGCTTGCAAACCCACTGGCCAGCCAGAGGACACTCGCCAGCAGCATCAGCGTATGCGCGCTATTCTCTTCGCGGGTAACGATGGCCCTGAGCGTTATGAGGTAGAGGGCAGAGGCTCCAACAAACTGCAGGCCAAAGGCACTGAGGAATGCCAGAGGTTCCTCCGCAATGGTGATGGTTTGGGATAAGAGTGGGGATTGCCAGAGAATCGTGCTCACCGGCAAACACAGCATCAGCGAGACGAAGAGCGCAATCAGATGGGTGCGTCTGTTGGCGATGAAGGTGCCGAGCACAAGCAGCACGGTAGCCGCCGCCTGATAGGCCAGGAGCAGGTAGAGCGTATCGACGCTGCTGGCATTGAGATAGCCCGCAATGACAGAGAACACCATGCCAATATGGGCGATAACGCTTAAGGATACCGAGTCGAACAGCTTGGTTACGACGAGTGACAGCGCAAGCCATGCCAGCAGTAACAGGTAGGCAGGAGCAGCGGACAGCATGCCAAAGAAGAGATGGGTTACCAGTATGGATATAAAGACCGCGCCCAGGCCCGTGCCAAGCAAGGCCAGCGTAAAGCCGTTTTTGATGCGCCGTATCAGCAGGAAACCAGCCAACCAGAGCAGCAGGCTGATGCTGAACATCGCGCTGACCTTGAGGTCATCGGTGAGCGTGGGTACCACCAAAAGACCGAGAAAGACCAGGCCGAGAAAGACCAGCACCGCGGCGATGATGCCCGCGATAGTGCGCCCCATGACATGCTCGAAGGACTTTGCCTTTGGGCGTTGCTGAGGTGGTGCCTGAGGCGACGGCGGAACGTTGACCTGTGGTCGGGGTGATGTCGGTAGTAGTTGGGTCTGCGGAGTTGCTGGTTGCGGTGATGGCAGGGGATGCGAGAAGGCCGGAACGGAGGCCTGCTGTGCAACAGGAGCCGATAAAGGCTGCGTTGCTTGTTCCTGCGCGGGAGCTTGCATGATAGGTTGTGGTTGGGCCTGCGGCTGAGTCTGTGGAGGAGGATACATCCTTTGGGCCTGCGGCACCTGTTGCGAAGTGAGCTGTGCCTGAACCTGTGATGTTGGCTGTGGTTGGGCCTCAGGGGAGGGTTGTGCCTGGGGCTGCGTGGTAGGCTGCGCCCCTGTGTTCTCGGCGTTCTGTATTCGCTGCGCAAGCCAGTCGAGTTTTTGGTTGATGCGTCGCAATTCCCGTTTGGTTGAGCTGCCCTGCACTACCGAGATGATAACCAATATGAGAGCTGCCACTGCAGACACACAGAGCACAAACCCGCATACCAAAATGACCGTAAAGGCTTCTATCTTCTCAGTCCTCTCGCCCGTGCCGCAAAGTGAGAACAGCTGTTGCTCAAAACAGCGCCGTAGCCTGCTATTCTAGCATACTGAGCAGTACTAGCGATGTTGTTGATGCTGTTGGATGAGCTTCGCGATGCGATTCTCCGGCATGATCCAGAGTATCAGCATGAGTGCGTTCAAGCCGAAGATGAACAGCGGGGATACAAGAATCCCCAGCGCAATGGCAAGGATGTTGGCCCCGAGGGAGACCCACGACTTCCAGTACTTGCCGAGAAATATCGAGACCTTCCCCAGATTGTTGGCCTTTTCCAGCACATAGGCAACAACGAAGAACAGGATGTCTGCGGCCATGATGACAACGCCAAAACACAGCTGCGGAGAAAGGTCAAAGAAGTAGTCTCCCAGCCATGAGGTGACAAACGGGAAGAAGGTCAGGCTGAGGAGAAAGAAGTTGTTCGCCCAGAGCACCTTGCCATCAACAACGCGTATCGACCCAAACAGATAGTGATGGTTGATCCAATAGATGGCCAGCATCAGGAAGCTGACGATATAAATGCCCAGGCGATGCCATTCCTCGAAGAGATCGCCGAAGTTGCTCGATGCTGGTTCGTGCAGCCCTAAGACGAGAACGGTGATGATAATCGCTATAACGGCATCGGTGAACGATTCAACCCTGCCCTTTGACACGATGCGCTCCTTTGAATCGCCTGGGGGAATCGCCCTGGGTTGCAGGCGTCAGTCCTTTGGCAGCTCCTGGCTGATGACGAAGAAGTTCCTCCAGGGATCCTCCTGCTCCAGGCGCGCAAGCGCCGTCTCCAGGGTGATGCCACCCGGAGCGATGAAGTCGAGCTCTTCCCACGCAATGGGCAGGGACACGGTTGCGCGCTCCCGGGCCCTGAGCGAATAGGGGCACACGGCCGTGGCTCCCCTGACATTGCGCTCCCAGTCGATATAGATTCTGCCCTGACGGGCGTTCTTTCTGCTGCTGCTGGTATAGCGCTCGGGCCACCGGGCCTCCATACGCTCTGCCATCTTCTTGGCAAAGCTCTGGAGCTGCTCCCAACTGGCCTGGGGCTTAAGGGGCACGACCAGGTGGTAACCCTTGCCGCCCGTGGTCTTGAGGTAGGACGTCAGCGCGAGGTCGTCCAGGCAGGTCTTGAGGTCTTTGACGCCCTGCCTTACCGTGCCCAGCTCCATGCCGACATCAGGGTCAAAGTCAAAGACCAGCAGGTCGGGCTGCTCCAGGGTGTTGACATGGCTCCCCCAGATATGGAACTCGAGCGTGTACATCTGCACCTCGGTCAGGAGCCCGACGACATCCTTGACGTACACATAGGTTCCTGTCGCGCCGCTCGCCTCGTGTACGGACAGGATGCCCGTGCCTTCCTCGGCATTGGGCGCGTGCTTCCTGAAGAAGCAGATTTCGCCAATACCGTCCGGGCAACGGAAGGTGCTCAGCAACCGGTTTGCAAGGTAGGGCAACATACGTGAGGAGACCGCAGCATAGTACTCGGCAACGGCTCCCTTGGTGATGTCTGCGTCGGTCAGGTCTGACTGCGGATACAGGACTCTGTCTGGCTTGGAAATCGCCACACCCTCTACCACGAGCACTTCTGTGGGGGTCTGTGTGTCTGCGGCGTGTCTTGCTCTTGTAACCATGGCAACTCCACTTGTACGAGTGTACATTCTCTCTGTCGGACGCCACCCAGCGCACCAGACAGAAGCTGGTTTCTGAGTATACACGGGTGCACGCGGCACAGAAGCTGGAGAGCGGGCTCAGCCGAGTGAGTGGGCGGATTAACCGCGCGAAGCTGCGTTTATCACACGGGCTCCGGCCGCCGCCGCCCTTGCCTCTGCCGTTGCCCGCTGGCGGCTCGCCGACCGGTTATCAGTGCCCCGTGCTCAATTCGGGTGAGTTGGCCTGCCTGCGGTGGCTCAGCGCCTTACGCAGGCGCAGCACGGTATACAACACAAACAGCAGCGTATACACGACCAGGTTGATGGCAATGGTCTCTGCGCCGGAGAGGGCCGAGGGGAGCAGCACGACGATGAGGTGCACGTAGATGAGGAGGAAGAAGGGGTAGGCGAGGAGTTGGACGCGCTTCCAGGACTGAGGGCTCATCCGCTTGCGAATCGCTACGAAGGACGTGACTGTCAGCAGGGCGAGCAGGATAACGAGCAGGCAGGAGACAGCCAGCGAGAAGGTCAGGTTGGGGTTGAGTTGCCCCAGGCCTCCGAACACCTTGGGAAGGAACACCGTCATATAGGCGACGATATGCCCGCAGGCGAAGATGCTCCCCAGTATGGAAAGCTCCCGGCGGAGCGGATAGAACAGGGCGCGCAGTCTTGAGGTATCGGAGAGCACGCCCACAAACATGACCAGCGTAAACAGGGCGAGCGCGATAGTGCAGCGCTGGAAGGGCAAGAGCACATACCGCCAGAAAAACACCGAGGCACCATACAGGAAGGCATACAGGTAGAAGGCCGTCAAAGCCAGGGCAAGTGCATAAAACAGCATCGGAAAACGCTTGATGGGCTTGTTCAGCAATCCTGCCACGAGGCCGGTACACACGAGCGTAATCAAAAAACTCATAGCCTTCTCCTTAGCTTGTGGATTCTCATCCGGTAACGCCGCCTGTCAATCATCCCGTTCTTCGCATATTCGTTCTGTCGGGCGCCATCGCATACTTTCTCTCATGCATCAACACGCCCTTTGCTCTCATACGTGCTTCTGCGTTCTAGTGCCGCATCGTCTCGTCGATCTCATCCAGCCGTACGAGGAGATCCTGTCGTTTGTGGATATTGAGCTTAACATAGAGGCGCTTGCTGTGGGTCCTGATGGTATTTTCGCTCACTATCAGGGTCTTGGCAATATGGGCGACGCTGTTGCCGCGGGCGAGCAACTCCATGACCTCGGTCTCCCGCGCCGTAAGGCGGTACTGCTTTGCCAGCAGCAGGCACAGCTTTGAGACGCGGTCGCGGAAGTGCCGGTCGTTGTGCGCAGCCTCTGGCCCAGTAACTTCTGGAGAAGCCACATGCTCCGCAAAATCAAGCTCGGACAGGGCAGCAGCGGGAGCCTGTTCCAGGGCAAGAAACTCAACGCCGCCAGCTCGGGAGTAATCCAACTCGGCAACGGCACTTCCCCTGAGATGCCCGCGCACGAGGTAGAGGGTCATGGCGAGGAACCACACAGAGAAGAGCGCGATGATGCTCAGCTCCGCAAAGCCGGGTTCTATGGCCGGCGCGCTCAGGTTGCCGATGAGGAAACCCAGGCTTTGCAGCATGAAACTTATCATGCCAAAGAAACTGTAGATAAAGAAGGGGCTGATGCCGTAGTCACGCGAGGTCTGGGCGCACTGGATCATCATGATCATGCTCGCGAAGATGAAGAACATATACATGAGGCCCGCAAACAGCCTGAGCCCAAAGCCCGTCAGAAAGGGGAGGATGAGGAAGCTGGTCACGATGAGTGGGAATATCGTGCGGAAGCTGAGCACGGTGTTAAAGGTGAAGGTGTAGCGTGTCCAGAGGAAGATGAGCACGAGCGCCGATATCAGGGCACCGGCCATGGAGACGAAGTTGACTATCGTTCCCATGGACGGGTCCACGAGGGCCAGCGCGCGGGCAATGCCGCTCATGAAGCCGAAGCAGCCCACGCAGAGCGCGCTCCGCCACTGGTTCCTCACCGTTTGGCGGTACACCGGCGCGTTCAGCCGCGGCACATCCTCAAACATGGGCTGGCGGTAGTCTATTTGGCGCGTTGCGAGGATGAGGCAGAGCCCCACCAGCGGGATGAAGATGAAGGCTATCATAAAGGCGGCCACCGCCAGGGGGATGACATGCAGTATGGTGTAGAGCAGCGCCGAATACCCCGTGCCGATGATGAGGTTGAGCTTGCCCTCGTCGGCATCCTGGGCGGCAAAGACCCGCTGCCACAGCACAAAGAAGAGCGCGCTCCCCACTCCCAGAAACAGTCCTCCCACGGTAACGAGCGGAGACATATACTCGGGCAGGTAGAGGGGAGCGATGAGGCTGAGCGAACCCAGAAACAGCAGGGCGACGCAGCCGAGAATGGGCATCCGCTGCGTGAGGCGGGGATAGTACCAGGCACCGAGCAGGCAGATGAGCAGTGCCACGCCAAAGGCCGTTGACTGCACGAGAAAGAAGCGGGTAAGCAGGCTGAAGGTCTGAAACTCCATCGGCAGCAGCGGAAACCCGCCTCCCCAGACCGACGTGGCATTGAGCGCGAGGAAGAGGCCGTAGCCAAACGACGCACTATTTGGTTGGAACAGGCGCAGGATCATGGCACGCTCTGGCTTTCTCCCTTGGCTTCTCTCCCGGGTTTTCTGCTTGCCCATACAACACACGGTGGTAGTGTAGCAATCCTTTGTCCGGAGGATTCACATGACTTATGTGATAGGCACGGCAATCCTCCGGGTACGCTACTCTGGTATGCGAGAAAAACGTCCACAGCTTCTTCAAGAGATACGACAGCAGGTGAGCCCTGGGTACCGACATCAACATAGCCCTGACCCTGTTTACCACGCTGGCACCCTCGGGTGCCGTGGCCTTTGTCTGCCTCGCCGTTCTCGTCATGTGGAAGGGCGAGCGGAGCGACGGGGCAGAGCACCTCGAACACTGGCTCATCGCGCCGCTGGCCGTGTGCATGGTGGGCCTGGTTGCCTCGGCCACGCACCTGGGCACGCCGGGCAACGCGCTCTATGTGTTTGCCGGCTGGGGGCGCTCGCCGCTTTCCAATGAGGTCATGAGCGCGCTCGGGTTCCTCGTGCTGGCCGGGCTCTACTGGCTGGCCTCATTCAGCAGGAAGAAGCCGCCGGTAGCCGTGTGCCGGGTATGGCTCTTTCTCGCGTGTGTCACGGCGCTCTGGCTCGTGTCGATGATCAGCATCGTGTACGCGATACCCACCATCCCCCCGTGGAACAGCGAACTGGTCCCCTACGGCCTGTGGTGCATGGCACTGAGTTCGGGCCCGCTGCTCGCCATTGCGACCTGTGCCTGTGCGCGGGCCTTCTATCGGGCTAAGACGCGCAAGAGGGGAGCGCTGGTGCCAAACGCAGGTGTCGTGCAGAGCGGAAAGGGTCTGAAAAGAGAAGAGGTGTTGCCACACGCAGAGGCTTTGCCAGGGGAAGAGGTGCTGGTGAACGAAGGGAACAAGGCGCCCCTGTCGCCCCCGTTTCTCGTGTTCCTCCGCATACTTCTGGTGGTGAGTAGTCTGGCGTTTGCGGCCTCGCTTATCGTCTTTGGTTTGCAGAACACGGAGCTCCCGTACTTCAGCAACTCATTTGGCACCGCCGACGGTCTCGTGCCCTGGTATGGGTGGGGTATTGTCTGCTACGGCGTTCTGGGCGCCTTTGGCATTGTGATTACCGCCGCGCCCCTTCTTCGCAAAAAGACGCTGCGCCTCGGACCCACGCTCGCGGGAGCAGTCCTTATGCTGGCCGGTGTTGCGCTGATGCGTGTTGGTTTCTATCATCTGCTCATGACTGTGGGGTTGTAGCAGGCTCAAAGCAACAATAAAAGACTTTCGCTCCCGCATTTTTACAATGCTGCTTATTGTGTCACATCAAACTCGTTGATCAGCATTCGTTAGATGGGTGAACATAGTCCTAAGAAATCAGCAGGTGAAATTGTACGGGGCTTTGTCCTATCAAGTTGAAGGAAATGCTTGTCTCCGCTGATAATACAATCAACATCGCTGGCAATGGCTGCATTAAGTATAGGAGTATCCTTTGGATCACTCATGGAATGTGCAGTAGCTTTGATTGATGGGGTTGCAAGTTTATAGCTCAGCTCATTGAGAAGGATGTCTAAATCAGGTAAGAGATCCGGCCGCTTTGCACTGATTATTCTCTGCAACTCTTCGACAATATAGTCGCATAGCACCAATTCATGATTCTCGGCAACTTTGAGTATTGCCTTTGCAGGAATTGAATCGGGAAACATTAATGTAGATACGAAGACGTTAGTGTCTATCATCACCTTCATAATTATTGCTTCTCGTAGCGCAAACGCATGATATCGTCCAGAACATCTTCCTCGGTCTTGTAGCCAAAATCCTCTGCAGCGCCAGAGAAGGCCATCTGTGCCTTTTTAATTGCCGAGACAGAGGCATTCTCGATAACGACATCGCCGTTGTCACGTTGGAAGAAGAGAACCTTATTTCCCGGTTTGACATGCAAGAGCTTTCGAAAGTCAATGGGTATTGTGACCTGGCCATTTGAGGTGACCTTTGAGGTGTCCATTGCCGCATCCATCTGTATCATCCTCCAATCTCGTAAATATAATATAAACAATAATTTTTTTGAAATGGTAACAGACAATGGGCCTTTCTGCAAGATTGTGGAGATTTCACCCAAGTTATGTGACGCGTGTTTCGCGCTGCTCCTTAGACTGTTGGATCGTAGGCAAGCGGCTCGAAGGAAGCCGTTGGCAAAACGACTCGGAAGGAGCATGGTATGAGTCACAAGAAGATTGGCAGGAGCAAGGAGAAGGAAGTGAGGGAGCTCACCCGGCGCAGCTTTGTCAAGGGTTCGGCCCTCACCGCGGCGGCGGCCGTCGCAAGCGCCGGAGCGGTGGGCTCGCTGTATGCCTGTGCGAATGATGGTGCCACGGGAAGCGGTGAAAGCTTGGAGAACGCGGAGCAGGTTATATGGAGCTACTGTGAAAGGTGCGGTGCCATCTGTGCGCTTCAATATCACACCCTGGACGGAGAGATAACCTATGTAGAAAGCGATAACACCGGGAGCCCAGAGTTTGGGGATCTACAGCTGCGTGCCTGCCTGAAAGGTAGATCAAGCCGTCGCATGATCAACGATCCGGACCGGTTGAAATATCCGATGAAGCGGGTGGGGAAACGAGGCGATGGTGAGTTTGAGCAGATAACATGGGATGAAGCAATCGAGTTGCTTGCGGAAAAGCTCAAATACACCATAGATACCTACGGGAACGAAGCAATCTATGTGGGCTATGGTGTGAGAACCAGGGCGATTGGACGCTTGCTCAATGCGCTTGGCGGTTATTTGAGTTGTTATGGCAACTATTCGGTCGCACAGCTCAGTGGGGCCCTTCCCTACACCTACGGAGCTTCTGTGCCCTTTGCGGGATCCCCAATGAGGGAGGCAGCAAACGCGGATCTCGTTGTTATGTTCGGAAATAACCCCTGTGGAACCGGTATGGGTGGCGCGGGAGCTGGCTACGACCTTGCCTGGGTCCGTGCCTCCGGTACAAAGATCGTCAACATCGACTATCGTCTCAACGATACTTCAGCGGGGTTTCCCGACGAGTGGATACCTATTCGTCCCGGTACTGATGCTGCTCTTGCCTCCGCGCTTTGTTACGTATTCATAGCAGAGGGTTTTGCCGATGAAGAGTTCCTGCAGAAATGCTGCATTGGCTACGATGAGCAGACAATGCCCGAAGGCGCTCCACAGAACTCCTCATATAAGGACTATATCATGGGAACAGGATACGACGGAGTTGCCAAGACTCCTGAGTGGGCTTCTCCCATCACACAGATACCTGTCGAGAGAATCTACGAGTTGGCACGCGAAATAGGCAATGCTAAAGCGGCCTATATCTGTCAAGGTTGGGGTTCGCAGCGTCACTCCAATGGCGAGAATACCTGTCGTGCCATCGCGATGGTTCCCATTATTTCCGGTAATATCGGTCGTCCTGGCACGCATACCGGATCGCGCGAACGAGACGGCATCTCTCCCGTGGCTGGTTATCCTTCTGGTATCCCAACCGGTGACAACCCTGTTAAGACGCAGATCAGTTTCTTCAGTTGGTTCGATGCGATTGATCGAGGCGCTGAACTCACGGCACTCCACGATGGCGTGCGGGGAAAGGATAAGCTTGACACAGGCATCAAGTTCATCTGGGCGCCCGGTGCCAATTGGCTTATCAACCAGAACTCAGACATCAATCGGACCCACGATATTCTGATCGACGAAAGCAAGTGCGAGTTTCTGGTTCTCTCAGAGATTATCATGACGGAGTCTGCCAAGTATGCCGACCTGCTCCTGCCGGAGACCTATCTTGCGGAGATAGAGACGATCACCGGAATGTATGCTGGCTTCCAGTATTACAAGGGCATTGTCTTTGGGCAACAGGTGGCCGAGCCTCCCTTTGAAAGCCGTTCCTTCTTCGATGCCTTGGCAGATGTTGCCGAAAAGTTCGACCTGCGAGAAGACTATACAGAAGGGAAGACCTCGTCGGAATGGGTGAGGCAGATATACGAGGAAGCGAGGGAAAAGGATCCGGAACTCCCCACATATGATGAGGGAGTTGCCATGGGAGTGTACAAACAGGAACTCCCGATTTCCGCTGCCTTGACTGACTTCAGGGAAGATCCTGATGCCAATCCCATCGATACACCCTCGGGAAAGATCGAGATTTACTCATCGAGACTGGCAGAAATGGCCGCAAGCTGGGAATTCGATGATCCTGCTGATATCATTACTCCGATTCCCGTGTATGCACCTGGCTACGAGAGCTATGAAAGCACGAGCGAGGAGTTCCCCTTCGTTCTTTCCGGCTTCCACTTCAAAGGACGTGCCAACTCGAGCTTTGGTACAGTTGACGTGCTGAAGCAGTCAAACAGGCAGCAAGTCTGGATCAACCCCCTCGATGCAGAAACCCGTGGTATACAGAACGGTGATGTAACCAGAGTTTCAAACGCACGAGGAACAGTAGAGATCGAGGCAAAGGTGACTCCCCGGATATTACCCGGCTGCCTGGCTATTTCTCAAGGTGCCTGGCATGCCGCTGATATGAATGGCGACAAAGTGGATAAGGGAGGCAATATCAACACCTTGACCTCTCATCATCCGAGCCCTCTCGCAAAGGCCAACCCCCAACATAATACCATCGCAACCATTGTCAAGGTTTAGGAAGGAAACACCATGACCCAGAACGGATTTTATTTTGACAGCTCCCGCTGCACGGGCTGCAAGACCTGTGAGCTGGCGTGCAAGGATTATAAGGATCTCGGACCGGAGACCCTGTTCAGAAAAATCTATGACTTCGAAGGAGGCACATGGACCCAGGGCGAGGGTAGTGTCTGGACAACCGACAGCTTTGTGTACCACGTCTCCGCCGCCTGCAATCACTGTGTGGCTCCCGCCTGTCAGATGGTATGCCCGGCAGAGGCGATACTGCGTGACGAGGACACGGGCCTTGTCTACATCGATCTGGAGCTTTGCATCAACTGTGAGCTTTGCGTAACGGCCTGCCCGTACTCTGTTCCCAAGATGGACATTGAGCGAGGCATCGTCAATAAGTGCGATGGTTGCCTGGAGCGCGTCACAGAGGGCAAAAAACCCATCTGTGTGGAGGCGTGCCCACTCAGAGCGCTGGATCTTGATGACATTGCGACGCTACGCTCCAGTTATGGGGATGTAGACTTCATACCACCTCTACCTGAGCCGTCTACCGGGCCCAATCTCGTCATCAGCTCTGCTCCGGCCGCGACGAGCCCGGCCAGTGCAAGCGGATTTGTAGCCAATATGAAAGAAGTTGCCTGAGAGCGTCGTGAGCGGTTTATTCCATCTTTGTCGACCCATGGGTGACTGAACGAAACATGAGTACAGGGGCGCACTGATTACAAAGCACGCCCCTCGCTCTGTTAAAGGGTACACTTATCTCTCAGGTAAAACCTTTTCTCGGGAAAAGATATGACCCAATACGGCTTTTATTTTGACACCTCGCGTTGTACGGGCTGCAAGACCTGTCAGCTGGCCTGCATTGATTTCCATGATCTCACAGGCAGGCTTACCTATCGTCGTATCTACGACTACGAAGGCGGCTCGTGGGAGCAGGATGTGCATGGCGCCTGGCACCAGGACGCGTTTATGTACCACGTCTCGCTGTCGTGCAACCACTGCAACCTCGCGGTCTGCGTGTACGTCTGTCCTACGGGTGCCATGCACAAGGAGGAAAACGGCATCGTCAGGGTCGATCAGACGGTGTGCATCGGCTGCGGCTACTGCACGATGGCCTGCCCCTACGGTGCGCCACACATCAGCGAGGTTACCCACACGAGCGCGAAATGCGATGGCTGCTACGCCCGCCTTGAAGAGCAGAAGAAGCCCATTTGTGTGGAGGCCTGCCCCCTGCGCGCGTTGGAGTTCGACGACATCACCGTGCTCAGGAATACCTACGGGAGCCTGGCCGCCATAGCTCCGCTGCCCGATGAGCACTACACCCTGCCCAACCTTGTTATCCACCCCGCGCCCGCCGCACGAGAGCCGGGCACTACCGAGGGCTTCATTGCCAACCCTGAAGAAGTGCGGCCATG
>JAISEO010000024.1 GCA_031264075.1 Coriobacteriales bacterium | reverse complement strand
AACGGGCCGCGCAATCCTGCGTGCCAGCCAATACCCCACCACAACCGACAGCACACTCGCAAAAATCGCGATACTCACGAGGATGGTGTTGAGGGCGCTGATAAACGTAAAATCGTTCTCGCTCAGAAAGTACGGACCATACGAAGTGACGGAGGCAAAGCCCACCATTTGGCCGTTGTGGCTTATCTCAGAGCCCCACTCGCTGAATGCCCCGGCCTGGCCGTGCCTTTCCATGCGCGCCGAGATGTCGTCCATGATCTGTCCGCAGAGGGTCATGTCATGGCTTTCGGCATCCCATACAATGTCTCCCTCGGCGTCGGAGAGCCTGAGGATGTACCCGTCGTACAACGCCTGCATACCCACGGCATGCACATAGTCGGAGTTCCAGCTTTGCGTGGACGCGTCATATTGATTGCCCAGATCGGCGATGATGTTCTCGCTCCGTGTCAGTTCCAACTCGGTAAGGTATTTCTCAAACTCGCGATTGACAAACCAGTTGGAGCAAAAGCCAATCAATGCGATGGTGAGCAGCAACACCAGCAGCAGCGAGAGCGAGAGTTGTGTGCGGAGGCTTTTCATCACGCGCCCGCGAACTTATAGCCCAGACCGGGAACGGTCAGCACGTACACGGGATTCTTTGGATCGTCCTCCAGCTTCTTCCTGATGTTCTTTACATGGCTGTCTATGGCCCGGTCAAAGCCGTCGAAGTCGTCGTCCAGTGCCACGCGGATGAGTGCCTCACGAGTAAACACCTTGCCGGGAGAGGCGATGAGCGCGGCAAGTATGTTGAGTTCGCTGGGGGTGAACGTTACGGCAGCACCGTTCTTGTGCACCTCTCCCTTGCTGAAATCCACAACGAGATCGCCGCCTCGCCACGAACTGCGCACCGCAAGCGGCATGCTCTCGCTCTCGGTGCGGCGCAGCACGGCCTCTACGCGTGCGGACAGTTCCTTGAGGCTGAAGGGCTTGGCGAGGTAGTCGTCCGCGCCGAGCCCGAGCCCCGACAGCATCGCGTCCTCGTCGGACTTTGCGGTGAGCATGATAACCGGAACCCGCGATGTTCTGCGGATGGCCGCGCACACCTCCTCACCTGAGATGCCGGGCAGCATCAAGTCGAGGAGCACGAGCGAGATATTCTCCCGGTTGAAGATATCCAGGGCCCTCGCTCCGTTCTCCGCGGAAAACACCTTGAAGCCCTGGCTCTCAAACAGAGCACAGAGCACTTCCACGATCTTTGGCTCGTCGTCTACCACGAGTATGGTCTTGCTGCTTCTCAGCATGCTATTCCCTCTCTCCGTGGTCTTCTGCCCACGCAAACCTGTACGGATACTGCCCTGCGGGATCCACTTGCCTGCAAGGCCCCATCAGCGTGTTGGCTTGAACCGCTTCAGGCGCAGCGCGTTCGTTAACACCGAGACCGAGCTGAAGCTCATGGCAGCCGCCGCAAATATCGGGTTGAGCAGGGGCCCGCCCCATAGCAGGTAGAGCATGCCCGCCGCTATGGGGATTCCCACGACGTTGTAGCCAAAGGCCCAGAAGAGGTTCTGTTTGATGTTGCGTATCACCCGCTTGGAAAGCTGGATTGCCGTGGGCACATCCCTCAGGTCGCTCCGCATGAGGACGATGTCCGCGCTCTCCATGGCCACGTCTGTGCCGGAGCCGATGGCAATGCCGATGTCTGCCTGCGCCAGCGCGGGCGCGTCGTTGATGCCGTCTCCCACCATCGCCGTCTTGCGGCCCTCGCCTTGCAGCTTCTTGACCTCGCCCACCTTATCCTGTGGCAGCACCTCGGCGAGCACACGGTCGATGCCCACCTGCCGGGCAATGGCGGCGGCGGTTTTCTTGTTGTCGCCGGTAATCATCGCCACCTCTATGCCCATCCTGTGCAGGCTTGCAACAGCCTCCCTGCTGGAAGCCTTCATCACGTCAGCCACGGCTACGATACCGGCCAGCGTGCCGTCCAGGGCTATATACATCGGCGTCTTGCCCTCGCCCGCCAGTCGGTCGGACTCGGCTTCGAGCGTTGCGAGAGAAACGCCGCGTTCATCCATCAGCGTGCGGTTCCCCGCCAGGATATTCCGCCCGTCGATCTGCGCCTCAATACCGCGCCCCGTGAGGGAGTTGAAGCCGTCAAGCTTCAGCAATTTCAGGCCCTTCTCCTGCGCCTGCGCCACAATCGCCTGGCCCAACGGATGCTCCGACCCCTTCTCGGCCGAGGCCGTAATCTGCAGGAGCGTATCAGCGGGTGAGAGCCCGGTTATCTCGATGTCGGTAACCCTTGGTTCGTCCTCGACTCTCAGGACATCGATGCCCATTGACGCATCTTCAAGCACCAGGGCTTCCGAGGCTTCTGACGAATCCTCCCTTATCACGATGTTGGTGGCCGCTGGCGCTGCCTCGGTCGTCAGGACATCCGTGACCCTTGGTTTGCCCTCGGTAATGGTGCCCGTCTTATCAAACACGATGGTCTGGATCTGGTGCGCGGTCTCCAGCGCCTCGCCGCCCTTGATGAGTATGCCGTTTTCCGCCCCCTTGCCGGTGCCCACCATGATGGCCGTGGGTGTTGCGAGGCCGAGCGCGCAGGGGCAGGCGATAACGAGTACGGAGATGAAGATGGTGAGCGCAAACTGGAGGTCTCCGCCGGTGCCGAAGAACCACGCGATGCCAGCAACGAGCGCAATGAGACAGACAACCGGCACGAATACGCCGGAGACCCTGTCGGCCAGCGCCGCTATGGGGGCCTTGCTGCCCTGCGCGTCTTCCACCAGCTTGATGATGTGCGCCAAAGCCGTGTCCGCTCCGATTCTCTCCGCGCGAAATTGGATGGTGCCCGTTGTGTTGATCGTTGCCGCGTAGACGGGGCTGTCCGCTTGCTTGTCAACCGGCATGCTCTCGCCGGTGAGCATGGATTCATCCAGGGAGGTGTGCCCCTCGACAACCGTGCCGTCCACGGGAATATTGGCACCGGGCTTTACCACGACAATATCGCCGATTTCCACCTCTTCCACGGGGATTTCTCTTTCCACGCCCTCTTGCAGGATAATCGCTGTTTTAGGCGCAAGCCCCATCAGCTTTTTGATGGCCTCGCTCGTCTTACCCTTTGACACCGCCTCCAGCGACTTGCCCAGCAGGATGAGGGTGATGATCACGCCCGCCGTCTCAAAGTAGAGCGATTCCACCGCCATGAAATCGCCCTGCGTAATCTGCCAGGTGTTGTACAGGCTGTACAAGACGGCGGCGCTCGTGCCGATGGCAATGAGGCTGTCCATGTTGGGGCTGAGCCGCGCGAGAGCCTTAAAGCCCACGGTATAGAAGCGATATCCCACGCCGATAACCGGGATGACCAATGCCAGTTCCAGCAGCGCGTACACCAGCGGATAGTTCATTGGATCCAGCCCACTCGGATAGGGCAGCCAGATTCCGTACTGCATGAGCATCGGGACCATGGCGATGTAGAGCAGCGGCAGCGAGAAGGCGGCGGAAACGATGAACTTTGTCCAGAGCGTCCTGATTTCCCTCTGCTTGCGTGCCCGGTCCTCGTCGGCGGCGTCCACTTTGTTAATCTCCAGCACCTGGTATCCGGCCTTCTCTATCGCCTCCCTGATAGCGGTGAGGCGGACGTGCTCCGGGTGATAGGTAACCATGGCCTTTTCGGTGGCGAGGTTAACCGATGCGCTTTCTACGCCCTCCAGCCTTTGTATGACTTTTTCCACGCGCTGGACGCAGGCCGCGCAGGTCATGCCGCCAATGGGGATGGTCACGGTGTTGCTACTGGCCTTTTCCACTACCTCAAAGCCGCTTTTGGCAACCGCGGCTTTGATGGTGGAAAGGGGGAGCTCCGTGCTGTCGTATTCCACGAAGAGCTTCTCGCTGGCAAGGTTTACGTTGGCCTCGTGGATGCCGGAGAGTCTGCGTACAACCTTCTCTATCCGCTGGGCACAGGCCGCGCAGGTCATGCCACGTATGCTCAACACCTGATGTTCCATGTAAGAGCGTCTCCTCTGCTAGCTTCGTTTCCAGTTGGCAAACACCCTCGTGGATTCCGATAAGAAGTCGTAGGAGAGCGTGATGGCCTCGTCCGTCACGGTCTTATCCTCGGCAAAAATCGGCCAGGGGTTGCAGCCATTTGACTGTACCTCGACCTCGCTTGTCTTAAAACGGTTGCCGCAGTTCTGACAGACCAACACGTCTCCTTCCTGTTCATAGTAGCCCCTGCCAGAATCGTAGCACACCTCGCAGGTGTTGAACGCGGTGCGGATGGTTCCGTCCGGCGCCGTTACCGCCAGTACCTCCATGGCCGTGCCGTCTATGACTACCGGGTAGAACGTGGCAGTGCTGGAAACAGCCGCAACAGGGATGGTGAGGAACTCGCCCGTCTTGATTTCCTGTGCGCTGCTTGGCTGCGCGTTGTTGGCACTGGCAGCACCGGAAGCATTGGTGCTTGCTGTACCGCTGGCTCTTTCTGAGGCGTTGGTGCCTGCTCTGCTGTTGGTGTTTGCCGTTGCGTTGCTGTTCGTGCCACTCGCACAGCCCGCCAGCACAGCAGCCAATATCAGCAATGCCACCGCCCCGATGAGGGCAGGCCACTTGCGATTATTCCGTGTAACTGTTTCGTGCGTCTGCATGATAAAACTCCTCCTGAATCCTGTTCCTGGTTCTTAGTCCCGATTGTTGCGCGGGGCAATACTGACGTCGCGCGTGGTATCGTCTCTCTTCCCTTTGTCCTTACCCCACAGGAAGAACATCGCAACCGCGATGCCCACTACCGGTAGTATGCAGTGCCAGTGGCTCAATAAAAATTCCATGATAACACTCTCCTCTCTTGCTTCTATCAAGGGCCTTGCTGCTCGTGGTCATTGTCTTACCCGTCCGCTGCCGAACCGGCCTCTGACACGGCGATATTTCCTCTGATCATGCCCATCCAGCAGGTATACGAGACATTTCCGGCTGTTGCGGGGGTAAACTCGATGATGTTCTCGCCGGTGGTGAAGGCATACTCAATGCCGTATTCCTGGATGAGCATCCGGTTATTGCAGCCGTTGATACTCCCTTCCGGCGCGTCGATGTGCCAGGTCACGGGCACGCCTGCCTCAACCGCGATATCCGGATACCTGCCGGGTGCCAGGGTGCTGTTGATTATCTGCCTGCCGTCCACGATCTGCACAGCACTTTCGGCGGTGCCGTTACTCGCGGCAGAACTGCCGGTATCCGCAACCACGCGAGCGCCCCACATCTGCCACGACACGAGTACCACCACCGCAAGACCCACCGTGGCAACGGTTGCCACGGTTTTGTGAGACGGCGCCTTAAAGCTGAGGCTCGACACCACAGTCACAGCGCCCAGCGCGAGTATCACCGGCAGCAGCAGCTCGGGTGGCAGAAGTCCCGACAGGCTCCCACCCTGTGAGAGCATAGCGAGTCCCAGCACCACAACCAGCACCGCGCCCACCTGCACCACGGTACGGGCAAACCGGCGGCCCAACGCCGAAACGAGGGAGCCCAGGCCGAGCATCAGCGGCACCGTACCCAGACTGAATACGAACATCGAAAGCGCACCCACCAAAGGGCTTGCCGAGGCCAGCGCCACAATCTGCAGGGACTGCAGGGGGCCACAGGGCATGAGCCCATTGAGCAGCCCCACCAGGAACGGGCCCCTGCGTCTGTCGGTTGGAGCGTCGGCTGTGCGAGCCAGGGCCTTTGGCATTCTCAGACTGAACCTGCGCAACCACGGGAAGAGCCCCAGCATATTGATGCCCATGACGACCATGACCACACCGGCAACAAGCTTGAGCGCGCCCTGCAGCAGGGTGGGGAGCCCCGCACCTGAGCCCCCGCTGAGCAGCAGGCCCACAAACCCCAGGATACAGCCAACAGCGGTGTAAGAGGCCACGCGCCCGAGGTTATAGAGAAGCGCCGGCAGGAATGGAGCGAAGCGGCTGGGCTTTTGCGTGGCAGGCTGGCTGTCGTCTTCTGCGCCACTTCGCCTGCTGCTCTGAGTGACCGGTAGGCCCCTTTCTCCTGTGGTGAATCGGCTACTCTCTTCTGTGGTCAAGCGGCCTTTCTCCTCTACGCCAGCCCCGCCGCGTGGAAGGGATTGAGAGAGATTGATGCCGCCACACATCGCAATACAGTGCACCGAGGTGGCGAGCCCTATGACAAACAGCATCCCGTAACCCATGTCGCTGCTGGCCAGTTGGCTCGGCACCAGCAGGTTCAGGATGCCAAAGTGCTGCAGGAGCATATACAGACACACGATGATGAGCACCATGGCCACAACGCGGCTGCTGTTGACTTCCTGCCGCCCGGAGTCCTGACCAGCCTGTTCCACCAGCACCTGATAGTCCAGGGATTCGATAATCCGCACGATGCGCTGCAGAGAAATGGCGCTGGCATCGTAGGCCACCACCGCTGTGCCCGCGGTGTAGCTTATCTCTGCTTTCTCGACACCAGCGGTGCTGCGCAGTTTCTGCTCGATCCGCTTCTGGCAGTTTACGCAGGTCATCCCGTCGATACGCAGGCGCTGGGTGGTCACGCCGGATTCCATTGGGCAGTGCACTCCTTTCGTCGTCGAACACCAGTGTAGCGCTTCGATGTGTAGAAGTTATGTGCAAGCACCGTGGTTTCGCAAGACGCGCACAAGGTTTGCCACTATACTGAGTATCTTGCTTTGCACGCTACCCGCTTCACGCACGATGCCAACAGGCACGCCCGCCACTATCCCCTAAGGAGGACATCATGAAACAATGTATGGATTCGGAGAACCTCCACCGCAGGCTCAGGAAGATAATCGGCCAGGTGCAGGCCATCGACCGCATGGTAGAAGAAGACGTGCCCTGCGAGGATGTCCTCATGCAGATAAACGCCGCAAAGTCTGCCCTGCACCGGTGCGGGCAGGTGGTGCTGGAGGGCCATCTCAACCACTGCGTAAGGGACGGCATCGAGCACGGGGACGCCGACAAGACCGTCAAGAGCTTTGCCAAGGCCGTGGAGCGTTTCTCGAATATGAGCTGAGCGTAGGGTGTCCCAAGTTATGGCCGCCTACTGCTTCTCTTTGTGGAAGAACGGAGACGGGGCATCTGTCCCACACCCCAGTGGCACAGATGCCCCGTCTCCGCTAAGGAGAATAGGGGGAAGCTGAACAGACGCAGGAATGCAAGAAATACTTCACAAAACTTTTCCTTCTCCTCTCATACCCATACCCCTATATGTATAATAGCTATGTGGCCTTAGCTTGGCCTGGCCCGTTGGTATCGTTTGCAGAGGAGATTTGGGCGCGTGAAATTAAGAGAGAGACCAGTGGAACTGCTCGACACGTTCCTTGCCTGGGGCGGAACCAGGAAGGACGGTGCACTTCTGGTACTCTCTGCGCTTTCGTTGGTGTTGAGCTTCTTCCGTCCGGACATACTCCCCTTTAACCCCGCGTGGATTGCCATTATCCTCTGTGGCCTGCCCATCCTACTCCAGGCCATCAGAGGGCTCGTTACCGAGTTTGACATCAAGGCCGACGTACTTGTGTCGCTTGCCCTCATAGCCGCGGTCATCATTGGAGAGGATTTTGCGGCTGGCGAGGTGGCGGTAATCATGCAGCTGGGCGCTCTCCTTGAAGAGCTTACCGTTGCCAGGGCGCGCGCCGGAATCGAGAAGCTGGTAGCGTTGAGCCCTCGCACGGCACGCGTGCTCCAGGACGGGCGGGAGGTGGTTGTTCCTGCCGAAAGCGTGCAGGTGGGAGACAGGGTGCGTGTCCTCCCCGGCGAGACGGTTCCCGTTGACGGTGTCATCGTAGAAGGCCAGACCTCTATTGATGAGAGTGTGATGACGGGGGAATCCCTGCCGGTTGACAAGGATCGCGGCAGCAGGGTCCGCAGCGGCAGTAGTAACCAGTTTGGCGCCTTTGTCCTCAGGGCCGAGCACGTGGGTGAGGACAGCTCACTGCAACGCATGATTGCCCTCGTACAGTCCGCCGATGCCAGCAAGGCACACGTAGTGCGTCTGGCCGACCGCTGGGCCACCTGGATAGTGGTAATCGCCCTCGTTTCTGCCGGCCTTACCTGGCTCGTCACCGGAGAGTTAATCCGCGCCGTAACCATCCTCGTGGTGTTCTGTCCCTGTGCTCTGGTGCTGGCAACCCCTACTGCCATTGTGGCGGCCATTGGCAATGCCACGCGGTTTGGCATACTCGTACGCCAGGGCGATGCCCTTGAAAAGCTCGCCACAGTACAGAGAATATGCTTTGACAAGACCGGTACACTCACGCGAGGCGCGCCCGAAGTGGTTGCGGTGGAATCCTTTGGATCGGCCACGAGCCATGAGTTGTATGCCTTGGCTGCTTCGGCTGAGTCTCAGAGCGAACACCCGCTCGGCAAGGCAGTGGTGCGATGCTGGAATGCCGTCTTCGAAGAAGCTGCCGAGCGGGAAGTTGTAGGAGCAGCCACCGGGTTTTTGATGCTGCCCGGACGCGGCGTACGCGCCAGTGTGGACGGCAGGGCAGTACTGGCTGGCAATCTTACGATGATGCACGAGGCGCATATCTTCCTTGTCGACAGCGCTCAAAAAACTGCTGATGCCTACTACGAGCAGGGGTGCACGCTCATCTACGTGGCTGTTGACGGAGAGCTGGCCGGCTGTCTTGCGCTGGCAGATACGCTCAGGCCAACGGCCGCCAGCACAGTGCGCGCCCTCAAGGAACTTGCTCTGGCACCCGTGCTGCTCACCGGGGATACCAACAGGGCCGCGTACCATATCGCGGCTCAGCTCGGCATCGATGAGATAGAGGCCGGGTGCCTGCCAGAACGCAAACTCAGCATGGTAAGGGAGTTTGAGGAGAACGCGAGCCCTGTATGCATGGTTGGCGACGGCATCAACGACGCTCCGGCCCTCACGCAGGCAACCGTCGGCATCGCGCTGGGTGGTGTGGGGAGCGACATCGCCGTAGACGCGGCAGACATCGTCCTTGTAAAGGACGACCTGGCAGCGCTCCCCCACCTTCTTGCGCTGTCAAAACGCATGATGACTACCATCAAGCTCAACATGGGCTTCTCGATGGTATTGAACTTTGCCGCGATTATCCTGGCGATGACCGCGGTGCTGGATCCCGTAACGGGCGCGCTGGTGCACAACCTGGGCTCGGTCATCGTCATAGCCAACTCCGCCCTCCTGCTCCGCTGGAAGAGCAGGTCTGGGGACTGACGCGGGCTACTGGTCCTGAGCCTCGAATATGGCCGTTTCCACGAGCCACTTGTTTGCCTTGGTGCGGAGTGCTGCCTCGTCCAGGAGATAGCCTCGTCCAGAGCCCTCAAGGTCTGTGCGTGCCCGCTCTTCGTTGCCCGGTGCCATACGCTTCAAGGCGTCCTCTCTGTCTTCTTCTTCAACTTTGAGCTTGAGGTGACGGGCCAGGGCATCGAGCGCAAAACTCTGGCGGAGCGTCTCGCGTACCTGCAGCATGAAGTTCATGTTGAATTGTTGCTGTTCCATGCCCATGCTCTGCGCGTATTGCTCGATGGTCATGCCGCTTTGCTTGAGTTGCTCCCTGAGGTTGGCGAGCATGTCGCTACGTGTGTGCTCATAGATCTCGTCGGCGATAAAGCCCTGGAAGCGCTCGGCCAGCGCAGAGGCCACGAGAAAGAACCGCATGTTCTCCTGCTCCCTGGTCTTATACTCCGTGCCCTGTTCTCGGAGCATCTCCCGCAGGCCCTGAACGTTCTTGGCCTCCGGCACCTGCGCCTGTACCCAGGCATCGGTGATGGCCGGCACCGTCTTGCGGTTGACCTGGGTGAGCTTCACGGTGGTGGTAACCGTGCGCGTGGGGCCGGGGGTTCCGTCAAGATTGTCCACGCCCGGCAATTCGAAGTCAAAGGTTCTGCTCTCGCCCGCCTTCATGCCCAGGAGCTGGTCGTCAAACTCTTTGGGCAGAAAGTCCTCGCCGAGGGTGTAGACACGACGCTCGGCGGTCATGTGCTCTATGGCTTCGTCGCTGTCTTTGAGCTTGGTATCGATTGCAAACACCAGCTCGCTTGCCGCCACAACCACCGCACCCGGGTCAGGCTCGGCCTTGGCGGAGCGCTCGGCCAGGTTAGAGAGCTGCGCGTCTATCTCCTCCTCGGTGACGGTTATCCGGGGAAGCTTGACCGTAACCGGCTCATACGAAGACAGTTCGTAGTGTGGCTTGGGCATGACAAGGGCCACAAAGCTGAAGTCCTCGTCCGGGGCTATCTCCATACTGGACCTGAACTCCGGTTCCACGATGGGCTGGATGTTCTTCTCGGTAATCGCATAGGGAGTCATGGCGCTCATGGCATAATGGTTGATGAAGGCCTTGTACTGGGCCTCGCCGACCGTTTCTATGACGACAGCATCAAACTCCTCCATCTTGACCTTACTCAGGTCTATTTTGTTCTGCAGGGCCAGGATAAAGGCCGCGCCCTTGATGAGATCGCCCGTTGTCTCGGCAGGAATAGTGACCGTGAGTTGGATGGTGCCGTCCTCCAGGTCCTTTCTATCAATCTTGAGCTTGACCTTGGTGAGATTGTTGTTAGCCACGATGCTCCTTTGGTTTGAAGGTCGGTTGATTCAGTGAACCCTCAGGGCGGCGACGATATCACCGATATTACCATCATCGTCCACGTCGGCAATCAGCAGGTTTATCCGAGCCAACACCTCGTTGGCGTCGTCGTTGACCTCGGTAAAAAATTGCCGGCCCTGCTCAGCAGAGAAATAATACGGTTGATATTTATCCAGGACGTTGAACAGGCTGTTGTTTTCCAGAGCCCTACGGGTTTTCTTGAGATGGTCAACGTCGTAGCCCGAGGCATCCAGAAGACCCCGAAGCAGCTCCGGCAGGCCCTCACCGTAGGAATACTTGTGCACGTATCGGGTAATGGCCTCATCCTTGGCCAGATCGTTCTCATCAAATTGCATGAGCAGCTTCTCAAAAGTCGGCACAAAGGTCAGCCTGTCATTGGGAAATGCCGCGTAGTAATAGGCCAGAATCAGCTGCTCCACGCTGTTATACAGGGTATAAATAAAGGGAATGAGCGAGCGGGCATCCGTCTTGCCCTCGGGCGGTGCCTCCTGGGTCTCCGCGTATTCGCTGTATCTACCCTCGTTCATCATGGTATCGAGGTTGCCACGCTCAAGGGCATCATAATTGTCAACCAGCTTCTTTATCAGGAGCAGGTACTTACCCGAGGACATCCAGGCGGTCTTGGCAAGCAGATAGTTGAATTCGTTGGCTTGGGCCATTATACGCTCTCCTTTGCGTTTTTTGCTGAGGCACCTTGGGCGCCCGCATGGTCTTAGGCGATTATCGTGTTCCGGGGGCCACTATCTTGAAGTTCTTGTTGTCGATGGCTGCCCCGCATTTCTTGCACACCGTTGCGCTGGGACTGTTCAGGGTCTTGCATTTGCTGCAAAGCCCCCGGGGAACAATCTTGGACTCAAATCCCTGCTGGCAGCGCCCGCATCCAGAACATCCATATCCACACGGCATCGTAGTACTCCAACTGCTTCTCATGTTTATCTGGGCCACGCATCTCGTGAGAGGTGTGAACCAGCTGCGGCCCCTCAAACGGGTGTTTGAAGGGTGGTACTTCCTATAGAATCCTTAGCAACTATGCTCCGGGAGGCTTGGGAGCACCGGGAGCGACCGGTGCGCCGGGAGGTCTGGGAGCGCCGGGGGCACCAGGGGCGCCGGGAGGTCTGGGAGCGCCCGGTGCGCCGGGGGCTCCGGGAGGCTTGGGGGCGCCGGGGGCGCCGGGTGGGGCAGGAGCGCCGGGGGCACCAGGGGCTCCCGGTGCGCCGGGGGCGCCAGGGCCGCCCATCTTGGCCTTGTATTCTTCTTCGTACTTACTCAGGTCAGCTTTGCAAAACGGGCATTTCTTCATTATCACGCCACCGATAACGGCAAGTTTTTTGCCGCATTCAGGGCACTCTGGATCAGGCATTTCAACGCCGGCCGGCCTAAAACACATACTTCATCTCCCTGCTTTCAGAACTGTCCATGAAAACCAACTATACCACGGTTAGAGACATACCGCCCACATATTCTAACACACTTGCAACCCACTGTCGCGTCCTTCGGACAGCGACATAAACCCAGACCCCCTGCCATCATCACCGGCGAGGGGGTCTGTGTGTGTACACTATGAACAGCAGCTTTTGGCGGTGTCCTTTGAGGCTGTAGGGGCCTTAAGGGCCTATCACCTGAGCCTGGGAGAAG
>JAISEO010000011.1 GCA_031264075.1 Coriobacteriales bacterium | reverse complement strand
TTGGCATTGAGGATTAAGTAGCAGCACCAACGAGGAAGTCTTGTAGCTTTCCAAGCTATATCAGTATCAAGCATGATTACGCCGCCAAATCTTCATCGGTGGGATTGTAGGCGAAGGGTGCGGGGGCATCGGCGGGATTGAAGCCGACTGCCTTTGCCCTGATATAGCCGTTGTTGTTCTTGGAGAGCCTGACATCAAGTGTCAGATAAGAGAAACGTGCAATGGATGTAAAGTCCAATTCAAGATCTGCTGGGATTGTGAGAGGTACAGCGCCCTCTACATCTTCAACGTAAGTTACCCGCTGGTATTCTACCTCGCGTCCGTCCTTGTCGTCCTTAAAGCTGTTCTTCTCCGAACCGATGTAATAACCGTTTGCTAACATAATAATACCTCTCTAGTCGTGCCCCGCCCTTAGTAGCGGGACTATCTAGAGAGGTATTATAGATTCTGATAATGTATATTATCCTTAGTAACAATCAAAACTTTCTCGTTACTCACCCCGCTTCCAGCTGATGCTCTCTCCCATTACTCCGTGCACCTCGGCAAAGGCGCTCTGGGCTCTGTCGTAGTAGCCTGAGGCCTGTATGGAAGGGTTATCAGCGATGTTGCCGCGCTCAGGGATGACCGTGTGCACCACGCGCTCCCCATTGCTGTAGAAGGTGTTCCAGAGCGGCAGATACTCCATGGTGAGCGCGTCAATGGCTCTGGTTTCCGGGTTCCAGACGAGACGCAATTCGGCCAGAATGCCCTCCTCGTTGGCGGGCTCCATGTCCCATTCAACGACCTGACCCGATATGTAGTTCCCCATGCCCCAGTATACCGGCACCGGCGTGTCGCCATGGGAGGGCTGTAGCAGTTCCATGGGCTGGATAACGTGCACGTGCGATCCCAGGATGATGTCAACGCCGTTATCAACGAGGAACTGGGCGACGCTGCGCTGGTCGGCATTGGGTTCATGGGAATACTCCGTGCCAGCATGCAGATAGAAGAGAACGAGGTCGGCCCCGGACGCGCGGCTGGCATCTATGGCCTCCTTCATCTCCGCCAGATCGGCCTCCGAGTCTGCTGAGAACGAATTGATGAAGGGGTCCATGTCTGCCGAGAGCGGCAGGCCGTTGATTGATTTAGGGCTGGATTCGTAGGTATAGGCAATCACGGCGATGTTAACCCCCTTGACGTCTACAAACGCATAGTTGGGCTCGTCGGTGCTGAGCCGCGAACCGGTAGCTTGAAGGCCGGCGTCGCGCAGAATCTGAACGGTACGAAAGACGGCATCGGAGTGCTGGTCGAGCATGTGGTTATGGGAGGTATACACCACGTCAAAGCCCGCATCGCGCACCGCAGGCGCCATCGTGTCTCCCATATTAAAGAGTGGATAGCCTGCCGGCTCTCCTCCGGCAAAAGGGGCCTCGATATTGCAGAGCGCCAGGTCTGCGTCGCGTGTGAGGTCGTTGATGTACTGGAAATACTCGGGAAACATCGAGTTGCCCGCTCCGTCGAACTCCTGCTGCCAGGGATAGTGCATGAGGATGTCACCGATAGACACGATGTTCAACTCAACGGGTGTGCTCGGCGGGTTGCCTTCGGACGCATCGCCGATGCTGAAGGGATGGCTGCTTGCTTCCAGGCGCTCAGCCAACTCGCTCCGTGGATTGGAGTCAGCACAGGAGGCCAGGGTCAGACAGACGGCGGCAACAAGAACGATGAGGAAACAACGACCTGCATATCTCAACATGATGGTACCTCTCCCTTCACAACAGCCAACCCTACCAGTGGAGGCCTGAACCGTCCTTTGTCTCACGTAACGGCTACTTCCGTGACCGTGCACGCGACTTGCGCGTACCGTACTTACCGCCCTTCCGGGCACTCTCTCGCAGCCTGTCGAGTATGGCTGTCTCGTCGGTGCCCTCCAGAGCCGCGCGGAGCTTCACGGCCTGATCACGCAGCTTTGCGGCCTGTTCAAAGTTCATGTTCGATGCGGCCTCGGCCATGTCGTCTTCCAGTGAGCTGATGATGCGCGTGGCCTCGCTGCGGCCCAGCGCCGCCAGTTCACCTGCCACGGCCTCGGCGGCATCCTCGCTTTCCTGTTCCGCCATCTCTATATAGTCCATGATATTGCTGATGGCCTTGCGGACGGTCTGCGGTTCTATGCCGTGTTGCTCGTTGAACTCCTTCTGGAGCTGTCTGCGGCGCCTTGTCTCATCAATGGCCACCTCCATGGAACCGGTGAGCCTGTCGGCGTACATCAGCACCGTGCCGGATACGTTGCGCGCCGCGCGGCCTATCGTCTGGATGAGCGAACGCCGGTTACGCAGGAAGCCCTCCTTGTCGGCGTCGAGGATGGCCACGAGACTGACCTCGGGCAGGTCGAGCCCCTCGCGCAGGAGGTTGATGCCCACGAGCACGTCAAAGCTCCCCTTGCGAAGCTCGCGCAGTATCTCTATGCGCTCCAGGGTTCCGATGTCCGAGTGCAGGTACCGGGCGTTTATCTGTCGGTCGAGCAGATAGTCGGTGAGGTCTTCTGCCATCTGCTTGGTCAGCGTTGTGATGAGTACCCGCTCGTGCTTCTCAACACGCAGCCGGGCCTGATCCACCACATCCTCTATCTGCCCCTTGGCGGGATGCACCTCAATCTGGGGATCAAGCAGCCCCGTGGGACGGATTATCTGCTCCACGAGCTTCTGCTGCACCCGCTCCTCATAGTCGCCGGGCGTCGCACTCACGTAGACGAACTGCGGTATGCGCTGCTCGAACTCATCAAAGCGCAACGGCCGGTTATCCAGCGCGCTGGGCAGACGGAACCCGTGCTCCACGAGGGTGGTCTTTCGGGAGCGGTCCCCCTCATACATGCCGCCTATCTGGGGCACGGTCACATGGCTCTCGTCGATGATGCAGAAGAAGTCCTCGGGGAAGTAGTCCACGAGGGTGTAGGGAGCCTCCCCCGGTGCTCGACCGTCCAAATGCCGCGAATAGTTCTCGATACCCGAGCAGAAACTCATCGTCTCGAGCATCTCCAGGTCGTAGTTGGTGCGCATCTCCAGACGCTGGGCCTCAAGGAGCTTGCCCGCAGCCCTGAGCTCGGCCAGACGCACATCCCGTTCCTCGGCGATGGTCGTGAGGGCATGTTCTATCTTGGGGCGGGCCGTCACGTAGTGCGAGGCCGGCCAGACCGGTACGTATCGGTAGGTGTTGAGCAGCTCTCCGCTCACGCCGTCCACCTCATAGATATGCTCCAGCTCGTCACCGAAGAACTCCACGCGCAGTGGGTTGTCGTCATAGGGAGGAAAGATGTCCACGGAGTCTCCCCGCACCCTGAAGGTCCCGCGCAAAAGCTCGTAGTCGTTGCGGTCGTACTGGATGTCTATGAGCTGGTGGATGAGCTCGTCGCGGCCCATCTCGCGGTTCACATCCAGGAACACAGCCATGCCGGCATAGTCTTCCGGCGAGCCAATGCCGTAGATGCACGAGACGCTGGCAACCACTATCACGTCCCTGCGGGAGAGCAGCGCAGCGGTGGCCGCGTGCCTGAGCTTCTCCACCTCCTCGTTGATGGAGGCGTCCTTTTCAATGAAGGTGTCGGTCGTGGGCACATAGGCCTCGGGTTGGTAGTAGTCGTAGTAGGAAACGAAGTAGGAGACCGCGTTTTCGGGGAAGAACTCCTTGAGCTCTGCGGCAAGCTGGGCCGCGAGTGTCTTGTTGGGAGCCATGATAAGCGTGGGGCGCTGCACCCGTTCTATGGTCTTGGCCATGGTGAAGGTCTTGCCCGATCCGGTAACGCCGAGCAGGGTTTGATACCGCAGGCCATCCTGCAGGCCTTGGGCCAGGGCCTCAACGGCCTCGGGCTGATCCCCGGCCATCTCATAGGGAGCGTGGACAACAAAGCGTCCATCAGAAAGCTGTTGCCGCGGTATGTCCAAGGGTCCGTGGGGCATGTGCTCCCCTATCGTGTGGTGCCGGATTATCTTAACATCGTCGGGTCGCAGGCCCTGGCGTCGTGCCACGCAAACGATGCCGGTACCAGCATATCAGAACAGGTGCTCCTGACGTGCGGAGGCGAGCCAGGTATCGAGCTTTGTGTAGAGCTGGTCGAGGCTGCCGTTATTCTCGATAACAGCATCACAGATTCTGGCGCGGTCTTCATCGCTTGCCTGCAGGGCCATCCTGTTCTGGACATCCTCCAGCCTCATGCCTCGATCCAGGGCCCTGTTGATGCGGATATGCTCGTCCGCGGTGATGCAGAGCACGGCATCGGCGAGGTCAAGCAGGGCGGGAGCCTCAGCGAGCATGGCTATCTCAACAGCAAGCCGCTCCTCACTTCGGTCAAACTGGCAGCTGTTGCCCACAATAAGGTCGGAGAGACGGGCCTCCACGAGCGGCCAGATGATGCCGTTGAGCGCGTCGCTGCTGCCCTCTGTGGCAAAGGCGAGCTCCGCAAGCCGTGCCCTGTTTATCCTGCCGGTGTCGTCACAGATGGTGGTGCCATAGGCCTCAAGCAACTGCGCCTTGACGAGCTCGTCGTCCAGGAACTCCTTGGCAAGCTCATCCGCATCGATATGCGAGAAGCCCTGCAAGGCGAGATAGAGGCAGGCCGAACGCTTCCCCGAAGCCAAAGGCCCGGTAACAAAGACGGTATACATTGCACATCACTCTCCTCGATAGTTACGAGCCTCACAATCATACCCGATTAGAACAAAACACGGAGATAAAGCTCAAAAAGCCCAAAAACAATGGGCAGGTATAAGGGGCCCCCAAAAATTGCTTATGCGCGCAGCGCATGATTTTTGGGGAGAAGGAGCAGCCACGGAGCGCGCGCAGTTTCAGCGTTCTTGGCTGAAACGGAGCTTAGCGAAGTGGGCTGTAAACACGGGGGCCCCCGCAACGCTTGAGCGAGCGTAAGCGAGTGAGCGTTGTGGG
>JAISEO010000076.1 GCA_031264075.1 Coriobacteriales bacterium | reverse complement strand
TTCCTGGCACGGTAATTCCCGAGGTTACCCTTCATGAAGAAGCCTCGGCCATGTTATCCGATTACACCCCGGTGCCGTTGGTCTATGATTACCCGTCACTCCTTGCGGGTGTGAGCCCGGCCGACCGTGTGGAGGTGAAAAGAGGCTCGGATTACGACGTGCTCTATACGGTCACCGGCGGCGATACGGCCATTGCCATCAGTGGTACCAATAACAACGAGGTCAGCGCCGTAAGCAATCTCTACACATCGGGACTTCATCAGGTTACGGTGAGCTATGACTTCACCGACTACCTCGGCTCGGGCGATGACCCGCCTCGTGAGGTTTCCTACCTGATGGGTGTCGATGATGAAGCACCCATCAGCATCGAGCTGCTCCCCGGCTTGGATAAGGATACTGTTGACACCATCGTCGTCCTCGGCGACATCGGCACGGCCAATCCCTCTATCGCTGGCGACGGAACGACACTGACGCACGTGGCAAAGGATACGCTAAATGATGCCGACGACAGCAATGATGTGTGGTACGTCCGCGAAGACGCGAGTTTCGTCGTGCCGTTGGAGATTGTGGATAGCCTGCTGTACTCGACCTTCACCGCTATCACGCTCAACATTGATGACGAGACTGTCACGGTCGATGGCGACGTGCTCGATGACCTCAACGCCGACCATGAGGACACGATAGAGATAACGATAGACAGCAGCATGCTCTTCGACATCGGCTATGCCGATGCCTATCCCATCACGGCCACGATTAAAACCGTTGACGGCGAGTTCACCACCACGGAGCTTGCCACTCTACAGGTTGTCCCCGGAAGCTATGAAGGGCCCGAAATCACCGCCACCTTTACTACGCTCTACGGGGGCGAACTGGTTGACAGCTACTATTACAACGAGGAACGTACGCTTGAAATTGAGGTAGTTGAGGAAAGTCTGGGCGAATCCTCGCTTAAGGTGCCCATCAAAATTACTGCGGGCACGGTGTATTATGGCAAGAACGGCGACACCCCTGGGATTGTGCCTACGGAAAATAAAGCTACTACCTTAACTTACGACCTGGAAGAACTGCCTAACGGTGCCTATGACTTCACCAAAAGCTTTGACAGCACTGAGGGCGGTGGCCTCGAGGACATCTGGGGACAGAAGATAAGCATCGACACCGTGGATGCTGATAAGACGGGGCCGCAAGACCTCCTCGAGTTCATCGTGGACAAAAACGCACCCATCGCCAGCATCAGCTTTGACAGCAGTGACTATTCGCAGACCTTGGACGAGCTTTTGACGAGCCCGTGGTATAAGACAATTGTGGGTGACTCCGCACGTACGCTCACGCTTGCCGGCACCACCGAGGACACCGGCTACTCCGGCATCAAGAGTGTCAAGTACCTCAAGGTGCAGGACGAGGATCTCAATCTGGACGGCACCTCTGCGTATACCCCGCAGATAACGGAGGATAGCGAGGCATGGGACGATGCCAAGCAAGTTATTGGTAGCAATACCGAAATCGGCAGCTTTGCCCAGACATCGCATGATGCTAAATACGGTGCGGAGGTCTCTGGCCGCTCTGGTTTGCTTACGTTTCCTGCTGACGCCGAGTTCATCGTCTACCTCCTCGTGGAATCCAATAACGGCAAGACCTGCATTCTCGCCTCGGACGGCACTATCCTGGACACCACGGATCCCAGCTACAGCGACTGGATACTTCCCGAACCTGCCGCCTATACCCTCGACGGCAGCACCCCTATCTATGCCAGCAGGACAGTATCGGACTTCTCAATAGACGTGTTTGACCGCAACACCCTGCAGGAGAACCCGGTGGGCGGGCCACTCGGCTCCGGCCTCAAGAGTGCCAAGCTGGTCAACGATGTTGAAAACCTTATCAGCTTTACTCCCTCATCCCTAGCGGATGCCCCTGACACTGACCCCACCAGCTCCAAAGCCATCACTGCCAGAAATCTCAGCGGAGCAGGGTTCAGCATTGAGGCTGCCAGGGACTACAACAATATAGTGCTTGAGCTTGCGGCAGAGGACTTTGTCGGAAACACCGCGGGCGGCACGGCACCGGGCGCGACCGAGACGATACAGGACGGGAGCCTCTCAGACGGTAGCCGTAGCAACGACATAAGCAGCTTCAGTGTGGACACCCTCCGGCCGGTCATCACCAGCTTTGCCTATACGCCCGCTGCGCCGGTCACTGCCGCGGCTGGCATCCGGTACTTCCAGCCTGGCCTTGAGCTGCGCTTTACCGTGACCGATGCCAACCTCGACCCGACTATCGACAACGGTGTCAAGGTCATCGCCCAGGGCGGCAACAGGACGAGCATTCCCACTCCCGAGTTGGTGGGTACCAGCAATCCGGAAGACGATGGCAAGCTGAGCTACACCTATAGGATGGTGCTTGCGGAGGAAGGCATCTACGAGTTTGCCATTGAGGCAGCAGACCTGGTGGCAGGCGCCGACCATACCACCCGCACTGCCTCCACCGGCGTGTTCTACATAGACGGCACGGAACCGGAGGTACGCACCACCCTGCCTGCGCCTGTCTATAACAGCAGCAGCACGGGCAACGACGGCATCCGCTACTACGACGCTTCGGTCACTGCCACGGTTGTCATCGGGGATCTGAGCTTTGTTCCCAGCGTTAACGCACCCGCGGTCGCGAGCATCGAGGGCATGGCCGGCGCGAGCTTTGCGGGCGCGTGGGTGTCCGAGCCAGTGGCGGGGAGCCTGTCCACACGGTGGACCAACACGGTAGTGATTGCCGGTGACGGCGATTATCGCTTCACCATCCATGCAGAGGACCTGGCCGGCAACGGTAACACCGCTGCCAACAGGGATACCCTCGACCCGGACGGTGCCAACAGCGGCGCGTTCATCATCGATACGACGGCACCGGTCATCACCATCGAGCTCTCTCCGGCCGATAACACGGTGGACAACGTGGGCTACTATCAGCAGAGCGTCACGGCTACCATTACCGTGCGGGACCTCAACTTCAGCCCGGCGCTGGGCACAGTCGTAACCAATCCGGCGGGCTCGTCCGTCAGCTGGCAGCCCAAGACGGCAGCATCAGCGCGCAACATCACCGTGGGCACGACGAGCTTCAGTCAGCCCACGGACAACTACAGCCTCACGGTGAGCCTCTCGGACCTCGCGCAGAACCGCACCATGAGCAGTCCGAGCGCACTGTTCACCATCGATCATACCGACCCGGTTATCACGGTGAGTTTCAGCAGCAACAACGGCAACAGCTCGGGCGGCGTGGAGTACTACAACGCCAGCCGCACGGCCACCATCACCATCGATGAGCACAACTTTGACGCCCGCACGCCGGACTATGTCAACTTCCAGCCCACAGGCCCCGCCGTGGGTGCCCCGGGCTTTAATGAGGGCGGCGACACGCACACGGCCACGGTTGCCTACACCACGGAGAACACGGCGGCCAACAGCTACGACTTCTCCCTCACCGTGCGCGACCGCTCGGGTCGCAGCACGAGCTACGACGGCGTTACCCCCTTTGTGGTGGACGTGACGGCGCCCGTAGTCGAGTTCACCGACGCGGTGCAGCACCGTCAGGCCTATAACGATGTGGTCACGCCCACCGTGCTGCTCACCGACTCCAACTACGACTCCGGTGGCAAGACCTTCAGCATCATCGGCGTCAAGAGTGGCAACTCCACTCCCTCCGTGGGCTTTACCGCCATCGCAAACGGCGAGCAGGGCGTGGTGGCCGATGCCGAGCGCGTGCCTGAGGCCGACGACATCTACACCATCACCGCGAGCCTCACCGACCTCGCCGGCAACTCCTCAGAGGAGACCCTCACCTACTCGGTCAACCGCTTTGGTTCCACCTGGTACATCGAGGGCGCTACTGAAGCGCTGGTGGAAGGGCGCTATGCCAATGCGGAACAGAGCGTGGCCGTGCATGAGGTCAACGTCAACGAAGTCAACGAGCATGACGTGTCCGTGGCCCACGACGGCAGCCTCACCACGCTTGAACCCAGCGAGTTTACGGCAAACAGAACCGGCGACGAGGACAGCTGGAAGGAGCACACCTATACGCTGCCGGCCTCGACCTTTGCCCAGGAAGGCGTCTATGAGATAACCATCTCCACGGTGGACGCGGCCGGCAACAGCTCATCAAACCGCGCCCCGCGCGTGGCGGACAGCGCCTGCCCCGTGGACTTTGTCATTGACAAGACGGCTCCCACGGTGGTTATCACCGGCGTGGAGGACAACGCCAGTTATAACGAAGAAGCGCGCAATGTCGTCATCGACGTGCAGGACAACATTGCACTCGGCAGCACGGACGCATTCCTTAACGAGGACTCCCTGCCGGTGGCGAGCTATACGGCCGAGGAGGTGCGCGCCGGCTCCGGCCAGGTGAGCTACTCCATCCCCGCGCACAGCGACATGCAGAGCTTTGTGGTCGTATCCACCGATGCCGCCGGTAATGAGTCCGAGCAGTATGCGGTCAACAACTTCTTCATCAACCCCGACTCGTTCCTGCACTTCTGGTCGCAGACGCCGCTGGCCGTCTTTGTGAGCAACCCGCCGCTGCTCTACGCCATAGTCATCTTCATGGCGCTGCTGGCCGTGGCGATACTGGTTGGTGTTGTGAGGTTCCTGGTAATCAGGAGTCGAACCAGTGTGTCGGGCGATACCCGGCAGCGCAGCGCATCGCATGCGAAGAAGTAACAGGGTAAACACGGAAACACGGAAACACGGAAACACGGGGAGCACAGTATAGCAATGAGTCCACCTCACGCCGCGGGAGCGTGGGGTGGACTCAAACAGAACACCGGGGAGCCTGCCTCAGGACAAAGCCTGCCCTACGGGCTTATTGGGCTGCCTGCTCCAAGGCGTCGAGCACGGCATTGCGGAGCCCGTTGGAGGAGGAGGTGGCACCGGAAACGGTGTCCACGTGCACGTCCTGAGCCGCGATGATCTCCGGGATGAGCACATCGTTCATGGCGGTAACGCCGATGTACTCGGTCTCCAGCTCGTTCTCCTCGGTAATATCGGTTATCTTGCCGCCGGAGACGGTAACGGTGGCGGTGATGGTACCAAACATACCCGGCGTGGGCGCAGAGGTGTAGCTGCCGTCCTTGAGGTCGGTGGGCATGGCGCCGCCGTCCCAGACCACCACGGCCGGAGAGGTGTCGCCTTCTTCAGAGATGGTTCCCGTGCGGGCGCTCCCGATGAAGGCTGCGATGTTCCTCGCGGCGAGTCGGCCACTGTGGATGTTGTTGCCGTTGGTGCCACCGGGCACGTTGATGGTATAGACGTTGGGCCACAGGTCGGCGGAGTCCACACCAGAGGAATACAGGCCGGGGATAACGCTCCAGTCCTCCTTGATGCACTCCATGTTACGGTTGACATGGATGCCGCCAAAGGTAACCATGCAGGCCTGGATCTGGCGGATGAAGTAGAACGGGCCCTGGCTCAACGCCTGCATGTGCTGCGCGGGCTTGCCAAAGACGGTGTCGGCACCCGCCGCGCACATATCGTTGTAGGTCTTTACGGTGTTGATGAGGGTTTCCTTCTCAATCTTGGGGAAGGCCGCCGAAGCCAGCTCCGCCAGCTCCTCGATGCTGTCTGCCACGAAGGCATCGTTGTAGGGGTTGGAGGCAAAGCGCTCCTCAAACTGGGTCATATCCTCCTCAAAGGATTTGGCGGGGAAGGCGATATTGCGCACGTTCTCCTCAAACTGGCTCTTGGTAAAGATGGAGTAGAAGCTCTCCTGTACCTGCGTGGGAGTCATGAGAGCCATCCAGTTCTCCTCGCCGGAGTTCTCGGCGCAGTAGCGCTCGCCGGTCTGCTGCACCCAGATATTGTTGGGGGAGTGGGAGCCGACAACCAGGCCGTTTCCGCTGCCAAAGGTGCCATACTCGCCGCCCGGTGCACCGGAGACCGTGAGCTGGAACAGGCCGGAGAAACGGTCGATGGTGTCGGTGCCACCGGCCTCAAGCGTCATGGCGAGGCCGTCGCCGTTGAATCCGGAGAGGAAGCGCACGACATTCTCGACATCGGAGAAGTGGCCTTTGGCGAGATACTCATTGTTGTTGGCAAAGCCGCCGCCGCAGAGCAGCACGGCTCCGGCATTGACCTGGATGTAGTCGCCGTCCGAGCCGTCCTCGGCCTTTTTCTGGGCGAGCAGGCCCGTCACCGCTCCCTGGGCATTGGTGAGCAGCTGCTTGGCGGCGGTGTTGAGCAGGAACTTGACACCCAGCTCCTCTGCCTTGATGGTCATCTGCGGCGCATAGTTCTGGGCGCTGCGGGTCTCGGCAAACCAGTGGAAGGTCTCAAACTCGCCACCATGATAGTTGTCCACGACGCCGGTGAAGTTGACGCCACACTCAACCAGCCAGTCGATGTTCGCACCGGAGGCCTGAATCATGTCGAGCCAGCGCAGGCCGTCGGCGCGATTATGATGGTAGCCCATCTCACGACCGATGACCTCAACCGGCGCGATGGAGATGTTGGCCTGCTTCTGCATGGTGGATCCCACGCCGAAGACGCCCTCGGTGCCCTTGCCACCACCGCCGGTACCGCCCTGTTTTTCCACGACGATAACGGAGAGGCCTTCCTGAGCGGCGGTTATTGCGGCGGCCAGACCGGACATGCCCGAGCCCATGATGCAGACGTCGGCCGTATAGGTACCAACAGGGGAGACATTGGCCGGTACGCCCAGCGCACTGCTGCCGCCCTGCGGGCTGCTTCCGCCTCCAGCACTGCCGCTGCTGTTGCTACCGCCGCCGCCGTCGCTGGGACTACAGCCCGTGAGCGCAGCCGCGCCGGAGAGTGCTGCGGCACCACCAACGACACCGGCACCCTTAAGGAAGTTCCTACGATTCAATTCTACTGCCATGCTACACACCTTTCTCCTTTTTCAGGCCCGGCACGCAGCGCATGCAAGGAGGCCTGATTCTCTGTATTCCCCAGACGGGTATCATGGGGAAGTATCCTCAGCAAGTCTAACGCTCCCGCCATGATTAGACAATACGGCTAAAGTACTGATTTTGCGGTCTTATACCAGCTACTCAGCCCTCTCCGTCCACGGCAGCAGCAAAGGGAGCCAAACTGCTACACTGTTCGACCCCTCACGTCATTGCCGTGCAACTTCCCTTTTTGTCATTGCGAGGAGCGCAGGGCGCGACGCGGCAATCCAGTTCTTTTGCCGTGGCACACGCAGAGCGAGTGACAGAACTGCTACACTGTGCACATGCAATTAATAGTCATCATCAGTGATTCTCTGGGCGACAGCGCCGCGGTTATCGCCGAGGCGGCCGAAGCCCAGTTTGAGTTGCACGACGTAGCGGTGGAACGCCTGCCCAACGCCTCAACTTTGGAGCAGGTAGCCGCATTCCTTGAGAGCGCCCAGGCACGACACCCCGAGGCGACGACCATCGTATTCTTCACCTTTGCCAATCCGGACCTCAGCATCCAGACCAAAAAGCTCCTGAATGAGAAGGACATCGCCTATGTGGATGTGTTGGGCCCCGCCATCAATGCCATTGCCAGCGCGAGTGGGCAGATGCCTTTGAGCCAGCCCGGGCTGATCCACAAGACCAGTGGAGAGTATTATCGACGCGTCGAGGCCATGGAGTTTGCCGTGGACCATGACGACGGACGCAACGCGCAGGACCTTACCAGGGCGGATATTGTGCTCATCGGTTCTTCCCGCACGTCAAAGACACCGCTCGCCGTGTATCTGGCCACACAGGGCTACAAGGTAGCCAACGTACCGCTGGCTCCGGGCACCAATCCTCCCGGGGAACTGTTTGAGGTAGAGAAGGGCCGCCTCTATGGCCTGACCTCCAAACCGGAACTTTTGGCCGGTATTCGCCATCGTCGCCTGGGAAACGCCCTCGACGTGGCCGGTGCCTATGCCAACATCGAGTATGTACGGGAGGATCTCGAAGAAGCACGCGCGCTCATGCGCAAACTCGGCTGTATCGTCGTGCATACCGACAACCGCGCGGTGGAAGAGACGGCCGCTGAGATTCTGCGCTACTACTCCCGGCCTCATCCCGCGTCATAAACGCTTGCCTGTGGCGTGTTGGCTCCTCTCCCTTCTCTGCAGTTTCTCTGATGCCCAAACAACAAATTGTTGCCGTATTCTGGCACCAGCCTCCTTTAGTCTGCGAATATGGGGCGTCGGGGACGCCGTCCCGTACAGAGCCCCGCCACTGCTCCCAGTACCTGTCCGCCGGGCCGCCTCTTCTGCCTGCCACCTGCGCTTTTCAGGTATACTGGGGGAACACCGTGACCCTCCAGCCGGAAAGCAGGCAGCACCATGATACGAGGCAGACGCGATAAGATAGACCTCAGCTCCTCTGTCTTCAGGGATTTCATCGAACAGGGTCTGCTCTATGTGGATAAGAGTACCTTCATCGAGCATGTCCTGGAAGAAGCGTCCCGTGTTTTGCTGATAACCCGCCCCCGTCGCATGGGCAAGAGTTTGAATCTTGACATGCTGCGCTCTTTTATGGATGTTAAGCAGGACTCGGTAGCAGATGGTCTGTTTGAAGGCCTTGCCATCGAGAACAGCCCCTGCCTTGAGCAGGCGAACTCCGTTCCGGTCGT
>JAISEO010000075.1 GCA_031264075.1 Coriobacteriales bacterium | reverse complement strand
ACACCGACGTACCAGGTATTCGCCGCTTGGTCGAGGCAGGCTGCGACGAGGTGCTGATTCACGGTGCCCACGGCAACCTGGTCAGCGGATGAGAGGAGAGAAGTGTCATGGTAGGTTCGGCAGCAAGTGTCCCGCCAACAGATATGCCAACGTCACCGCCCACATCACCAAGCTCAATAGCGGACAGGTCGGTCATTAAGACCCTCGGTTTCTGCGGCGTGGGCATTACTGCCAACCCGGCGCGCGTCGATATCAAGGACGGGCGCATCGTGCGCGTGCGACCGCTGCACTACGACGAGAACTACACGCCCACAGAGCTACGCGAGTGGAGTTACGAGAAGGACGGGAAAGTTTTCAGGCCGGGATTCAAGTCGCTTCTGCCCCCCTTCAACCTCTCCTACAAGCACCGCGCCTACAGTCCCAACCGCGTGCCCTTCCCGATGATCCGCGAGGACTGGCAACCTGGCGGCGACCCCGCAAAGACCAATACGCAGAATCGCGGCAAATCCAAATACCGGCGCATCAGCTGGGACGAGGCAACCACCATCATAGCGTCGGAGATCAAACGCA
Source organism: Coriobacteriales bacterium (assembly GCA_031264075.1). Taxonomy (GTDB): domain Bacteria; phylum Actinomycetota; class Coriobacteriia; order Coriobacteriales; family UBA8131; genus WQXH01. Next base: position 4,169 of record JAISEO010000075.1, on the reverse strand, counting down.
TCCACGATCAGTACGGCCCCTATTCCGTCTACTGTCAGGGCGAAGGCCACGGCGAAACCAAGAACTATAACGGCTCGCACGGCTGCCAGATCATGTTACTGGAGAAGGCCGGTGGCTGTACCGCCCAGGCCCGCCAGCCAGACTCCTGGGAGGGCTGGTACTGGGGTGCCAAGCACATTTGGGGCATGGACCCGGTGGGTGAGAATTCGCATCAACAAGGCGTCTTCGGCGACGTCACGCGCAACGGTGACGCCATCCTCTTCTGGGGCGCCGACCCGGAAACCACGCCCTGGGGCTGGGGCGGCCAGCAGGCCAGTCGAATGTGCTACTGGTTTAACGAGATAGGCGTGGACTCCATCTTCATCTGCCCGGACGTCAACTACGCCAGTGCTGTGCACGCCGACAAATGGATACCAGTACTGCCCAACACCGATGCCGCCTTCCAGCTGGCCATCGCCTATGTCTGGATCACCGAGGATCTCTACGACAAGGACTACATCGCCACCCACGCCGATGGCTTTGACTGGTTTGAACACTACGTGCTGGGCTACCTCGACGACGCGACTCCAAAAACGCCCCAATGGGCCGAGAAGAAGTGTGGCATCAAGTCCTATCGCATCAAAGCCTTCGCTCGCTACTGGGCCAAGCGCAACATCAGCATCGCCCATTGCAACGGTGGCGGCTACATCCGCAGCTGTTTCTCGCACGAGCCCGGCCGCTTGGAAGTGGCGCTACTCGGCATGCAGGCTGTGGGCAAGCCCGGCCGCAACCAGTTCAAGTTCATCGAGTGGACGCTATTCAACAATCCCCATTTCTCGCCGCTGCCCGTCTCGGAGACCTTCCCCTCCACCGAGTCCATCTATCACGGTTGGGACATGACAGCACGCGAGTCCTTCATCGCCAAGACCCTGCTTCCGGATGCGATCCTCAACCCACCAGTTTCCTGGTACGGCCATGTGCTCTGCCTCTACCCCCGTGAGGATCAGTTTTTGCCCTTCACCTTCCCGATGGTGGGCAGCGAGGGTCTGCACATGATATGGAGCGACACGCCCTGCTGGTCCACCTGCTGGAACGGCGGCAACAAGATGCAGGAGGCCCTGCGCCATGAGAGCATCGAGTTTTTGCTCGTGCAGCACCCGTGGATGGAAAACGACACCCTGATGGCGGATATGATCCTGCCGGCGGCTACGGTCTTTGAGTGCGAAGATCTGGGCACAGACAACCAAAACGGCCAGTACAACATCCTCTATCACGAGGGCCAGGCCATCAAGCCGGTGGGTGAGGCGCTCTCCGATTATCAGATCGTGGTGGAGGTGGCAAAAAAGCTGGAGCCGTACGGTGGGCGCTTCGAAAACATCGTGGAGCGCTATACCGAGGGTCGCGAGCTCAAGGAAGCACTGAGGTTTGGCTTTGAGAACAGTAACATCCCGGCCGGCGATCTCAGCTTTGAGGAGTTCATGGAGCGGGAATTCTGGATAAGTCCTACGGCCGAGGGCTGGCAGGATTTGCGTCCCGGCCTCATCGATTTTTACGAGCACCCAAAGGACTTCCCCCTGGAGACCCCCACCGGCAAGCTGGAGTATTACTCCACCGCCTTAGCCACGCACTTCCCAGACGATGACCTTCGCGGACCCTATCCCAAGTGGGTGGAGGAAAGCGACGAGCATAAGGAGCGCATTTCTTCGGCGCGAGCTCGCGACTACCCGTTTCTCCTGGTCAGCAACCACCCGCGCTGGCGCGTGCACGCCAATTGTGACGACATTCCGTGGCTGCGTGAGATCGCCAACACCTGCAAGGTCAAAGGACCGGATGGCTACCTCTATGAGCCGCTGTGGGTCAATCCCCAGGACGCGGAGAAGCTGGGGCTCAAAAGCGGCGACATCGCCGCTCTCTACAATGAGCGCGGCAGCGTGCTGGGCGGGGTCTACGTGACGGAGCGCATCATGCCGGGTGCGCTCTACCAGGACCACGGCGCGCGCATCGATGCCATCACACGCGGTCTGGGCGGGCTGGACCGCGGCGGTGCCAACAATCTGATCTGCCCCTCAGCCATCACATCTCCCAACGCTGCAGGCGAAGTCACGAACGGCTTTTTAGTGGGCGTACGGAAGGTAGATGTCTTTGAGCTCGCCGCGCAGTATCCCGAGGAGTTTAACCGCAAGTACGACCCAGCCTACGGCCTGGTAGCCTCGGCCTATCTCGTGGATGCGAAGGACGCCGAGGTGGCCGCCCAAGGAGCTCAACTGGCCGCGAAGGGAGGGCCTCGATGAGCAAGGTCTTTATCGTGGATTACAACCGGTGCAACGGCTGCCGCAACTGCCAGATCGTCTGCAAGGATGAATACTGCGAACAGCCCTGGCTGCCGTATTCCGAAGCTCAGCCGCTTACCGGCCAGTTCTGGATGGATGTGAAGGAGACGGTACGCGGCCAGGTGCCCTGGGTGCGCATCTCCTATCGGCCGACCTTCTGCAATCACTGTAAGGATGCCCCCTGCATGGCTGCCGCTGCGGCAGCTGGCGCGCCTGAGGCCGTCTACCAACGCGAAGACGGCTTGGTGCTCATCGATCCGGTCGCCGCCAAAGGGGTGCACGGCATCGTCGAAGCCTGCCCGCTGAACGTCGTCTATTGGAACGCTGAGCTGGAGCTGGCCCAAAAGTGCACCGGCTGCGCGCATCTGCTGGATAACGGCTGGAAGGTGCCCCGTTGCGTGGACGCCTGCCCCACCGATGCCTTGCTCTATGTGGAGGAAGACGAGGTGGACGAGGATCGGGCGGATGTGCTGGACGAGTTGGCAGGTTTTCACCCGCGCGTCCGCTTCTACAACACGCCCCGGCGTTTCATCGCCGGCACGGTCTTTGACTCCGCCCTCGATGAGGTGGTGATAGGCGCTCAGGTGTGTCTGCTGGATGCCTCCGGCACGACTGTAGCCGAACTTGCAACCGACGACATGGGCGACTTCAAGTTCGACCAGATCGAGAAGGGCGTCTACCGCGTGTCGATAAACAACGGCCGCAAAACCCTCCCCGCCGACGTCACCACTCTCGACCTCTCCCTCGGCGACATCGACATCACAAGTTACCGTTCGCACTCAATGTCATTGCCATGATAAGCTTGTCTATCGTGGCAACAAGCCCTGTCAAGGGTTCAAGCGAAGGGTTGTCAGGGGGACGTATCACTTGACACGTGCGTGTATTATGGATGGCAGTGTCAGGGGGACGTATCACTTGACACGTGCGTGTATTATGGATGGTGGGCTCAAAGTAAAATAGCCAGCCAAACAGGCTAACTTTTTACCATGTTTGGCTGACTATTGTGTTTTAAATTGTGGCATAAATCCTATAAAAATTGAATTTATCTGCTATAATTTCTTTATCTTTGTAATTTGAGCAGAATGAGTAAATGATAGAATAGCCAGCCAAACAACTATGATTTATTGTTCGTTTGGCTGAGTATTTCACTCAAGGAGGCACCATGCGCATCATTGGGCGAGAAAAAGAACAGCAAGTATTGACAGAGTACCTCCAGTCGGAGACGCCGGAATTTGTTGCTGTCTATGGGCGCCGCAGGGTTGGAAAAACCTTCCTCATCAACGAACTCTTTCGTGAGGAGTACGCGTTCAGTGTTACAGGGCTTATGCGTGCAAAGAAGGCGGACCAGTTGAAGAACTTTTACGCTTCACTGAAAAGATACGGGAGCAAGGCAAAAACCCCTCCCAGGGATTGGTTCGATGCGTTTGAGCTGCTCATTGAGCTTTTGGAGCGCAAAAGGGGAGCGGGGCGAAAAGTCATTTTTCTGGATGAACTGCCGTGGTTTGACACCCGGAAATCAGGGTTCATCTCTGCTTTGGAGCATTTTTGGAATGGTTGGGCTGCGTCAAGGCCAGAGGTCATGCTCATCGTGTGCGGCTCTGCCACCTCCTGGATGATGAACAAATTGATTAGAAACAGGGGCGGTCTGCACAACAGGGTCACCCGGCGAATCAGGCTGGCTCCTTTTACATTGGCAGAGACGGAGGAATACTTGATTCATAGGGGCATATGGTGGGAGCGCCGGGAGATAGCTGAGGCGTATATGATATTTGGAGGGATACCCTATTACCTGAGTCAACTGCAAAGAGGGACGAGTCTTGCCCAGAATGTCGACAGTCTCTGCTTTGAAAAAGACGCCTT
>JAISEO010000061.1 GCA_031264075.1 Coriobacteriales bacterium | reverse complement strand
GGACGGCATCTTGCCATTCAAACAGTATTCGAGCCTCAGTCACGTAGTACGCATACGCTCCTATCGCCTCGAATACTGCTTTCAAGGCAATCTGCTCGCCCAGATTAACTGAGGCCGTTTGATCTGGACGGCATCTTGCCGTTCAAACAGCGCTCGGGGCTCAGTCACGTAATGGACATACGCTCCTGTCGCCCCGAGCGCCGTTTTCAAGGCGATCTGCTCGCCTCTCCCTCTGCCGTTGCCGAGATGTTACGGGATTCGCCAAATAAATAAAAATCAAGTCTTGATTTTATATTTTTTCGTAGTAGTATTTGAGGGTACGACTTTTTACGGCCTCTCTCTACTTCCTTAAGGAGGAATCACCTTGGCAAAAGGCAAAGTATCCACTCCTGCAGCATTGTATCGAGAGCGCAAAAACTTCGCAAAAATCCCAGAAGTCATGGACGTACCCAACCTGATCTCCATTCAAACGAGTTCGTTTGAATGGCTTGTTACAGGTGGGCTTGCAGAAGCTTTTCGCGACATCTCACCCATAGAGAATCCCGGCAAGAACCTCATTGCAGAGTTTGGGGCACACGAATTTGGTGAGCCCAAGCATTCTGAGGATGAGTGCAAGAAAAAGGATATTTCTTATCAGGCCTCGCTTATCGTCGAGGTCAAGTTCACCAATAAAGACACCGGAGAAATCAAGGAGCAGCTGGTTTTCATGGGCGACTTTCCGCTGATGACCAAGCGTGGCACCTTTATTATCAACGGTACCGAGCGCATCGTTGTGAGTCAGCTGGTGCGCAGCCCCGGCGTGTACTTTGGCTCTGAACAGGACAAGACATCTGACAAGGTGCTCTATAACTGCAAGGTCATTCCCTCGCGTGGTGCCTGGCTGGAGTTTGAGACCGACCGGCGCGACTTTCTCAGCGTCAAGGTCGACCGCAAGCGCAAGCAGCCGGCGACCCTTCTCCTCAAAGCCCTGGGTATCGCTCGCAACAACGACGAGGTCGTTGCACTCCTGGGCGACAGCGAGCTGGTACGGCGCACCCTCGAAAAGGACGGTACCGACAACAGAGAAGATGCGCTCATAGAGATATACAAGCGTTTGCGTCCCGGCGAACCTGCCAACGTGGACAGCGCGGCAACCCTGCTGGAGGGTCTGTTCTTTAATCCGCAGCGCTACGATTTGGCACGTGTGGGCCGCTATAAGATTGACAAGAAGCTCGGGCTCAGCTACAGCTCGGGCGTCGATGCCACGCGTGCGGCCACCAACGGCGACTACGTGTGCACTGTGGCCGAGAACATGGGCAAGACGCAGGAGCGCGGTGCCCATAACTATTCTGAGACCGGCCCCTCCATCCTCACGCGAGACGACATCATCCAGACCATGCGTTATATCGTGGAACAGGCCAACGGCAATCCCAACTGCCAGTTGGACGACATAGACCACTTTGGCAACCGGCGCATCAAGACCGTGGGCGAGCTGATTCAAAACCAGTTCCGCATTGGTCTCAGCCGCATGGAGCGCGTGGTGCGCGAGCGTATGTCCACCATGGAAGTGGAGGAGATTACGCCCACGAGCCTTATCAACATCCGCCCTATCGTGGCCGCCATCAAGGAGTTCTTCGGTTCTTCGCAGCTGAGCCAGTTCATGGACCAGACCAATCCGGCCACGGGCATCACCCATAAGCGCCGGCTCTCGGCACTCGGCCCGGGCGGCCTCAGCCGCGAGCGCGCGGGCTTTGAGGTGCGCGACGTGCACCCCTCGCACTATGGCCGCATGTGCCCGATAGAAACGCCGGAAGGCCCCAACATCGGTCTCATCGGATCTCTGGCTACCTACGCCCGCGTCAATTCCTACGGATTCATCGAAGCGCCGTATCGCCGGGTGATAGAGAGCAGAGTCACCGACGACATCGACTATCTCACCGCCGATGAGGAAGAAAACTACGTTATCGCCCAGGCCAACGAGACCTTTGATCAGGAGAGTCGCCAATTTGGTAGGCGCGATGAAAAGGGCCGGTTCATAAAGGCCACCAAGGTGCTCTGCCGTACGCGTGGCACCGATGGCGAGTTCGGCGAGCCTGATGAGGTTGCGCCAGAGCGCGTGCAGTACATGGATGTGTCGCCGCGCCAGATGGTCTCGGTGGCCACCGCCCTCATTCCCTTTTTGGAGCATGACGATGCCAACCGTGCACTCATGGGCTCCAACATGCAGCGACAGGCCGTACCGCTGCTGCGTCCCGAAGCTCCGCTGGTAGGCACCGGCATGGAACATCGCTGCGCGGTGGATTCCGGCGAGATTGTCCTGGCCGAGGAGTCCGGCACGGTGGAGTATGTGCAGACCAACCGGGTTGTCGTTCATGGCAAGAGCGGCACCCGCGAGTATGAGCTCCCCAAGTTCCAGCGTTCAAACCAGAGCGGTTGCCTCAATCATAAGCCTCTCGTGCGCGCCGGACAGAAAATCGAGGCTGGCGAGGTCCTGGCCGACGGCCCGGCAACCAGCAAGGGCGAGTTGAGCCTTGGCCAGAACCTGCTCGTTGCCTATATGCCCTGGGAGGGCTTCAACTACGAGGATGCCATCATCCTCTCCGAGCGCATCGTCACTGATGACCTGCTCACCTCCATCCATATTTCTGAGTACGAGATAGACGCCCGCGACACCAAGCTCGGGCCTGAGGAAGTCACGCGTGAGATTCCCAATATCTCCGACGACATGCTCGGCAATCTGGACATGGGTGGCATCATCCGTATCGGTGCCGAGGTGTTTCCCGGCGACATTCTCGTGGGCAAGGTAACTCCCAAGGGCGAGACCGAGCTCACGGCCGAAGAGCGCCTGCTGCGTGCCATCTTTGGCGAGAAGGCCCGCGATGTACGCGACACCTCGCTCAAGATACCGCACGGTGCGGGCGGTCGCATCATCGACATCCAGACCTTCTCACGCGACGCGGGCGACGAACTGTCTCCCGGTGTCAACGAACTCGTGAGGGTCTATGTAGCCCAGAAGCGCAAGATCCAACAGGGCGACAAGCTGGCTGGCCGTCACGGCAACAAGGGCGTCATCAGTGCCATCCTGCCGATCGAAGACATGCCCTATCTGGCCGACGGCACACCCATCGACATCATTCTCAACCCGCTCGGCGTGCCGAGCCGTATGAACGTGGGACAGCTCCTCGAGACACACCTCGGCTGGGCCGCCCAACACGGTTGGAGCGATGAGGACAGCGATGAGGCGGTCTTTGGGCCCATTCACGTTGCCTCGCCGGTCTTTGACGGCGCTTCGGAGGAGGAGATCTCCAACGCCATTGAGCGCGCCAATAAGAACCTCACCCTGCGCGTGCACGAGGAGCTGGGCGAGCTGGCCCGCGACGAGTTCATCCCGCAGCTTTCGCGCGAGGGCAAGACCTGGCTCTATGACGGACGCACGGGCGAGAAGTTCCGTGAGCCGGTAACCGTGGGCCAGAACTACATCCTCAAACTGAGCCACCTGGTAGACGACAAGATCCACGCGCGTTCCACCGGCCCGTACTCACTTATCACGCAGCAGCCCCTGGGCGGAAAGTCCCAGTTTGGCGGCCAGCGTTTTGGCGAGATGGAAGTGTGGGCGCTCTATGCCTACGGCGCCAGTGCCGTGCTCGAGGAGATCATGACCATCAAGTCCGACGACACCGCCGGCCGCGTCAAGGCCTACGAGCATATCGTCAAGGGAGAGAATATCCCGGCCCCCGAGGTGCCGGAGTCGTTCAAGGTGCTGGTTAAGGAGATGAAAAGCCTCTGTTTGGACGTAGAGCTCATTGGCGGACAGCGCGAGGAAACGCTTGAGGAATTCGAGCTTGAAGACACGAAGGATCTCAGCTCGGTCTTTGAGGATGGTATGTTTGGAGAGGCGGGCTCAGACGAGGACGCGCTCGATCTCATTGCCTCCGGTCTGGACGAGCTTACCTCCGGAGAGATAGGCGACCTTCTCGGCCTCGACGCCCTGGACGCCCTCGACAGCCTCGGCGGCACAGGCCAGGATAGTGAGGACAGAGACACGGACGGCATCTTTGCCGCAGACACCGGTTCTCTTGACTCGGACTCAGAGGTGGATCTCGATGCCCTGCTCAACGAAAACGAACCCAACTCCGAAGGGAAGGAGTAAGCCATGCCGGAATTTGACGTACAGAACTTCGGACAATTCAAGATAGGCCTGGCCTCCGCGGAAAAGATTCGTTCCTGGAGCCGTGGTGAGGTCAAGAAGCCCGAGACCATCAATTACCGCACCCTCAAGCCCGAGAAGGACGGGCTTTTCTGCGAGAAGATATTCGGTCCTACGAAGGACTGGGAATGCAACTGTGGCAAATACAAGCGCATCCGTTTCAAGGGCATCGTCTGCGAACGCTGCGGTGTTGAGGTGACCCGTGCCAAGGTGCGCCGCGAGCGCATGGGGCATATCGAGCTGGCCGCGCCCGTAAGCCATATCTGGTATTTCAAGGGCTCGCCCTCCCGGCTGGGCTACCTGCTGGATGTGCCGCTCAAAGACCTCGAAAAGGTGCTGTACTTTGCCTCATCCATCATCACCTACGTGGATACCGAGGCCCGCGACGAGGACGCCAATGACCTTGCAGACGATCTGGCCGCCGACCTCGAAGAACTCGATGCCGAGCTTGACCGCGCCATAGAGGCCGTCAAGCGTCAGGGAGCAGCCCCGGCAGGTGATGATGAGTTTGCCGCGTCTGAGAGCGAGAGCCGGCACCTGAGCCCGGAAGAGATTGCCGAGGAGATCGCCGACCTGCGCGAGGAGTTTGCCGAGCGCAGACAGTTGCGTACGGATGCCCACGATGTCTTCATGCGCATCGCCGCGCGCGATCTCATCGACGATGAGACACTCTACCGGGAGCTCCGACTCAACTATTCGCTCTATTTTCGTGGTGGCATGGGCGCCGAGTACGTGCGTGACCTGCTCGTCAACCTCGATCTGGCTGCCACGGCACAGGACCTGCGAGAGGCCATTGCCACGGGCAAGGGCCAGCGTCGCGCCAAGGCCATCAAGCGCCTCAAAGTAGTGGATGCCTTTCTCAAGAGTGACAACAAGCCGCAGGACATGATCCTCGACGTCATCCCCGTCATCCCACCCGACCTGCGCCCCATGGTGCAGCTGGATGGTGGGCGCTTTGCCACGCGCGACCTCAACGATCTCTATCGCCGTGTCATCAACCGCAACAACCGTCTCAAGCGCCTGCTCGACCAGGGTGCTCCGGAGATAATCGTCAATAACGAAAAGCGCATGCTGCAAGAGGCCGTGGACTCGCTCTTTGACAACGGCCGCCGCGGTCGTGCCGTCACCGGCCCGGGCAACCGACCGCTCAAATCCATCAGCGACATGCTCAAAGGCAAGCAGGGCCGCTTTCGCCAGAACCTGTTGGGCAAGCGCGTGGACTATTCGGGCCGCTCGGTTATCGTCGTGGGCCCACAGCTCCAACTGCATCAGTGCGGCCTGCCCAAGCAGATGGCGCTTGAGCTGTTCAAGCCCTTTGTCGTCAAACGCATGGTCGAGCTGGATCCCAACAAAAACCCCAAGGCTGCCAAGAGGGATATTGACAGAGGCATCTCGACGCAGGTCTGGGACATCCTGGAAGAGGTCGTCAAGGAGCACCCGGTTTTGCTTAACCGCGCTCCCACCCTCCACCGTCTGGGCATCCAGGCCTTTGAGCCGGTGCTGGTGGAAGGCAAGGCCATCCGCTTGCACCCGCTGGTGTGCACGGCCTTCAACGCCGATTTTGACGGCGACCAGATGGCGGTGCATGTGCCGCTGTCCACGAGAGCCCAGGCGGAAGTGCGCGTGCTGATGCTCTCTGCCAACAACATCAAGAGTCCGGCGCACGGGCGGCCGCTTGCCGTGCCGACGCAGGACATGATAATCGGTCTGTACTATCTCACGGCTGCCCGCGACGGCTTCAGCGGCGAAGGCCGGGTCTTCATGAGCTTCAAGGACGCGCTTAACGCCTACGACGCCGAGCGCGACCACACCTTGAGCCCCGACGTTGACCTGCAGGCCAAGATCCAGGTGCGTCTCAAGCGTGACACCGCGGTGCGGGAATGGCGCTGGGTGGAAAAGCGCACCGGCAAGCCCATCGAGGCGGAGCGTTCTCAGGTCGTGCCGGCCAGCGTCGAGAGCCTGGAGGGCCTCAAGGCCTTTAAGGGCTATAACCCCGATCCGGCCAAGTCAAAGATAGAAAAGCGGATCGTAACGCTGCAATTCAAGGCGGGCGAGCGCATCGCTACCACCGTGGGTCGCATCACCTTTAACGCGGTACTGCCCGACGATTATCCGTATATCAACCACGAGATGAACAAGAAGGGCATAGCCAATCTGGTGGAAGAGTGCTCCAACACCTATCCCGTATTGCAGATGAGCCAGATCCTCGACGGCCTCAAGGCGGTTGGCTTCCACTATGCCACACGCGCAGGGGTTACGGTGAGCGTTTACGACGCCGTGGTGCCTCCGCAAAAGCAGGAGATACTTGCTGCTGCCGACAAGAAGGTCGCCACCATCGACGAGGATTACGAGAATGGCCTCATGACCGTAGATGAGCGTCACGAGCAGGTAGTGGATGTGTGGAATAGGGCCAATGACGAGGTGGGCGAGGCCATGGCCGCCAACTTCGATCGCTTCAACCCCATCTACATGATGGCGTATTCCGGCGCACGTGGCGACATCAAGCAGATCCGCCAGCTGGCCGGTATGCGTGGGCTCATGAGCGATCCCAAGGGTGAGATCATCGACCGCCCCATTAAGGCAAACTTTCGCGAGGGTCTCAGTGTGCTCGAATACTTCATCTCCACACACGGAGCCCGCAAGGGCCTGGCCGATACCGCTCTGCGAACCGCGGACTCGGGCTACCTCACCCGCCGCCTCGTTGATGTGGCCCAGGACGTCATCATCTCCGAGCTGGACTGCGGCACCGATGTAGGCGTGGATTACCTGCTCGCCGACAAGCAGGGCGAGGCCGACAACAACCTCATAGGACGCATGGTGCTCGAGCCTGCCGCGCATCCCGATACCGGAGAGATCCTCATCGACGCGGGCGAGTATTTCGAGCACATCGCAGACGTGCAGAAGCTCATTGACGCGGGGCTCAGCTCCGTCAAGGTACGTACCATCATGACCTGCCATTCGCACCGCGGTGTCTGCCAGAAGTGCTACGGATGGGATCTTGCCTCCAGCAGGCCCGTCAATATCGGTACCGCCGTGGGCATCATTGCCGCCCAATCCATCGGCGAGCCGGGCACGCAGCTGACGATGCGCACCTTCCATACCGGTGGTGTGGCCGGCGAGGACATAACCCACGGTCTGCCCCGTGTCACCGAACTCTTTGAGGCCCGCCGCCCCAAGGGTGAGGCCGTGCTGGCAGAGATATCCGGTGTCTTGCAGGTCTCCAAAGACAAGATGCAGCAGACGCTCGTCATCACCGACCAGGAAGGCAACATCAGAGAATATCCCATAAGCTCCCGCGTGCAACTGAGGGCGGGTGTGGAGGACGGCTCGCACGTCAGCATGGGGCAGCAGCTCACCAAGGGCTCCATCAACCCGCACGACCTGCTGCGCCTCACCGATGCGCGGGAGACCCTGCGCTATATCGTCTCCCAGGTCCAGGACGTGTACGTCAACCAGGGCGTCAATATCAACGACAAGCATATCGAGGTCATCGCGAGGCAGATGCTGCGCAAGGTCGCCGTGCTGTACCCCGGTGATTCCGATTATCTGCCGGGCAAACAGGTGGATGCCTACGAGTTTGAGCGAGAGAGCGAACGCATCGCCCTCGAAGGCGGCGAGGTTCCCACAGGACAGCAACTCCTGCTGGGCATTACCAAGGCCTCACTGGCCACCGACAGCTTCCTCTCCGCCGCCTCCTTCCAGGAGACCACCAAGGTGCTCACCGACGCCGCCATCGAAGGGCGTTCGGACGACCTCGTGGGGCTCAAGGAAAACGTCATCATCGGCAAGCCCATCCCGGCCGGTACCGGGCTCAAGGCCTATCGCGAGATAGACCTTACCTACAAGGGTGAGCCCGTACGCGCCTCACGCGGCAAGTCCGATATCCTGCCCGACTGGGCTCCGGAGGAGCTGAGGGAGCTGGAGAAGCTGCTGCCCCAGCCGCAGGACTGGAACTTTGACTCCGAGGACTACCATAACATGCCCATAGAACTGGCCAACTACCTCGGGAGCATCGGGCTCGGCAAGAAACTGCCTCCCATTCCGCTGGAAACGGCCAAGCTCTATCTGTTCGACGACCTGGGTGTCTCGCAACGTTGGGCCAATAAGTTCAGCGAGGCCGGCATCGAGATGGTCGGCGACCTCATCAACAAGACCGAAGAGGAGCTGCTGCGCATCGAAGGCATCGGTTCCAAGGCCATTGAGGAGCTCAAGGCCGGGCTTGAGGAGCGCGATCTGCTGTATCTCATAGAGCCGCCGCCCGATGATGAGTCCGACGTCTCGCACCTTCTGGACGCGGTGTTCTCGCCGGATAACCCCGATTTGCTGATGAGTGGCGAGGTTCCCCTCAGCTATAGCGCCGACCCCTTTGATGAGGAGCCGGAGAAGCTGATTATCCGTGGCAACGTCAACGACCCTGAGGAACTCGACGAGTTGCTGGGCAAGATTGAGGACTTCTCGGCCATGGAGATAGAAAGCGACCCGATACTTGGCAGCGAAGGCGAGAAAAAAGAGTAGCAGGCAGGGGCAGCCGCTTTTGGTTGCTCCTGATGGTTTTGTCCACGAGGAGAGCCCTTATGAGGATTACGCGCCGCACCGATTACGCGATTCATTTGATCGCCGACCTGTCCGATAACCCGGAGAAGCATCTGGGTCTTCGCTCTCTCGCAGAGCGCCACGCCGTGAGTTACGGCTTTGCGCGCACGGTGCAGGAGGGTCTGCTCAAGGCTGGCATCATTACGGCCTGTCGTGGCATCAACGGCGGCATCCGGTTGGCCCGCCCCTTGAAGGAGATAACGCTTCTGGAGGTTTTTGAGGCAGCGCAGGCTCCGCTCGATGTGGCCTTCTCTCCCAAGGGTTCCCGCTGGTCTGGCCTCCAGGATTGCCAGGTAAACGAGGACATCTGGCTTTCTACCCGCAGTGTGCTGGGCAAGCACCTCTCGAGCATTCGACTGCACCGTATCATCAGGCCAAAATAGCATACCCGCGGCTTTGAGCAGGGTAGCCTCTGACGGACAAAAGGAGCATCGCATGACCAACAGCCATACTGCGAGTGCCGCGGCGCTCGACGAATCCAAGGATCTGGACAAGATCGTCCTCTATGCGCTGGATGAGGCCATGGAAAAGCTCGAACAGAAGGGCGAGTTGGAACCCTTTACCGTCATCCTCCATGGGGGCAATCTCCGTGTCGAGAGCCATCCGGGAGAGGACGCCGTGGAATGCTTCAACGCTGCCTCCACTGCGCTTCAGCTGCTCGCACACCTCATGGATGCCTATGTCTTTGCCTATGACGGCTACATCAGCACCGATTCTGACACGAGGGACGCCATCATTGTGGAAAGGGGCAGGCCGGGTGCGGCCGAGGCAGAGGCCTACGCCGTTCTCTATACGCTCGACGAAGGCGAGGGCGGGGTGCTCAGCTTTGAGGAAGGCATCTACGATCTGGGGCCTGCCTCCTCGATGTTACAGGGCGCACCGGCCACGAGCGATGATCTGGAACTGTTGTAAGCGTGGCCGCACTCCACAGCACAGAGCAGGGTGTATCTGAGCCCAGTGCGCTGGAACTGTTGATGATTCCCGGTGCCAAGCCGTCTATCAAGGCTCACTATGCCAGCCTGGTGGAGCGGTCACGGGACTTTGCGCTGACAGGCACTGAGCCGGAGTTCGTCATTCTGGACACCGAGACGACCGGCTTGGACGCCCAGGCCGATGCCCTGCTGGAGGTTGCGGCCGTCATCGTCTGTGGCAACAGGACCGTCGATACCTTCTCCAGCTTTGTTAATCCCGCCCGTCCTGTTCCCCGCCACATCACCGAACTCACCGGTATCTCCGATGCTGACGTGGCTGACGCACCCTCAGCGGCAGAGGTGATGCGCCGTCTCAGGGCCTTTTGTGGCCATCGCCCCCTTGTCGCCCATAATGCTTCATTTGACCAGGGCTTCATACAGGCAAACTGCCAGAGGACTGAGGATTTGGGCTCCGAATCTGAAGCTCTGCCCGAGGCCCTCGCAGACGACACGCCTCCGCTCCTCTCGTCCCAACCCTGGATTGATACCGTTGAGCTGGCCCGCATTGCCCTGCCACTGCTGCGCGAGTACAATCTCGAGGCCCTGAGCGCGGTCTTTGCACCGGACAGCCGTTCCAGCCATCGCGCCATCGATGATGTGTTGGCCCTGGCCCGGGTCTGGCGCGTTATCCTTGTGGCGCTCGGCGATCTGCCGCTCGGACTCTGTGGCTATCTTGCGGAGCGGTTCTCCGAGGAGGACTGGGCCAGCCAGCCCGTACTTGAACTCATCGCCGAGCAACAGAAGGTCGGGCTTGCCACCCCGGCCTCCTCGGGCACTTCCGATGCTTCTGACATCACCGAAATCTCTGATATTTCTGACACCTCCGACACTCCCGACACCTCCGACACCTCTTCCCTGTCGGCGGGCTCCGGCACCCCGGCGGCCCCGGAAGCCCTGACTCCCCGGGACACGAACCCCCGCTTTGACATCTTTGCCGTACGGGAGCAGCTCACCAGACATCTGAGGGAGCAGCAGAAGCTGGATGCCGTGGAGCTGGAGGGCGGCATCGCCACGCTCACTCCAATAGAGGCCAGTGAGCTGGCAGAGGAGTATACGGCCTCCGGTCTGCTCGGCATGATGTATCCGGAGTATGAGACGCGCTGTGAACAGCTGCACATGGCCGAGGCGGTGGCCCAGGCCTTCAATACCGCTGGCTTTGCCGCCATAGAAGCGGGCACGGGCGTGGGCAAATCCATGGCCTACCTGCTTCCGGCCGCGCTCTTTGCCAAACGCAATGGCCTGAGCTCAGGTGTTGCCACCAAGTCAAACGCCCTGCTCGACCAGCTCATGTACCACGAGCTTCCCCGCCTCGACCTTGCCCTCAGGGCCCAGGGTGCAGGCGGACTGGAGTATCTCTCGCTCAAGGGCTACGACCATTATCCCTGTCTCCGTAAGCTGCTTACGGCCTCTACGGCGGGCAAATCGTACAAGGCTCGCCCGGCGCTTACGGCCCAGCTTTTGAGCTATGTGTGCCAGTCGGTCTCCGGGGACCTCGACGCCGTCCAGGTACGACGCGGCGACGTGCCGCGTTTTGAGTACCTGGCCTCCGCGGAGGACTGTCTTGGCCACCGCTGCCGTTACTACACGTGCTGCCTTTTGCACAGCATGCGTAGACAGGCCAAACATGCCGACATCGTCGTGACCAACCACTCCCTGCTCTTCTGTGATGTGATGTGCGGCGGTTCTCTGCTGCCTCCCGTGCGCCACTGGATTATTGATGAGGCGCATGGCACAGAAGAAGAGGCGCGCAGGCAGCTCAGCAACGAGGTTGATGCCAAGACGCTTACCGAGGCGCTCAGGGCACTTCTCAGGGGCGGCCTGCTGGAGAACATCCGAACCGCGGCTGCTTCCAACGACGAGGGCCGGGTGGTGGTGGGCCTGGCAAGCAAGCTCACCGCAACGGCGGCGCCGGTTGACGCCCTGGCCTCGACGTTTTTCTCCGCCGTTGGCGACCTTCTGGCCCTCGGCGAGAAAAGCGACTATAACCAGACGGAGATCTGGTTGAACGAGCGCGCGCGCGCGAGTGCCCCGTGGGGCCTCGTAGTCTCCACCGGCAGCGCGCTCGCAAGCCATATGGAAACCCTGGTCAGGGAGCTCAAAGACCTCATATCGGCCCTGAACGAGCTTTCGGGGTTTGCCCAGATGCAAAGTGCCCTGGCCGGGCACACCTCACTCCTCTCCTCGACCCTGGACACGCTCCGCCTTATTCTGGACGGCACCAATAGCGCCTATGTCTATTCGGCCCTGCTCGACAAACGCAGTCATCTTAACGCCAATAAGCTGGTGGCCTCGTATTATGCCGTCGGCGAGCTTCTGGCCGAGGAGTTTTATCCCCAGCAGCTCAGTGTCGTCTATACCTCGGCCACCATTGCGCTCGGAGGCTCGGGCAGGCAGCTCAAAGAAAGACGAGCCGCGTTTGGAGAGTTTGCGGAGTACGCCGAGACGGGCGAGGGCACCGTCAGGCGAGGTGAGTTTGCGGAAGTCGTTGTGTTTGACGAGGAGCTGTCCGACGAGCCACCCGGCGAGCCGCCCGTAGCCGATTTTGGGTATTTCAAGCGGGGAGTCGGGCTGGACCTGCTGGATACGGGGCGTGTGACCACGCTCAAGCTCGATTCAAGCTACGACTTTGATACCAATATGACGGTGTTCGTGCCCACCAATATGCTGGCGCCCAATGACTACAGCAAACGCGCACAGTATCTGCAGCAGTTGGATGAGTTGCTCTTTGCCACGCACCGGGCCATGGGTGGGAGCGTGCTGACCCTTTTTACCAACAGACGCGAGATGGAGGAGGCCTTCGAGCGCCTGCGCCCTGCCTTTGAGGCCAACGGGCTTGACGTGGTGTGTCAGTTCGCCCGCACCTCACGCACGCGCCTGCGCGAGAGCTTCATTCACGACAAGGCGCTTTCGCTCTTTGCCCTGCGGTCGTTTTGGGAGGGTTTTGATGCTCCGGGCGATACCCTGCGCTGTGTCATCATCCCCAAGCTGCCGTTCGGCAGGCCCAACGACCCGCTGCAACAGGAGCGAAACAGGCGGGAGAAGGGAGCCTGGAGCCGTTACGTACTGCCGGAAGCCGTCATCAGCCTCAAGCAGGCGGCAGGACGTCTGATCCGTTCCAGCACCGACTCCGGCTTTCTGGTACTGGCCGACGCGCGCCTGGTAACCAAGTTCTATGGCAGGGAGTTCCTGGCTGCGCTGCCCTCACAAAACATCCGTTACCTCTCCATAAAAGCCCTGGCCGCACACATGCATGCCGCCACACAGCAGGAGGCAGCAACGGTGGAGGATGTCCTGTGAACATCCCGGCGAGAGAAACAGGCAGGCCCCAACGAAGGAGGAAGGCACGATGAATATTCTTGTTTTGGGAAGCGGCGGGCGTGAACACGCCCTGGTGTGCTCGCTCGCAAGCTCGCCACGCGCAGAGCGTATCTTTGTGGCACCCGGCAACGGAGGCAGCGCACCAAAGCTTGTCAAGGTGGAGCTTGACGAGATGGACGGCGCGGCCGTTGTGGCCTTTGCCGAGGCCAACGAGGTAGGCCTCGTGGTTATCGGGCCGGAAGCTCCCCTGGTAGCCGGAGTTGCGGACGCCGTGCGGGCCGCTGGCATGCCCTGCTTTGGCCCGGGTGCAGCGGGAGCGCTCATCGAGGGCTCCAAGCAGTTCTCCAAAGACCTCATGTTAAAGTACGAGATTCCTACGGCGGAATACGCCGTGTTTGACGAAGAGGCCGCCGCTCTGGCCTACCTCGCGCGCCACCCAGCACCCCTGGTCGTCAAGGCCAACGGGCTCGCGGCAGGCAAGGGCGTCACCGTGGCCGAGACCGATGAGGAAGCCGCGGATGCCGTGCGCGCCTGCTTTGCCGGACGTTTTGGCAGCGCCGGGGATAAGGTCGTCATCGAGGAGTATCTCACAGGTCCCGAGTGCTCGCTCCTCGCCTTTGTGGATGGCAGGCATATGGTCTCCATGGTGCCGGCACAGGACCACAAGCGCGCCCTCGAAGGCGACAGGGGTCCCAACACCGGTGGCATGGGTGTGTATTCCCCCGTACCTATCGTCTCTGAGCTGGAGCAGAGAGAGATGATTGCCCTCATGCAGAAGACCGTCGATGCGCTCATAAGCGAGGGTATCGACTACCGAGGCGTGCTCTACGGAGGCTTCATGCTCACCGCAACAGGGCCGCGTGTGCTCGAATACAATGCCCGCTTTGGCGACCCGGAGACCCAGGTGGTACTGCCGCTCCTCGAAAGCGACCTCGTTACCGTCATGCTTGCCTGCTCAAACGGGGAACTTGAAACCTGCTCACTCCAGTGGCGGAAAGGTTGGGCGGTGAGTGTGGTTCTGGCGAGCGCCGGCTATCCGGGCAGCTACGAGACCGGCAAGCCCATTTCTGGCATAGAGGCCGCCGAGGCGCTGGACGGGGTTACGGTCTTTCACGCCGGTACCCGACGCGACGATAACGGCACGGTGCTCACCAACGGTGGAAGAGTGCTCAACGTCACGGCCCTGGGCAGTTCCTTTGAGGCTGCCCGCGAACAGGCCTACCGGGCCGTGGACCTCATAGACTTTGAGGGTAAGACCTATCGAAGAGACATTGGCGAGCGAGCACTCAGGGGCCGCAGCGCCTGGGACTAGAGGAGAGGCATATGCTAGCGATACAAACGCGGGTCAACGAGGCGACAGAAGCAGTGCTTAACGCCTGGCAGGCCACCGACGACAACGCGGACGAGACACCGGACGTCATCATCACCACCGGCTCCGGTCTTGGTGCCCTGACGGCCCAGGTCTCGCCGGTGAGCTTTGAGATAAGCTATGCCGAGGTTCCCCATCTACCGGCCTCACGGGTCATAGGGCACGCCGGGCGCCTGGTCATAGGACGGCTCGGGGCCGGCGGCCGAAAGGTGGTGGTGCTGGACGGACGCGTGCATGGCTACGAGGGGCACGACCCGCTCACGCAGGTGTTGCCCTTTCTCATTGCCCATCAGCTCTGTGGCGGCAGCGTGCGCCTCGCCGTGTTCACCAATGCCGCCGGGGCCATCAACGAGTACTTCCACACGGGGGAGCTCATGCTCATTGCCGACCATATCAACCTTACCGGACAGACGCTCGTCGAGTTTAATGAGGAGTCCGACTTTGGTGGCCGCAATCTCGATATGACCTTTGCCTACACGCCCGCGTACCGCCGAAGGCTCGAGGCCCTGGCGCGCGAGCACGAGATAAAGCTGCATCAGGGTGTCTATGTCGCCGTCAAGGGAGCGATGTTTGAGACCCCCGCGGAGATCATAGCCTTCCGCCGTTTGGGCGGGGACGCCGTGGGCATGTCCACGGTACACGAGGTATGCGCCGCAAGCCGTTTGGGAATAGACGCCGTGGGCATCTCGGTCCTCACCAACATGGCGGCTGGCATAGAGGCAAAGGTGCTGACCCACAAGGAGGTGCTGGAGAACACCGCAAAGGCTTCGAGCGAGGTGAGCACACTCATTACCAGCCTGCTCGCAGAGCTCTGAGAGCGGCGACGGGCAGGAACTTTCCCCTTCCCTTTACGTTGTTTCCGTTCACTCCCCTTGTCATTGCGAGGAGCGCATCGCGCGACGCGGCAATCCAGTCCTTCTCTGTCGTCTCCAGGTAATCTTATTTTTACCATCTCCCTTGTTTCAAGGACTGGATTGCCGGTAGCACTTACTTTGCCTTTGCGTTGAGTAGCAGCACCTGCCCGGTTCTCAGGCAAAGTAAGTGCTACCTCGCTCAGAGTGACATAGAAGGGTGAGAACAGGAACTTTACGTTTTTCCAAGTGCTAGTATATGAACATTTATTTGCAAAATCTCCTGTAAAGTGCTAATATATTGGCTATGAATACACAACTTCTAGAACAGCCATCAGTTTTGGAGATCGCCCAGTCTCTCGCCACCCGTGTTCGCCAACGCCGCAAACAGCGAGGGTTTTCTCAACGGGAATTGAGTCGTCGTGCCGATGTGAGCTTGGCTTCGCTCCGGAGATTTGAAGGCACGGGTGAGATTTCGCTCAAATCGCTTATCAAGATTGGCGTGGCCCTGGGTTATGAAGGCGATTTTGAGCAGGTGTTTGCCCGCAGGGGATACCAGTCTATAGCCGAGGTTATCGATGAGCAACGTTAGGGAGACGCCGATTTATTCATTGCCCGCCATCTCACGCCTGATTTGCCCCAGCTCTGCCCGTGAGCACAACGCCATTACCGCAAGTAGTGGCACTGCACTCCCAAACAGATCTGAAGCAAATCAGACGCAATCTGGCAGGCAAGCAATAAATCGGCGTCTCCCCAATGCCCCCCAAAGCAGCATGCCGAGCGGTCTTGAGGAGATCAAGAGCCTTCGCGTCATGAGCAATGCTACACGGGTGGGCACGCTTGCCATGACACGCGACGGCCTGACAGCCTTTGAGTATGATGATGAATGGCTGGCAACCGGCTACGCCATCAGCCCGCTGAGCCTGCCGCTCACCAAGCGCGTGTATGTACCGGAGCATCTGCCTTTTGAGGGTGTCTGGGGCGTATTCAACGATAGCTTGCCTGACGGCTGGGGCAGATTGCTGGTAGACAGAATGCTGCGGCGCGAGCACATCGATCCTGCGCAGGTATCTTCGATAGCGCGCCTGGCAATTGTTGGATCCTCCGGAATGGGGGCGCTGACCTATGAGCCGGAGTTTACTTTTGATGGAGGAGGGTCTGCTGAGGATCTGGACCGCCTCTCAACCGAGTGCCTGCGTCTTTTGAGCGATGAGTATCCGGACGACCTCGATGCGCTGTTCACCCTTGGAGGCTCTTCAGGCGGCGCCCGTCCAAAGATTCTCGTAAGGTGGAAAGGCTCAGACTGGATAATCAAGTTTCCGTCATTGTTGGATTCTGCGGAAGCGGGTGCATCTGAGTACCGGTATGCTCAGGTTGCCAGTGACTGTGGCATCACCATGCCCGAAGTCAATCTGTTCCCCTCAAAGATTCACACAGGCTATTTTGGAGTCAGGCGTTTCGACCGTTGCACTCTTGCTTCAGGCGAGACAAGGCGTGTGCATGTCGCATCCGTCAGCGCTCTCTTGGAAACCTCGCACCGGATTCCCAATCTGGATTATCAGCTGCTCATGCGTCTGTGCCTGCGCATCACCGACAGTTTTGACGAATTGGAGCATCTGTACCGGTTGATGTGCTTTAACGTTCTGGCTCATAACAGAGACGACCATTCTCGGAACTTCTCGTTTGTCTACGACGATGAAACCGCGGCCTGGGCATTGTCTCCAGCCTACGATCTTACCTATAGCACGGGCCCGGGAGGTGAGCAGAGCACAACGGTCAACGGCAAGGGGAGCAATATAGCAATCGCTGATATGGTCGAGTTGGGAGCAGCCCATGGGCTTTCACGGAGAAAATGCGGAGAAATTGCACGGGAGATAGAGGAAAAAACGCAGGAGCTTGTCCGCTTCCCTCTCAGACAATAGGGGGGAGCGTGAATCGCTTTCTGGACTACCGGCAAAATATTATCCGTTTTGTCACCCTTATAAGCACACTGAGCCTGTACAATGGTCACAGCAGCAGAGAACGGCAGTCTGCTTTGATACGCACCACCCGAGCGAGAGGAGACCTTCTATGAGTGAAGAACTCGATTTACTTATCCGCGAGGCCGACAGGAAGAAGGCCCACTTAGCACAGAAATCGCTCGCTCCCGATGCCTATGATGCCTATCAGGAGCGTTTTTTGTTTGCCGACCTCTATAACTCGCTCGCCATCGAGGGCAATGAGCTCAGCCAAGAGGAAATAGAGGACATCCTTGTCAACGACACGGTCGTTCCTCACAAATCGCTCAGCGACCACATTGATGTGGTGGGGTATCGTGATGCCGTGTTGCTTGCCCGCGAGTACGTCAGTTACAACACCCGCATCACCGAGCATGAGATCCGCAAGCTCCACTACAAGCTGCTCATCGCACACCAGCAGGTCAGCGGGGAATACCGCAACTACAATATGATGATTCGCGGTCATCGTCCCACTTCGTACGAGAAGGTGCCCTATAAGATGGTCCAGCTGACCGAGCGCGTCCATACGCTCGAAGACGAGCATCCCATAGAGGCCATCGCCTTCTTTCACCTGCGACTGGAGAAGATACATCCCTTTGGAGACGGAAACGGCAGGGTAGGGCGCATCCTCGTCAACACCATGCTGGCGCAGAACGAGTACCCACCCGTCATTTTTGCCGTTGATGAGAAGGCAGCCTACTACAAGGCCCTTGAGGCCTATGACGGCCTGCAGGGCAATCCGCAGATCGAGCCGATGCAGATATATCTGGCCAAGCTGGTCATACGGCAGCTGGACGCACTGCTTGCGCTCGCCTAGGCCTAGGCGCCTCCAGACCTCCCCCTGAGCCTTGGAATGCAGCAGAGAATGAAGATTATTATATCGCCCGATCCCATACTGCGCAGAACCTGCGAGCCGGTTGCCAGCGAGGAGCTTCCTCAGATGGCAAAGCTCGCGAAGAAGATGGCCAGGCTGATGTACAAGTCGGACGGCTGTGGCCTGGCGGCACCGCAGGTCGGCGTGACCAAACAGCTCATCGTGCTCGATACGGTGCTCCCCGAAGAGGGCGAGGAGCGCGTTCAAAACCCGATAATCATCCTTAATCCGCGCATCGTCGAGTTGGGAAGCACCACAGAAAGCGGGGGAGAGGGCTGCCTGTCCATCCCCGGCATAACCATAGACATCGAGCGGCCAACCTCAGTGACGGTTGAGGCGCTTGACCTGGAAGGCAACGAGATCGAGATTTCTGCCGAGGGCTTTGATGCCCGGGCCCTGCAGCATGAAATCGACCATCTGGAGGGCATTACGATGTTTGAGCACCTCGACCCTATCACCTGCGCAACCAAGCTTCAGGAGTTTGCCGAGGCCAAGGCCTCAGGTGCCAGGCCGGGGGACACCTCCGTTGGCAAGGCAAAGGATGACGGAGCTGCTCAGCGAGAAGGAGACGCGGGTGCCCAGGCAAAAGCCAGCTCAAAAACCAAGCCGAGGGGCAGCGCCAAAGCCCGGCCAAAAGCCAGCTCCGCCTCCCTCACAGGCTCGTAAAGGATGCAGCGTGAACATCATTTTCATGGGAACACCCACCTTTGCCCTCCCCACTCTCGACGCCATGGCGTCAGAGCACACGGTGCGTGCGGTGTTTACCCGGCCCGACGCGGTCTCGCATCGAGGGAGGCGGCTCTTACCCTCCCTGGTCAAGGCGCGCGCAGAGGAGCTGGGCATACCGGTCTATACCCCTGAGAGCTTCTACGCAAGCCTCGGGCCCTGCGAGCCCCTGCTCGACACCCAGGGTACGCGTGTTGCGGACGCGAGCGTCATCGCGGATATGCAGAAATACGCTCCCGACCTCATCGTCGTAGTGGCCTACGGCATGCTGCTGCCCGCCGAGATCCTCGATGTACCGGCCTGGGGCTGTCTCAACCTCCATGCCTCCCTGTTGCCGCGTTGGCGCGGAGCCGCCCCCATCCAGCGGGCGCTTCTGGCCGGGGACGAGCAGGTGGGAGTGAGCGTCATGCGCATGGACGCGGGCCTCGACACCGGGCCCTACTGCCTTCAGGCTCAAACCGCTGCATTGGGCAAGACCTACCCGGAGCTGATTGTGGAGATGGGCGTTATGGGGGCCGAGCTGCTGGTGCCCAATCTGGAGGACATCGTTGCCGGCAGAGTGGAGTGGACTCAGCAGGACGAGCGTTTCGTGACCTATGCGGACAAGGTGGCCAAGGGCAGCATCAACCTCGACCCGCGGCTGACGGTGGCCGAGAACTATAACCGCGTGCGCGCCAGCAGCCATCATGCTCGCTGCAGGGCGACGCTCTTTGGCAGGCCGGTGATGGTGCTCGATGCCCGTCCCGCCCGCGGTCTCAGCGACGAGGGTGTCTATTATGGCTGCGTTGACGGACTGTTGGAGATACTGCTGCTTAAACCGGACGGAAGCCGGGAGATGACCGGGGCAGCATTCAGGGCAGGACTCAGAAGAACCAAGGATTGTGAGGATCTATGAATACCGCACTCACCATGCAGGTGCTGGAAGTTGCCGAGCTGGCGGCCATTGCCGCGGCTGAGTGGAATGGACGAGGCGATAAGGTGGCTGCCGACGCGGCCGCCACCGAGGCCATGCGCGAGGCATTCAACAGCATCGCCTTCTCCGGTAGAATTGTCATAGGGGAGGGCGAACGCGACGAGGCACCCATGCTCTACATCGGCGAGGAACTCGGACAGGGTGGTGAGGCCACCGACATTGCCGTGGATCCGCTCGAAGGCACCAACCTCTGCGCCATGAACCGGCCCAACGCCCTCACGACCATTGCCATTGCTCCCAAGGGTGCGCTGCTCTTTGCCCCCGATACCTATATGTGGAAGGTGGCCGCAGGTCCTGCCTGTGTGGGCCGCGTGCACATCGACGCCTCACCGGCCCAGAACGTGGCTGCCGTGGCCGAGTGTCTGGACAAGCCGGTGAGTGAGATCAACGTCTGCATCCTGCTCCGCAAGAGGCACGAGGAGCTTATCGAGGCCGTGCGGGCAACGGGCGCCCGGGTGCGGCTCATCGACGACGGTGACGTGTTTGGCGCCATAGCCTCTGCCGTGCCGGACACCGGCATCGATCTGTATCTGGGCAGCGGCGGCTCTCCCGAAGGCGTGCTCGCGGCAGCGGGCCTCAAGGCCATAGGCGGCGAGTTCATGGGACGCCTGGACTTCACGCTCGACCCGCACGGGGCTGAGAAGCGCGAGCGCGCACTCAAAACCGCCGCGGTGGACATCGATGCACCCCTCACCATGGACCTGCTCGTCTCCAGCGACGACGCGTCCTTCATAGCCACCGGGGTTACCGACGGCGAGATGCTCGGCGGCGTGGACACGCAGGGCGGCTCGGTAACGACCCATTCCCTCATCATGAACGCCGCAGACAAGACGGTGCGCTTCATCACCACCACCCGCAGAGGCGAGCACGGCGCGATACATTTCTAGAAGCAATGATTAATCATCGCTTCTAGGGTACTTTAGAGCACTGCCCTAGGTGAGAGTCGCCTCGATAAGGTCGAGCAGCTCCTCAAGGCTCTTCCTGCCAAACGATACGGATTCATCGTTGATGACGACCGCGGGCACGCTCATGATGTTCCATCGGTTCTTAAAGGCGGAAAAGTGCGCGACGTCTATCATCTCGGCGGTGACATCGCGCCCGGCGCGGAGCGCAATGAGCTGCGTGGCGACAACGACATCGGGGCAGAAGGTACAGGAGAGCGAGACTCCCACCTTGATGCTGAGGGGCCCCTTGAGCGCGCGGATGCGGGCATCCGTGGCCTCGTCAACGGTCTGTCCGGGGCCGGCGGCGTTGTAGAGCGCCAGCACGAACGAGTTGAGCTCGTGACCGGCCGGCACGCCGTGGAATTGCACGCCCAGGGGGCTTCCCTCAGCGGTGGTAAGCACGATGGCGGGAACCATATCCACCCCAAGTTCCTGCTCACGCGCGAGATCCTCGCCCGCGCGCAGAAAGCTTATTCTGACCTTGTCTGTCAGGCCCAGGAACTCGGAGAGGAAGTCGTGTACCTCCCGGTCGAGCTCCTTTGAGCTGTCGAGTACGGCGACGATGCCTATCGGATTTTCGAGCCGTTCGAGAACAGGCGTGAGCTGCTCAACCAGGGCATCATCGAAGAAGCTCTGCTTCTCCTCGGCCATTTCCTCATCGTCCTGCGCAAGCTCTGGCAGACCGAGTCTCTGGCGCAGCTCCTCGACAGAGCCCTCCGCCTCTGTTGCCGCGATAGCGCCGTCGGCCACGGCAGTCACGAGCTGCCGCAGCTTCTTGGGACGCACGTCCCCGGCGGCGTACACGCCATCGACATTGGTGCGCATCCCCTCGTCGGTGATGATGTAGGACTGCTCGTCGAGCCGGAGGGCCTCGGCGTATTCGGCGCTCTGTGGGATGTAACCCGCAAAGATGAAGATGCCGAAGGTTCCCTCAGGCGGGTCCGCGTCGTAGCGCCAGGTCAATCCTGTCTTTCGGTCGTAGAAGGTGGCAAAGCGCGGCAGCTCGTCGCCCCCCACTTCGACGATCTCGGTGTTGAAGCGCAGCTCGAGCCGGGGGTGCCCCTGTGCCTTGGCGGCCACGCGCCGTGGCACCCGAAGTTTCTCACCACGCACAATGAGCGTTACCTTACGGGCATAGCGCGTGAGGAACAGCGCTTCCTCCACGGCCGCGAGGCCTCCGCCGATGACGAAGATATCCATATCCGTGAAGAATTCCCCATCACAGGTGGCGCAGTAGCTGATGCCGTGGCCGCGGTAGCGCTCCTCACCCGCGAATCCGAGCGTCCGAGGCTCAGCGCCGGTGGCCACAATGACCGCGAGGGCCTCGTAGCTGCCATCGACGGTGTACACGCGTTTGATCTCACCGGAGAAGTCCACGCTTTCGACAACGGCGGTAACAAAGCTCGCTCCAAAGCCCTCCGCCTGCTTCTTCATGGTCTGGCTGAGGGCCTCGCCGGATACCTTCAGGATACCGGGGTAGTTCTCCACCTCATTGGTTATCTTTATCTGGCCTCCGACGGCCTCGCGTTCCAACACGAGGGTCTTGAGCCGTGCCCGGCCCGCGTAGAGGGCGGCGCTCATGCCAGCGGCACCCGCGCCGATGATGACGAGGTCGTAGAGGCAGCTGTGTGTGTCGTGCGTGTCAGCCATGATACTTCTCCAATGCGGTCAGCCTAGGGAGGCGCCGATTAATTGCTTGTCTGCCAGATTGCGTCTGATTTGTTCCAGGTCTGTTCGGGAGTGCAACGTCACTACTTGCGGTAATGGCGTTGTGCTCACGGGCAGAACTGGGGCAAATCAGACGTGAGATGGCGGGCAATGAATAAATCGGTGCCTCCCTAGAGCTTGCCTACCAGGTCGAGGCTCGGCTTGAGGGTTTCGGAACCGGGGCGCCACTTGGCGGGGCAGACCTGGTCGCCGTGTTCGGCCACGAATTGCGCCGCCTGGACCTTGCGTAACAGCTCGCTCGCTTCGCGGCCGATGCTGTTCTCGTTGACCTCGTAGCTGACGATCTTCGCCTCGGGATTGATGACGAAGCTGCCGCGCAGCGCCATGCCCTCGTCCTCGATATAGACATCAAAATCCCGCGCGAGGGCCGCGGTGGGGTCGCCGAGCATCGGGTAGCGTATGCCCTGGATGGTCTTGGAGGCGTCGTGCCAGGCCTTGTGCACGAAATGGCTGTCGCAGGAGACCGAGTAGACCTCGACGCCTATCTTCTGGAACTGCTCATAGTGATCGGCCAGATCGCCGAGTTCCGTGGGACACACGAAGGTAAAATCGGCCGGATAGAACACGAACACGTTCCATTTGCCCAGCAAATCATCCTTGCTTATCTCCTTGAAGTCGTCGTTAACGTATGCCATTACCTTGAAGTCGCTTACTTCTTTACCGATGAGTGACATGATGCGTCCTTCCTACGTTGACTGTTCTCGCCTGATTATTTGTACGCCGTGGGAATGGCCCAGGCGTTGACGATGTGTTATGCGCGCAACCCGCGTGTGCTGCCTTTCACCTGCCTGGTGCTGGCCACACGCTCGTTGTGCTCTGAGCTCGTTGCCGTGTGTCTGATTCTGCAGAAGAAGCAGCGCGACACGATGCGCACGTGCCGGCGAAAAGCAGCCTGTGTTCCTCTATGGCGACACCCGTGCAACGCTCAATCGCGTGGTCAAGCTGCTGGATAAGCTCGGGAGCACAGTCGTAGTCAGCATCAAAAATGCGTCCGCAGCCGGTACACACCACGTGGAAGTGCTCCTGTGCCTGAGGGTCATATCTGTCGGGCCCATGCCTGAACGACAGGCGCAGCACCTCGCCCGCATCAGCCATCGAACCCAGATTTCGATACACGGTGCCCAGGCTTATCTGGGGACAATGCAAGCGAACCTGCTCGTAGACCTCGGCAGCCGTGGGGTGATTCATCTGTTCCAAGACCTCGCCAATCATCTGTTTCTGCACACTCTTGCGTGTTGCTGTCATCTCTTCGCTGCCCTCTTTCAATATCGATAATAGTAATTATTACTGATAAAGGAAGACACCGTCAAGAGCGGTGCCTGTCAAAGGTCGGTCTTTCAGATGGACGGTTGTTGCAAAGGTCTGAGCGACTTGTCTCTACCACGCTCTAAACGTCCGCGGCGGCAAAGTAAACACGCAGAGCTTTTCACTACTGTCCCACGTTAAACGAAGCTTACTTTCAACTTTTTACCGAGTCCTCTCGCCAATGCTGACAGTGTGTCGAGCGTCGGGCTGCAGGCTCCACTCTCAAGCCTGCTGATATTCGGTTGCTTGATACCGGTGCGTCTCGACAACTCGCTCTGGGTCATTCCCATTTCAGAGCGAGCCTTGACCAGGAGCTTCATGACTTCAAACTCGGGTTTAGCCCTTTCCCATTCCTCAGCGAACTCACGATTATTCAGTTGCTCTTCTAAAAATCTATCGAGATCATCCATGGTACCTTCTTTCATAGTCATCCTTATACTGTTTAGCTCTGGCCAGCTCAGGCAAGGGAGTCTTTTGTGTCTTTTTGATAAAGCCGTTTGTCAGCACAATCTTGGAGCCAACATAGAAGAAATAGAAGATTCTGGAATCGTCACTTCCCTGTTGTATTCTCAGCTCGAATACACCATCTCCCATATGCTTTGAATATGGCTCCCTCAGCTTATTGCCGTTTCTCTCAAGATCATCAACTCATGGATAGCCTTGGTTCTCATTTTGCTTTCCATACCGATCATAAACTCTTCAACCGGCTTCTTGCCATTTTCCGCTTCATAGAACTCCAAATGAAACATTGCCTCTCCTATATCTTTTTTGATATAAGCAGTCTATATCATTTTTAATACAACCGCAACTTCAACCTCTCGCGTCGCAC
>JAISEO010000057.1 GCA_031264075.1 Coriobacteriales bacterium | reverse complement strand
ATTGTGGGGGAGGGGGATTGTGGTACGGTGGGGGCGGGGGCTATTGACCCACCACCCCATGTGGGACATTCCCCCCGCCCCCATCTGTCCCTCTTGCCCCGTCCCCCCTCTGTCCCAGTTGCCCCGTCGACCCACTCAAGGCAGGATTGCACGAGCACCGGCACCGCTGCTTCTACGGGAGGGGTGAGACCGATTGTGTAGTCTTCAGGGGCCAGGCTCTGTATCTGCACTCCCAGGCAGTCAACCCGGGGCTTGTATCCGAGCAGTTCGAGGGCCTGCAACACATCTATGAGCCGCGTGTCGTGCGCCCCATGAAAGGCCTGATACGGCGCTATATCCTCGGGTGTATAGCTCACCACCGTGCCGGGTGCGAGACCCGTGTTGTCCACCGCATCCACAACCAGGACCCTGTCCGCTCCCCTGAGGTCGGCAAGCAGGGCCATACCCAGACAGCCGCGATCCAGCACCTCAAGCTCAGAGGGCAGCGCGGGATGTTCCAGCAGCTCCTGCGCCACACGCGGCCCTATGCCCTCGTCCAGCATGAGGGTGTTGCCAAGGCACAGTATCAGGATTTTTGCGGTCATGTCCTTATTTTAGCGTATCCGAGGCCTTCTCAACGCCGATCATGATAGTGAATTGAGCTTGGAACAGATTCAGTTAGGCAAGGAACCTTGCCGCAGTAAGCTGCGGGAAATTACCCAGAGAGATTCAAGCTAAGGCGACGGAAACCAGATTATAACATAGAGAGGGCGGTCATTTTGTCCAACAGGATGCTCTGCGTGGGCGATTGGGCAGAGTTGTATGTTACAGGTTGTTTCAGGCAGTGTGACAGTCAACTTAAGTCAAAGTACGCGTCGAAGTCTGCGAGAAAATCGATAAGGTTGATGTGCCGGATGCCGTCACTGCTGCGGTCAAGGGGGTCGAGAGACAGCACGAATTTGGGGTAGTTATCCTGAATCCGAAGCAGGGATTGAAACTCGCGCTTGACGATCTCGTCGTCTGCAAGCAGGTAGCAGACCTGCAGGTAGCCAAGCCGCCCGTCCTTTCTGGCAACGAAGTCTACCTCCAGCTTATCCAGACGCCCAACCGTGACCTCATAGTCGTGCCGCTTGAGTTCGAGAAAGACGATGTTCTCCAATACCTGTGACGCATTCTCAAGGTTCTTGCCGTACAGGGCCTCGCGAAAGCCGTGATCAGTGGCATAGAGCTTTTCCTGTGCGCTGAGGATCTCCTTACCTGTCAGATCGGTCTGGGCAACAGGAAGGAACAGATAGGCTGTTTTGGTGTATTCGACGTAGTTGGCGATGGTCTCCCATGAGGTAGTACGTCCGTGTGACCGGATGTGGCCGAGAGCGCGATTGGCCGAAAACAGGTTGCCGACATTGGACATGAGATAGACGATAAGCCGCCTGAGCAGATCCGTATCGCGAACCTCATAGCGCTCAGTGATGTCCTTGGATATGATTGCCTCTGCCAGGTCGCGAAGGTACTGTCGCCTCGTGTGGGCATCGTCAATCTGGTAGATGAAGGGCATGCCTCCTGAGAGAAGGTACTCGTTGAATGCCTCGCGTCTGTCAAGCTCACTCCCCTGAATCCTTCGCATCTCGAGGGCCTCGGCAAAGGAGAAGGGGTACACGTCAAGGGTAACGTAACGTCCAGTTAGCAGAGACGCGAGTTCCTTCGAGAGCATTTTTGAGTTGGAGCCGGTGAGGTAGAGGTCGCAGTCAAGCTCGGTTAGACAGGAGTTCACGAGCTTCTCCCAGCCGGTGAGCTCTTGGATTTCGTCGAAGAACAGATAGAGCCTGGCCTGGGTGGTCTTTGCCTGCGCCTTGATTCTCCGGTATATTTCAGCTGCATCCCAGGCTTCGTCGGTCTCGAAGGTGTCAAAGCTCAGGGAGGCGAACTGCTCATCTTTGATGCCCCTGCTCCGGAGCCTCTCCCGGATGAGGGACAGCAGCACCGATTTGCCACAGCGCCTGATGCCCGTGAGCACCTTGGCAATGTCCTTGTCAATGAGCGGCTCGATCTTCCTCAGATACAGTTCACGGTTAACATACATGAGACTCCCTTCGCTCTCATGCCCATTATACTCGATATATCGAGAAAAATGGAGATAAACATTACTTTTTCTCGTTATAGCGAGAGATAGAGGCAGCAGGCACTATCGTGAAGGGCTCACCGGAATTCTGTGCAAGATACCAAAATGCTCATTACATGGAGAGATGACAGACCTCGTAGCCTGCATTGCCTGGGCCTTGCACAGGCTTGAGATTACGGTTTTTTGAAAAGGAGGATTACGGTGTAATTGATCTGGTTGACTATCATATCAACGTACTCGCTGCCCTGTTCCACTTCTTCGTTGATTCCTTGCTCAATTAACTCCGCAAGTTTTTTCTCTGTAAGCTTTGAACCGATATATTTCGTGTAATACATGCTGCTTCCTTTCTTACTCTTACTCCGGGGAACTCCAACTCTGCACGCTTGCTGTCGTGCGCAGTGCTCAGTATACTGCTGGCCTGTCTGCGAAGCAAATTGTTGACGGGGTCCCGGGTTGCCGCGGGTTGCCCGTGAGCTGCGCTTCTCACCTTTGATAGGGCCCTTCCTGCGCTTCGCGACTCAGCGGACGTCTGCCTGCGCTTAAGCCGCTCAGCGCGTGCTACAATGCTTGACACTATCTTTTTTGACAGCCGCCACCGCGTGTTGTCAGCGATTTTTTGTGAGGTGTCGTGTCATGGAGCCACATTCGCAGGCTATGCAGCCCAAAGCTACTGCTTCGGTACTCTTTATCATTACCGGTATAGCGCTTATCGTACTGGGTGCGTTCTCCGCACTTGAAAGCCTTACCAGCATCATCAACTTCCTCTCCCTCTATAGCAGTATGTCTCCCTATCTCTCTCTTGATGTGTTCCCGTGGCCGCAGACGGTCTTTTCCATCCTTACGGGTGCCCTCATGATAGTCGCCGGCATCCTCGCCCTCGTCTTTGCAAGGCAGCCTCAGAAGTCCTCGCTGGTGCTCGTGTTCGCTCTCATTGCCGGCGCGTGCGCGCTCATTGAACTCGCGCTGCAGTTCTTCAGGATTATCGGCACGATTGCAAACTACGGAGGGGACTACTTTGGGTTTTCGAGCACCGTCTTCTTCGGGCTGCTTCCTGCTCCCCTGCCAGCGGTGCATGTGTTCTATATCCTCGCAGGAGTGCTGGGCCTGGCAGCCGCAGTGGTCCTGTGTATCTGCGCCATCCTCGCCAGGAGCAGGGCCCGCGGAGTGCGCTGAAGGATTGACTCAGGAACTCTCCCGCTTTACGCTGCAGGGGATTCCGTTGTAGGTCCACGAGCCTATGAGCGGCTCGCACTGTTCCATGTTCGCGGACGTGAGCATATTGGCGTTGCTTCGCAGGGCTCCAAAGAGATGGGGAGCGGTGCCGTCCTCCTCCGGGAACCACCAGCCGTAGTCCACGCTCACCACATCGTCGATAAGCGGGGATGCCGTTGCGACAAAGCGTGCCTGCCCGTGCTGGGTGGCAACGCGTATCCAATCGCCCTCCTTAAGTCCCAGTCTGGCGAGCGTAGCCGCGCTCATATCCGCCCGGGGATGAGGGTAGCTCGTGCGGAAGTCCCCGTTATTGAAGTAGCTCGAGGCCCAATAGGGCTGCTTGCGGGCCCCGGATATCAGGGTGAGCGGGTAGGCCGTGCTCCGGTCTTGCGGCGCCACGGGCACCGGCAGAGGCGAAGCGCCCAACTCCTGCAGGTAGCTATTGACCAGCTCCAGCTTGCCGGTTGTGGTGGCAAAGCCCTGTGGCACGCCGTGCTCGTCTGGCTGCTCGTGCTTGTGCCACTGCTGGTTGCGATAATAGATACCGTACTCACGCCAGACGTCAAGGCTCATGCCTGCGGGGGCGAGGGTGCGCTCCAGGGCCAGGGACATGGTCTCGCTGGGCCAGTATTCTTCCTGCCCGAGCCTGAGGCCAAGTCCTCGGAACACATCGTAGTCGTCACGCCGTTCATAGTAGGGAGCAAGCGCCGCCACCCCTCCATAGGCAAAGTTGGAGACGCCGCCGTGCGCCTGGAACTGCGGCCGCTCCAGAGCACCGGCAATGGGAAGCACGTAGTCGGCAAGCATGGCTGTGGGAGTGAGGTACTGCTCCAGTACCACTAACAGCTCAAGGCTCCTGAGCGCGCGGAGCACCAGCTGCGAGTCGGCGTAGGTGACGAGCGGATTGGCAGCCATGCAGATGAGCGCGGATACGCGGTAGGGGGGATGAAAGCTGCTGGCCTCCTCCTCGTCTTTGAGCATGGCACGCCACACCAGATTGGGGTGCGCACTGGCCAGATACCGCATCGGAAGCCGCTTGCCTTCGGGGTTTGCCGGTGCGTCTCGGCCAAGGCGGGAGGTGCGCAGGATGGCCCCATCGTAGCCGCTATAGCTCTGCAGAGCCGTGTGCCCCTCGTTGAGCTGGGCAGCCCTCGCTTCCTCACTCAGGAAGGCACTCATCTCCAGATCCACCTCGGGGATGAAATCGCTCATATCCATGATGTAGCAGGCCCCGGGCCTGTCCACGTCGCCGGTGAGCGCGCGCAGGAGAGAGATTGCCCGGTGCGTGGGTGCCGTGGCCGGGCCGAGCTGGTCGATGCCGCGTCCGGTGAGCAGGGCCGTGGGCCCGGGGCGGCTGAACAGCTCGGCGGCGGCGGCGATGTCTGCCGCGGGAATGCCGCACACCTTCTGGGCATGGTTGAGTGTATAGGGCTCCACATGCTCGGTGAGCTCGTCAAAGCCGTAACACCAACGCTCCACGAACTCCCGATCGTAGCGCTCCGTGCTGATTATCTCGCGGATGAGCGCGAGCGCCAGCGTCGCGTCCGTCCCTATCCGAGGTGCCAGATGCAGGCTGGCGATGCGTGCCGTTTTGGTGGCGCGAGGGTCTACGACCACGAGCGGGATGTCCGTGTTCTTACACATACGCAGGAGAATGCGCCAGAACAGCGAGTTGTCGCTTTCCGCCGGATTGGTGCCCCACAAAAATACCTGCTCGGTAACCGCGGGGTCTATGTTCACCTCAATGGGCCAGCCATAGCTGAGGGCATCCATCCAGATGCGTATGTTCCAGCATATCTGCCCGATGCCCATGTTGTTGGGACTGCCCCAGAGGTTCATGAAGCGATGCAGAGGCCAGTAGGTAGCGTGGGGCCCACCAATGGCCGTGGCGAGCGTCGCGGGCCCATGCTCAGCCGCCAGAGTGCGGAGTGTTTGGGCGATACTGTCGAGGGCCTCGTCCCAGCTGATTCGCTCCCAGGTGCCGGAGCCCCGCTCCCCGCTCCGCCTGAGCGGATGGTTCACCCGCAGGGGGCCGTCTATCTCGGTGAGATTCATCTTCCACCGGCGGCAGCCCTGGATTATCTGCTCATCATAGGGATAGCGCGAAGGGTCTGCCTCCAGGCCCACCAGTCTCTCGCCGCCCGGAAAGGCCTCGCAGGGCTCCACGTCTTCCACGGTGGCCAGAAAGCCGCAGAGGTACCCGCAGTAGTGGCAGTTGGATTTAACCACGCGGGTACTCATCGGTCTCCCGATGGCGAGCTGCTTTGTTCGAGTCGAGAGCGCTCCCTGGATGTCATGGCAGCTTCAGGCATCAAACACCCTCGTGGACTCAGCCAGAGGCAGCGTGAGCAGGTGACGGTAGTGCAGCTGCATCGTGTCAAAGGCGAGCTGTGTCGCCTGCCAGTCGATAGGCGTGTCGAGTATGAGTTCCAGATAGTGACAGGTCCGAGGGGCGTTGCTGCTGGAGAGGAAGGCGTTGACACAGCTCATGCAGCTGCACACGAGACACTCCGCTCCGGTCTGGGCAAATTGCCTGAGCCTCCGTATGCGTCGCTCTGCGCTCTGCGTGGGGCCGCACACCTGTGCCAGGCCTCCGGCTCCGCAGCAGAGGGTGTTGCTGCCGTGGTCTTGCATCTCCAGCAGACGCAGGTCCTCCGCTTCAAAGAGCGCACGGGTGGCCCCGGCAAAGCTGAGGCTGCTGCGGTCGGGGCAGGAATCGTGCACCGCGATGCTGGCAAACTCACCGGCGCTATACCGCAGGCCCAGATCGAGAAGCACCTGAGGCAAAACGGCGAGTGTGATATCGCCCACGTCATGGCTTTGGAGCAGCTCGCTGAGGGCGGCAAAGCAGTTGGGGCAGCCGACGACCATATGTGAAACTCCCCGCTGCCTGAGCAGCTCAAGGAAGCCCTTCTCGTAGCGCTCGTGGACCGCCTTGAGGCCACTGTTGGCAAGCGGCCTGCCACAGCAGTAGACGCTCATGCCCTGCACGATGCCTGCGCTCAGCAGCAGATCACAGGCAGCCCTGGTGAGTGCCTCCGAATAGCTCGCCAGACTGCAACCGGGAAAGAACAGGCTGATGCCGTCTTCACCCCCTGGGGACAGGCCCCCTGGCTGCGTGTCCTGTACGGGCGGTGCGTCCAGGGCATCCTCGTAGACAAACCCGGCAGCCGCGCGCAGGGCGGTAAAGAGGTTCTCGCGATAATCCACCCTGAAGGCCCGATACTCCTCTGCAAGCTCCGGCTGAAGCCTGAGCAGCTTCTCGCGGCCCGCCCGTACCAGCTGGGCACAGGAGATGAGCCGTGGGCAGCCTGTGGTGCAGGCATCGCAGAGCGAGCAGGAGAGCAGGAATTCACGGGCCTCGGGGCTCAGCTGCGAACTATCCTCTGCCAACGCAAGCTCCCGGGCCAGCGCGCCGCAGGCAAGCGCCGGCATACCCTCTGCGGCCTGCTGTCTTTTGCAGCGGCCACAGCGGATACATTCGGAGTCGATGAAGGCGAGTTCGTTCATGAGTAGAT
This sequence comes from Coriobacteriales bacterium, assembly GCA_031264075.1. Classification (GTDB taxonomy): domain Bacteria; phylum Actinomycetota; class Coriobacteriia; order Coriobacteriales; family UBA8131; genus WQXH01. The sequence goes on along the minus strand of JAISEO010000057.1, from coordinate 11,615 downwards.
TATACCGTTATACCGTGAACGCAGAAAAGGCCCCGACAGAACTCATCGGAACCTCCCCTGCAAGTAGTACTATGCGTGATAAGTATAGCACAAAAAGCCTGTTAGAGTCTCACGCAAGACCCTAGTACGGCGCCTTCCAACTCTGCAGGAAGCGCTCGTCTCCCTTGGGCATGCGGGCATAGTAACGCTCCTCGCCCGGTACGGCCCTGCGCTTGTCGGAGTAGACGATGAGGAAGCGGAGCAGGAGGCCGGCGGCGAGTACGAGCACCGGTGCCACAAAGACTGCTGCGGCGCCTCCGAGCAGGTACAGCGCAAACGGGATGATGAGGCCGCAGCCCATCATGCCCACCCAGAAGAGCAGTGCCTTCTTGCCGCTTATCCACTCCAGCGCTATGGACTTGGCCGTAACATTACCACTGGCGCGCATCAACAGCACGTAGAGCAGGAGCACGATAACCTCGCCCACCACCAGGATGGTGTCGGCCAGGTGCATTATCTCCACGACGAGTTCGTTGTCATGGCGCACTGCCTGCAAAAAGGCCTCGGAGCCCGCGTCTGCGCCAAACCAGAACTCCACAAACCAGGGAAATCCCCAGAGCAGGCTCGCCAGCGCGAGGCCGGCGGTGGCCGTGGAGAGCGCGCTCACGGTAAAGAGCACGGGCAGGGCTGGGGTGTTCCAGAATGGCTTGGACTTCATCGTACAGAGCAACACGCCGGTATACACCACGACACAGAGGCCAAACAGCGCCATGAGCGCGGCACAGACATCGCGTAGCCAGACCCAGCCATACCAGAAGAGGTTCCACTCGGGCGGGAGCCAGAACAGGAAGTACAGAAAGCCAAAGCCCATGGCGAGTATAAGGAGACACGCGCCCCACTTGATAATGGCGGTGGCAGACAGGAAGACCCGTATGAAGACCTTGGGCTGCCCCAGTTCAAAGATGAGGAGCAGCGAGCCAATGCCCAGACAGCCCACGGCAATCAGGGCGCCCGGGGCGAGCAGATACTCTATGCCAAAGACGATGTCCAGCAGACCGCAGACAAAGAGGGTGGCACCGCCGAGGCCTCCGAGGAAGAGATACCAGGCGATAGGCCAAATCCAGTAGTGCTTCTGTAGCTTATTGGGTTCCATTGCATGATTCATCAAGCCCATCAGTGTACACCTCCCAAGTCAGGTATGTAGTAGACCTGCGGATCGGTGCCCAGTTCCTCAAAGATCCTGTTGGTCTTGAGGCTGTTGACCAGCTTGGACACATCGCTTGCAGGATCGTCCAGGTCGCCGAAGATGCGCGCTTTCTGGTGGCAGGTGGCCACGCAGTAGGGCTGGTCGCCCTCGCGCACACGGTCCATGCAGAAGGTGCATTTGCGCACAAAGCCCTCGTGGCCGTTGACGTCGCGCGCGCCGTAGGGGCAGGAATTGACACAGACCTTGCAGCCCATGCACTTCTCGCTCTCCACCCACACGATGCCGTCCTCGTCCTGCTGGGACGCCTTGCAGGGGCAGCAGATGGTGCAGGGAGGATTATCGCAGTGCATACAGATGAGAGGGGTAAAGGTCCGGTGGACGTTGGGCCACTCGCCCAGGACGCCCTCGGTAACCACGGGGTTGTAGATGATGTCCATGGGGAGTTCGTTCCAGGTGCGGCAGGCTACCGTACAGCTCTGGCAGCCGATACAGCGCCGCTGGTCCATGACCATTGCGTATCTCGTCATAGCTCCTCCCCTCCTACCATGTCGGTGGGTGTTGCGATAATGGGCTCGCGCGTCTCCATATGGTAGTGCTGGCCGGTGGCCTCGTCTACGAGTGTCTCCGTGGTGGCGTCATAGGCATATTTGGAGTAGAGGTCGTAGTAGACCTGGGTCTCGGGATGGATGAGCCAGCCGCTGTCCGGATCGTAGTACAGGCCCAGCTCGAGGTCCCAGGCGAACTTGGACTCGGGATCCCAGGTGAGGCCCTCGGGCACTTCAAACGTAGGCTTGGGCTCGTAGGGAATGAACTCATAGGCCAGCTTCTGCTCGCTCGGCGGCACGGTGACGCCGGGCTCGGGAGAAGAGCCGGGAATGGAGAAACTGGTATCCGTCTCGTCCCAGTAGCCTACCTTGTAGACCTTGCAGAGCAGGCCACGATTGGCCCAACTGCCACCGATGGGGTCGCAGTGCTCGTCATCCACGCTCGTGAGCACGTTGACGTTGCTCTCCAGACAGCCAAAGGGCTCCTCGCCGGTATCCTCCTGGCGCTCGGGGAACCACCAACCGCGTTGCGCATAGATGACGCGCGGGTCTACCGAGGGTTCCACGTTGGCACGTTGACGGATACGGCCGCGGCGCGTTTCTATCCAGCACCAGTCGCCGTCTTTGATGCGCAACTCTTTGGCCTTCTCGGGGTTGATGGTAAAGAAGGGGTCGGAACTCAGGAAGCGCACGCTTTCGATGTTGAATTCCTCGGAGTGGTGATACGGCATAAAGCCGCCACCGGTGGTGAGTACGAGCGGGTATTCCTTTGCCACCTCCGGGTCGTCCTCCTCGTTCTCTGCCGGGCCTATCCAGGTGGGGAGTGCCGGGTACCCCAGCTCTTCCAGGATGGAACTCTTGAGCTCCACGCGGCGCGAGGGGGTGCAGAAGCCGTTGGCTCCGTACTTGTAGTAATGCATGGGAGGATAGAAGAAGCGGTACTTCTCTACGAACTCGTCGTAACTGCCAAACTGGTAGCCCTGTTCGTTGAAGGACCAGGTGACGTAATAGAAGGCCTCCTCGAGGGTTTCCCACGGCCATTGCTCGGGATCCTGCCCGGTGGCGAGCCCCAGCAGGCGCCAGAACTCATAATCGGTCTTGCGCTCGTACAGCGGTTGGATTGCTCGCTGCGAGGCTATGAGGCTGTCGGTGACGCCGTAGTTATTGTGGATGATGGGACGCTCCAAAGCACCCGCGATGGGAAAGACATAGTCGGAGTAGAGCGCGGCGGACGTCATCCAGTACTCACAGGTCACGAGGAACTCCACCTGCTTGAGCGCCTCCAGGGTCATCTTGGCGTCCCCATAGGAGTTGACCGGGTTGGTGGCCGAGATGATGAGCGCGCGTACCGGGTAGGGGTCGCCGGTGAGAATGGCCTTGAAAACGCTGGGGCCGTGGGCCTCGCAGAACCACTCGGAGGTGGGGGCCTTACCCCAGGTGGCACGCGCCGTGTCGGCAATCTTCTGGTAGCCGGGCCAGGAGGTGAGCTTGAACTTGTTGGAGCCTATCTGCTTGGCCTTCTGCTCCTCGGGGAGCCAGTCGTTGGCCTCAAGCTCCTCGTCGGTAACATAGTAGCTGGACGGGCCGGGCATGAGGTCGCCGCCGGGGCAGTCCAGATTGCCGGTGATGGCGCGCATGATGGCACGGGCGTGCATGCCGGCACCGGAGGTCTTGCCCAGCTGGTCGGCCGTGCAGCCCCATTGGATGTTGCTCGGGGTGTTCTGGGCATACATACGGGCGGCCTCACGGATGAGTTCCGGGTCGAGCCAGGTGAGTTCGGAGGCCCACTCGGGGGTATAGTCGATGATGTGGTCCTGGAGCTCTTCAAAGCCCAGGCACCAGTTGTCCACGAACTCATTGTTGGTAAGCCCCTCGTAGATAATCACCCAGAGCATGGCGAGGGCCAACGCGGTGTCCGAGCCGGGACGCAGAGGCAGCCACAGATTGGCGTGCGCCGCGGTCTCCGAATAACGTGGATCCACAACGATGAGCTTGAGGCCCTGCTTCTGGAGGTCGTTATAGCCCCGCATGCCGGGCATGGCCGAGGCACCGGGGTTGAATCCCCAGAGAATAACGCAGCGGCTCGTGCCCAGGTCGGTCTCAAACGGACTCCAGCCGCTCACTATCGTCTCTACGTTAAAGGTGGGAATCCAGCAGAGCAGCGCGTTATGGAAGCCGTTGGGACTTCCAAACAGGTTCATGAAACGGCGGCGCGACCAGTCGTCGGTACGAAGCGTGCCACCGGCAGTGGCAACAGCCTCCGCACCGCTCTCCGCCTTGATCTGGTTGAGGCGCTCCGCTACTTCTGCGATGGCCGTATCCCAGGGAATCTTCTCCCACGTGCCCTCACCCTTTTCTCCCACACGCTTGATAGGGTGGTTGATGCGCGCCGGATGGTCGAGATGCAAGAGTGCGATGTTGCCACGGCAGCACAGGCCGCCCTGGTTGGTAGGATGCGTGGGATCGCCCTCTATCTTGAGGACCTCTCCATCCTTGACATACGCCAGTACGCCGCAATTCTGATGACAGAAATAGCAGCAACTCTTCTTGACCTCGACACCAGGAGCATGGATATCAGCTGACTCTGACATGCTGTCCTTCTTTCTTCTCTGTCGAAACCTTGCCAACTAACACATAAGGCTGAACGTGCCCTCGGTTCTCCTACCTTGGCCCAGTCTTAAGGAGTGATCAGGCAATCTGCGCAGTACAGTATACCCAATCGAGCAGAACCGGCTTGCTACAATGAGGTAAATGGCATCATACTTATCATATGATTTTGCCCATGAGGCTCATACTTACAGGGTAAGCTGCCAGAGAGGCTAAGCCGCCAGGGCTTTTCTGGCAAGGTCGGTGAGGGCGGCAAACGAGCGGGCATCGTTGACGGCAAGGTCGGCGAGGACTTTGCGGTCGAGCTCTACACCGGCGAGCTTGAGCCCGTGCATGAACACCGAGTAACTCAGGCCGCTTTTGCGGGCAGCGGCGTTGATGCGGGTAATCCACAGGCGACGGATGACGCGCTTCTTGTTGCGACGGTCGCGGTAGGCATACTGGAGCGAATGCTGCACCTGCTCCTTGGCGGCGCGATACGAGCGGGACTTGGCACCATAATAGCCCTTGGCACGCGTCAGAACGACACGGCGCTTTTTGCGGGCAGAAACAGATCTCTTAACACGGGACATGGTCTTTCAACTCCCTCTCTGCTTATCTGAGGCCCAATTGGCGGGCAACGACTTTTTTATCGGACGACGCAATCTCGGTCTCATGGCGATAGTTACGCTTGCGTTTTTGGCTTTTCTTCTCCAGAATGTGGCTCTTAAACGCCTTGGAGCGCATAATCTTGCCGGTTCCGGTAACCCTGAAGCGCTTTGCCGCTCCACGATGTGTCTTCATCTTTGGCATGGTCTCTTCCTTTCAGCCTTATCTGGCCAGCATACCCACTCCAGGGAACCGATGCTCAGCTGCTCGAGGAGCTTTCGCATCGTCTTCCGGTTGGTATGCTCGTCCAGTTGGACTTCTTCTTGACGGATTGATAGTAGTCTTGCCCCGCGTCTTGCCCCGCGGCAGTACCCTTGTCTTATACGCCTGTGTCTTCTCCTTTTGTGCTCATATCTTCGTGCTTTGTGCCGCTGTCATGGTGCTCGGTGCTCCTGAGCTTTGTTGTCTTGCGCTTGAGCGGAGCCAGAAGCATGAACATGTTGCGTCCTTCCAGCTTGGGTTGCACCTCTACGGTGGCACAGTCTCCCAGGTCGTCGGCCAGCTTCTCCAGGATGTTCAGCCCTTTATCGGGATGGGACAACTCGCGACCCCTGAACATAATGGTTATCTTGACCTTGGCACCGGCGTCGAGGAAGCGAACGACGTGGCGCTTCTTTGTCTCGTAGTCGCCGGTGTCTATCTTGGGACGGAACTTCATCTCCTTGACATCCATGCGGCTTTGCTTCTTGCGCGCTGCCTTGGCGTTTTGGGCCTGCTCGTAGCGGTACTTGCTGTAATCCATGACCCGGCAGACCGGCGGTGTGGCATCGGGGGCTATCTCAACCAGATCCATGCCCTGATCGTCGGCAATATTCTGCGCGGCGTCAATACCATAGATGCCCAGCTGAGACCCGTCGATACCGATAAGGCGGCATTCGCGGACTTGAATGTCTTCGTTGAGCCTTGGCTCAGATGTAGCGATAGCCAATCACCTCTCTTGTCTGTGAGCGCCAAAGTGCGCTCCGGGAGCTCCCGTACTGCATGCTCCCCTCGTGCGACCAATAAAAAAACCCGTCGGCGCGAGGCAGACGGGTGTACGGGGAGCGTAGGCGGTGGCTCCGGTAAGCCGCAGCACACGCCTGTGTCTTTCTGTACAACCCTACAGCAACCTGTGCGCCGTATAGGTGGGGAGCCAAACTCCCGCTTGGAGCTGCTCCGAGAAGCAGCCTGAGTATTCTAACACAATTCCGGAGTGAGTGTGTCGAGAATATGCCGGGCGAGGTGTTCTTTGCTTAATACGGCGGTTTGGCTGGAACCCTCTTTGCTGACGAAGCTGAGCTGGTTATGCGAACTGGCAAAACCTAAGGCCGGGTCTGAGACATCGTTGGCGACGATAAGGTCGGCGCCCTTGGCCTTGAGTTTTTCGCGGGCATTGCTGAGCAGGTCCTCGGTCTCTGCGGCAAAACCCACGAGGTAGGGCCGCTTTGCTCCGGTGGCAGCACGGCGAGCGGCCAGGGTAGCCAGGATGTCGGGGTTGGCCGTGAGCGTGAGACTGTAGCTTGCGGAGGCGGTACCGGAAGCAACCGAGGCAAGCGAGGCTCCGGCAGGAGACACTGTTGCAGGATCGTTGTCGGGAACAACCGAGGGAAGCGAGGCGCCCTTCTTGAGCTTCTGGCTTGCCTGTTCCGCCGGACGGAAGTCGGCTACGGCAGCAGAGAAGATGGCAAGGTCGCAGGTGTCAAAGTGCTCGCTGGCCGCCTCCAGCATCTGACGTGCGGTGACCACCGGCACATACTCCACGCCGGGCGGACTTGTGAGGTCGGTGGGGCCGCTCACCAGCACCACGCTGGCACCGCGTGCCGCAGCCTCGCGTGCCAGGGCAAAGCCGGTCTTTCCGCTGGAAGGCGAGGAGATAAAGCGCACCGGATCGAGGTATTCACGCGTAGGCCCGGCGGTTATCAGCACACGCTTGCCGGCCAGGCTTTGCGTACGGGCCAGAACCTCGAGCGTGGCGGCACAGACGTCCTCGGGACTGGACATCCTGCCGCTGTCCTCCTCGCCACAGGCAAGGTACCCTTCGCCAGGGCCTACCAGGGTTGCCCCCGCAGCCTCCAGCAGCTCCAGCGACGCCTGCGTACGCGGATGCCGCAGCATCCTGGCGTTCATGGCCGGTGCCAGTACGAGCGGAGCCGTCGTGGCGAGGGCCGTCGTCGTGAGCAGGTCGTCGGCCACGCCTGAGGCCAGCTTATTCAACACGTTTGCCGTGCAGGGGGCGATGACCAGGACGCTGGCCTCCTCCGCCAAAGAGATGTGATTGATGGGGTTTCCCGGGCTGTCAAAGAGACTGGTGGCCACGGGTTCGCCCGACAGCGCCCGGAACGTGGCGGCACCCACGAGTTCCTGGGCGTGCTCGGTCAAAGCTACCTTGACGCGGAGTCCCGCCTTCTGCAACAGGCGCAGCAACTCGCAGGCCTTATAGGCCGCAATAGAGCCCGTAACGCCCAGAAGCACGGTCTGTTGTTGCTGTTGTTGCTGTTGCTGTTTCATACGTCTAGGGTACACCCAAATCGGTTGTATTGGTAGTAGTTGAGTAAACTTTCTTCATTGGGGACGCAGCGATGGGGGTGTGGGAGCCTTGGACTCTGCGTTTGGAATGACGGTGGGGGTGTGTGTTTGCCAGGAATATATTTGACGTTTTGCGTATTGGCATACTATATATATGTTATACTATTAGATGTGCCAGCAAGTCCGGACGCGGGCGGCGCTTCGATCTCTCTACCCGAAAGAAAGAGGTGCAGCCTATGTATGAAATCCTGTTATTGACTGTCTACACGCTTGCCAACCTTGGCATCTTCGTGATAGAACTCTGTCGTTATCGGGACTATAAGCGAAAGGAGGACGCGGAGAAAGATAGGAAGCGGTAGGGATCGCGACCCATACCGCTTCATTAGTAACCGCGCCGCCCGTACCAGTTTAACAGAACCGGGCTTTGCTGGCACTTCGTAGTATAACACAAATACCTATTGTTGTGCTCGACATTTTTGACTTGTTTGTTTGTAGAAGTGCTTTGGGGTTACAAGTCATTTCCACTGTCATTGCGAGGAGCGCATCGCGCGACGCGGCAATCCAGTCCTTATAGGACGCCTCTGGGTAGTCTCATTTTTGCCATTTCCCTTATTTTTAAGAACTGGATTGCCGCGCTCGCTTCGCTCGCTCGCAATGACAGTGGAAGGCAAGCGTCCGTAAGACGCGACAGACACCCTAGCTCTCAAAAGGTTTGGCACGATAACTTCCCCTTTTGCCCAGCGCGATTCATCGGTCATTTTGACGCGTCGCCATCAAACCGCTTCTTACGAATCGCCCTTAAGATGGTTTTTAACTCTCTTTGATTCTTATTGAAGAACAGGCTCTCAGATTTTGAGATTGTCTTGTCCTTGCGTTTCAAATCCAGCAATTCAAGTGTGCAGATATGGTCCGCAACCTGAAGCAGCTTGTAATCCGCTGGTGAGGCTGGCCTGAACTCCAAGCCTTGCGAAAGACTCGTGCCAAAGACCGAGGCCAAGAGGTTGGTTATCTGGCGCTGCCCGTTATCGTAGTAGATAGCCACAGAATCGTAGGAGAAGAAGAATCCCAGATTGGCTTCTATAAAACCCTTTAGTGCTCTCGACATGCAAAGGGACAATTCTGGCCCATGACCGGACTTCTTCTTATCAAACACAAAGGTCACATAGGAAAACTCGCACACACGGGCAAAGTAGTTTATTTTCCTGAAGATGGACTTCCGATCTTCTTTACTGTAGGGATAATAATAACCCTCTCGTCTGATGAGAGGGCCGGTATGTATGGCATGAGGCGAGAACCCAGAATCAATCATTGTCTGGTCTAGATGAGAAATGTGCTCGGAGAGATCCTTGCGCTGATCATGAAGGATCAGGGTGAGCAGATAATAGGGAGAATGGTGTGCCCGAATACCAAAATCGCCCGACTCGTCAGCCAGGATCGATAATTTTCTCATATCTGCTCCAGATAGTAGTGTGGCGGGGCTTAGCCCCGCCGTGGGTGGACCTGGATCATTATGACCAGTCCAGTTGCTTCGTAGTATACACCTTCTCATCAGCTACCTGTGTGACTATGGTTCAACTAAGGCTTTGTTGGTCAAATGTTAACTATTGGAGTGCTGTGGAGAAGTAACTCAAAGGGGAGTGGGCGCTTGCGCCCACTCCCCTTTTCCTGGGTTTGCTGGTCTTGCTGGCTAGAGCTGGGGTGTCCAGATGCTGTTGATCTCATCTAAGAGGTCGTAGGACACGGCCGAGGGGCCGCCGAGCACGTAGCCGGTGTTAATGGAATCCTTATTGCCACGCAGGAAGTTATCGATGCCGTGGTAACCGTTGGACGTCGTCTCATCCGCCAGGAGCAACACCGTGTGGTTGATGCCCGCAAGGGCTCCACCAGACAGCGCATCGGGGAAGTCGAGACCCGTCGCGACGGCAACGCTGTCATAGAATGCGGGGCCGACATGCTCGATGGTGAACTTGGCTATGAGGGTTGAGGTCTCATACCTGTCAGCACCACCGAGGCGCTCGATGTCCGGCATCACGCCCATGGCAAAGATCTGGCGCTCAACCAGGGCAGGCACCACTGCCGTGCCGCCGACGATGATTATCTTGTCAAAGCGGCCCGTGCTGATGGCCAGCGCCTCCGGGTAGGTGAGGCCGGTAACGCTGTGGGCCAGGAAGACGGGGGCATGAGCCATGTAGGCATAGGGGCTGATGGAAAGCGCATCGGCAAAGCCTTCCGACGTGGCGATGATGGCCACATTGCTCCATCTTCCCACGCCCGCCTGGTATATCTCGAGCGCAGTCGCATACCGGTCCGTGCCGCCGTAGCGCGTGATATTGGTTGCCGTGGTTTGGAGGAGCAACTCTTCCTCGACACTGGCCCCAACGGCCGCTGTGCCGCCCACTATTATGACGTTTGTGGCACCGAGACGGTTTATCTCATCGCGCGCGGCGGTGCTGAGGAAGCCCGGCGCCGTAAGCAGGATGGGCACATCCACGCCGGAGTCGGTGCCAAGGCCGGCCAGGGCGGACGCGGCGAGCGCATCGGGGTAGTTGGTGCCCACCGCGAGGATCACGGTGTCCGTGCCACCCGGCAGCGCTGCCCGAGAGATGGCCGCAGAGGTCTCGTAGCGGCTCGTGCCGTGCAGGCGGCTGAAGGTGGGCGTTATCTTTGTGAAGGTCGCCTCAACAATGATGTTCTCTGCGGGAACGTTGAGGACTGTCCTACTGTTCTGCGGGTCTGCAAAGACACCGCCCGCGGGAACTTCAAAGCCCGCGTCGTTGTAGGCTGTCCATTGGTCAAAGATGTAGAAGCCCGCAAGCGGCTGAGCCTCAATGACGAAGCTCTCGCCATACTTGTGCCAGGCCACCTCGCCGCCGTTGCGCGCGATGGTGGCGAGCGTGACGTCGCCGCCTGTAAGGTCACGGCTCGTGAGGATGGTAACCCGATAGTCGTTGGGCTCAAAGACCGGCAGGATCATCACGTCGTTGGCCGGGCTCCGGAAGGCGGTTATGGACGCAAGGCGGTTGGTGTAGGCCCCACCGATAAACGGATCGTGCGGGGTTACCGGCACGTTGTCCACGTAGGAGATCCACTCCACAAAACGATAGCCCTCATCCGGCTCGGCAGTAAGCGTGTACGTCGTGCCCGCAGGACCGGTGAACTCAACATCCACGGTACCACCGCTCGCTATGATGTTCGCAGTGCCGCCGAAGATCGATGTGAGCGGATAGATGCTCACTGTGTACTCGCGTTCAAAGACGGGTACCAGCGTTACATCGTTGGCCGGGGTGCGGAAGACGGTCAGAGCCTTGAAGCGGTCGTAGTATTGTCCTGCCTCAGGCGAATCGTAGGGCACTGGCACGCCGTTCACGTAGGAGATCCACTCGACAAAGCGGTAATCGGCTATCGGCACTGCCTGGATCCAGTACTCTGAGCCCGCGGGTGCATCGACATCGTACACCTCAAACCCACCATCGATAATATGGGCATCGCCGTCCAGGACTGCGATTTCGGGAGTGATGCGCACGTTATAATCGGGGTCTCCCAGCTTGAAGTGCGGAGTGAGCACGACATCGTGTTCCGGCATGAAGAAGCTGACCTGAGCTTTGGTGGCATCAGAGAGGTCGCTCGGCACCAGGCCCGTCAGCTCCCAGTAATCGAAGACATAGCCAGTATCGGGCTCAGCCGTGACCACAACAGTCGCACCGCTCGGATACGAGCCGTCGCCGATGAACGTGGTAGTACCGTCGGGGTCATCTCCGCCTATCCAGAGATCCTTGTTATGAGTCAATTTCACGATACCATTGCCCTCGTTCGGCACGACGATCTTGAGCTTATAGGGGCTCGCCAGCGCGTCTATGAATACGGGGATGACCGATACAGGCTCAGCTGGCATCGTGAAGGATGCCGTTGGTTCATAGGCGCTAGAAAGATCCTCTATCGGACCTGAGAACTCCCAGTGATCAAACACGAAGCTGGTGCCATCTTCAGGCGTGGCCAAGATAACAACAGAGGCACCTATCGGATACGTACCGCTGTCAGACTCGCCAGCATCGATGGGTTCACCTGGGGTGCCGGTGATGCCGAGCCACTTGGTGTAGTCATATTGCAGGGTGGTCTCGCCGCCT
>JAISEO010000002.1 GCA_031264075.1 Coriobacteriales bacterium | reverse complement strand
GGTGGGACACCAGCCCCGTCCCTGCTGTCCCACCTGCTGTCCCGCCAGCCCCGTCCCCGCTGTCCCACCAGCCCCGTCTCCTCGTCCCAATCTCCGCCCGCTCTCTGCGGTATAATCTCCCTGTATCACAAGCGAGGCTGCACCGGTGCCGGTTGATCAGAGGGAGAGAAGATAATGAGGAGACTGGCGCTACCCGCTGCTGTTTTCCTCACCCTCATACTGCTGTGCGGTTCGATGCCCGCCTTTGCCGCGGACTACACGGACTACACGGGCAAAACGCTCGGCGTTGCCGAGGGCGAGGTGTACGGGCAACTCGCCAACGATCTGGGCTGGAGCGACGACATCCACACTTACACCATGCTTGGCGATCTGCTCGAAGACGTCCGGCACGGCAGGATTGACGCGGGGGTCACGGCCTCGGTTGCCTGCTCCGCGCTTATGGCCGAAGGGCAGTACACCGACCTCGAATTTCTGTTTGTGCCCAGGGAGGTATACGCCGACAGGAACTCCGCCGTGTTCAAGGACGCCGCACTCCGCAGCAGGTTCAACGAATGGGCACAGCTGGCTCGGGAAGACGGCACGCTCGATGAGATCGAAGCCAGGTGGCTCAGCGGGAGACTGCCGCAGACAGATGAGATACCCGTTATCTCCCCTGAGGGCACCGGCGAGACGCTCGTCTGTGCCATTGCTACAGGCTATCCGCCCATGGCGTACGAGGGAGATAATGGCAGGATCGTCGGATACGAGGTTGAGCTTGCCGAGCGTTTTGCGGCGTTTTGCAACAGGAGCATCCGCTTTGACGACATGTCCTATGGCGCCATACTGCCTGCCATCAAGAGCGGCAAGGCAGACTTTGCAAGCATGTTCTCGATAACAGACGAGCGGGAGGCGAGTGTTCTCTTTGGTGAGAGCGTCCTGGAAGTCACCGCGTGCTTTATCGTCAAGAAGCCCGATGAGGGTGCGGCAGCGGAGAGCGACGACGACGGTGGCGGTTTTTTGACCTGGCTCGAAAACGGCATCGAGAACAACCTGATTAAGGAAGACCGCTACAAGCTCGTTCTCGACGGCCTTGCCGTCACGCTGGAAATATCGCTGCTGTCGCTCGTGTGCGGAACAGTTATCGGCGCGTTCGTGTGCTTTCTGCTCACGCGCAAAAACAGAATTGTGAAAGGGGTGGCCCGGTTCTACTGCGGTTTTATCCATGGCACGCCCGAGGTCACGCTGCTCATGGTGGCCTACTACATCGTCTTTGGCAATACAAGTATTGAGGGGCCCATTATCGCGGTCGCGGCCTTCTCGCTCGTGTGTGGCGCGGGCGTCGCAACCAATCTCAGCGGAGCCATCGACACCGTTGATACAACGGAAAGAGAGGCGGCTCGCGCCCTGGGCTTTTCTGCGCTGGGCACCTTTATGAAGATAACGCTCCCGCAGGCAGTCAGGCGCGCCCTGCCGGCGTATACCGATAATTTCGTGTCGCTGGTCAAGGGCACGGCGGTCGTTGGCTACATCGCCATCCAGGATCTCACGAGGGCCACGGACATCATACGTTCACGAACCTTTGACGCGTACTTTCCCGTGATACTCTCTGCGCTTATCTACCTCGCTCTCACGACGCTTTTGATCCTTGCCTTCAAGTTCATCATCAACAAGGTAAATGAAAGGATCAGGACATGACGCTGCTCAGTGTGCGCAAACTGTCAAAGCGCTTTGGCGAGAACGTCGTGCTCGAAAACGTGGACGCCGATGTTGAGAAGGGCGAGATCGTCGCGATAATCGGCCCGTCCGGCTCGGGCAAGAGCACTTTTCTGCGTATGCTCAACCTGCTCGACCCACCTACATCGGGAGAGATACTGCTGGATGGAGAGCGGGTGTCTGCCCGCAATATCAACGCAATCCGTCGTAAGATGGGCATGGTCTTCCAGGACTTTGGGCTCTTCTCGCACCTGACGGTCCTGCAGAACCTCACGCTTGGACAGGTCTCGCTCCTCAAGCGCACAAAGGCCCAGGCACAGGAGCGAGCCTTGGAGCTGCTCAAAAGCGTAGGACTTTCCGAGCGTGCCGCGTCGTATCCCGCAGAGCTGTCGGGCGGGCAGAAGCAACGCGTGGCCATCTCGCGCGCCCTGGCAATGGATCCGGAGATAATTCTGTTTGACGAGCCGACCTCCTCCCTCGATCCCACGATGACCGGCGAGGTTACGGCAGTCATCCGCTCGCTCGCAAAAACAGGGATAACCATGCTCATCGTCACGCACGAGATGCAGTTTGCAGAAGACATCTCGAGCCGCGTGTTCTATATGGACGAGGGCGGCATCTATGAATCGGGCACGCCGCAGATACTCTTCAGGGAACCCACGAGGGAGAAGACGCGGAGGTTCATCAATCGTGTCCGCAGCCTGGAATACGAGATAACGAGCGACGAATACGACTTTTACGAGCTCATCGGCAAGATCGAGACCTTCTGCTTTCGCAACGGCATCGATGGCAGCACCGCGAGGAAGCTGTCGCTCGTAACGGAGGAACTGGTCGTCGCTACGATAGTGCCGCTGTACGGAAACTGCACACTCGCTCTCAGCTATTCAGAAAAGCTGGGCCGCTACGAGCTGTGCGCACGGTACCGTGGCGCCAACGCAAATGCGGTAAAAGTCGCCGACGAACTCAGTGCAATGATTATCCAGAACTCGGCAAAGGAAATCACCCACACCTATGCAGCCGGAGAGAATGTGCTGAGGATAGTGTTGTAGCAAGCCGCGGCAGGGCGTCGCGGGGTTACACTGCTGGAGAAGTGAGGGTATAATCTCTCCCGTGGGCTTTTCTGTGTGTTTCTGATTGGAGAAAACCGATGAACAGCAACAGGTCTTTTGAAACATCCTGCCAACCGCAGGTCCGGAGGACTGCGTATTGCCTGAGGCAGGCGCAGGGGCGTTTTCCCAGGATCATCCTGGCTCTCTTGCTGCTTGCGGCAACCCTGAGTGCTGGCGGTCTTGCTCCCGCTACGGCTCTCCCTGCTCCGGATGCTGCGGTTTTGACTACCGCTCCGTCCAACGCGGCCCCTACAGACGATGCGGCAGACGATGCCACAGACGAAGGCTACGTGAGCTTCCTGATAGCAAAAAACAGGGTCATCGCTACGACTGACTATGAGCTGTACACCGAGTTGCCCTCCCGCTTTGACCTCAGGGACGAGGACAACCCCAAGCATAACTATCTCACGCCGGTGCGTAATCAGAACCCCTATGGCGTATGCTGGAGCTTTGGCGTCAGCCAGGCTTTGGAGGCGGCCGTCCAGCGCGCCGGTCTGGCCCCCAGCACGTCGTACAGCGCGGATAACTGGATCAGTACCATCCAACTGGCCAACGCCGTCTACAACCCGGACACCTTTTGGGAGCCCGCTGATCCGGACGACAACCCCGGCCTGGCACTGGTGCCCATGGCGGGTGCCCCCACCGAGTATCCCATTGCCGCGTTGAGCAAGTGGTTTGGGCCCACCGGCGAGCTGGTGGCTCCCTGGCCGTATGGAAAGACAACCGGCAACGACATCTTCTATGACTATCTGCTCAGCGAGGACGAGGTACGTTGGGTGGACGGTTTTGTTCCCGAGGAGGTCATTGAAAGGTCGCTAGACTATGACAGGGACTCCGTACAGCTCCTCTTCCAGAACACGCTGTGGAACTACGACGGCAGCTACACCTCCCCGCACTACAACAGCGATCTCGACCTCATGGCCGAGGCGGGCGGCGAGCCCTACACGGTAGCGGTGCGCGACGGGCAACCGCTGCTCCCCGCGGACCAGGACCTCACCGAATACTACGATGCCCTGGTGGTCTATTTTGACTACCAGCAGGATCTGAATGACTTTGCCAGCGAGGTGAGCCTCACGGCCGATACACTGATCCAAAACGAATATCTGCCCGAGGCGGAGCAGCCACAGCTGGCGGGCCTGAGCGACTTTCACCTCAAGGAGACAACCTCCTATCCCATCAACTATCTGGATGTGGACAAGACCGTCTTCTCGCCGGAAAATATCCAAATCATCAAGCAGGGCATCTACGAGCAGGGTGCTCTGGAGGTGGGCTATAAGGGTGCCCAGGCCTCCGATACGACCTATTTCAATAGCGATACCTCCGCCCAGTATGTCTCAGACGCCTTTGCAACGGGGGATCACGCAGTGGCGCTTGTAGGCTGGGACGACGACTTTGGCGCTGAAAATTTTTCCGAGCCCCTTCCCCCCGGCCCGGGTGCCTTTATCGTCAAGAACAGCTGGGGAGAAGAGTGGGGAGAGGGCGGGTTTTTCTATCTGTCCTACTACGACCGGAGCATCGATGAGGTCATCGGCTTTACGGTGGAGGACAGCAGGGAGTTTGAGCTCGTAAGCTACTACGACGACACCGGCCAGAGCGGTGTGTACATGGTCGAGGGCCAAGACAGCGCCTCAATGGCCAATGTTTTTGCGGTAAACAGCGGAGCGCCCCAAACCATTGAGGCGGTGAGCGTGCTGGACTACCTGCCGCACCGGAACTATGAGATACGCATCTATACCGGCGTAGAACCGGGTGCCGCGCCTACAGAAGGCACACTCGCGGCCGAGTTTACGGCCAACAGGGAGTACGCGGGCCTTGCCACCTATCCACTGCCCAGCGATGTGCAGGTGGTGGCTGAGGCCGGGAGCTACTACAGCGTGGTCGTCGAGGTACAGACGGACGGGGAGGACGAGGTTCTACTGCCCTGCGAGGCCCGCACAGATGGTCTGCCCAGGGCTGCCCAGGACGGCTATAACTTCAGTGTCGAGCGCAACCAGAGCCTGCTCTCACTGGACGGCACTGAGTGGCTGGATGTCATGGACCTTGCCGAAAGAGTCTCGGTGATAGAGTTTGAGGATGGCGAGATAACCCAGAACCTCGGCAACTTCACCGTCAAGGCCCTCGGCAACAGCCTGAGCCCGCAGGAGCAGGAAGCGCTGTCTCCCGAGGGCGATCTGCTACCCATAGTCGTTCGTATCGTCGTTCTGCTGGTACTGATTGCCGCGGCTCTCATCGTGGTGCTCAGAAGGCGGCGAAACCGTACTTCCTGAAACCGTACTTACTGGTCGATGGTGAGGGAGCCTGGCCCTCTACGAATATCCAAGGTATATTCGGAAGTGTTGTATTCAAGGTATACGCCAAGAAGACTGTCCGGCTTTTCGGTAGATTCTTTGAGCATTACGACCAAACCGGATGAGGGTTGCATCTCCCAGTCCTCGTTCAGGATCCAACCATCTGCCTCCAACGCTTCCTCGTAGGCAAGGACATCGTCAAAGGGGCTGTCGCTCGTATAGGTGTAGATCTGGTAATCAACATCGTTGTCAAAGCCGGTTTCGACGTTGGTGACGTCCCGCTCGCCTACAATGGAGTTGATAGACGGGCAGGAGTCCTGGCCAAAGGTATACGCCTTCAGATTCTTGGCGTCAGAAAGCCCGCCGCAACCCGCCAGTACCCCAAAGGACAACAGGCAGATCAGTACGATGCTGGCAAGCGCTACGCTCTTAACCGACAAACGATGGACAGATGTTTTCATGACACCCACTCCCTTTCAGGTTTTTTGATACTCCTCAGCAACATGAACAGATTGCGCCCTGCTGTGTACGCTCATTCTTTTTGGCAGAGAAAGAGTCTCCGCACAGCAATCACAGAAAACAGTGTACTTCATTTCGGGGCCTTATGCCCGACAATCAAAAAATCAGGCAGGTTTTTTCAGCGGGTTTTGGCGCGAAATCCAAAGGCTGTCACACGCTCTCTGCGGTATACTATCTTCGTGTTGCCCGTGAGGCAGACCAAGTGGGCAAGCAGGGTTATCGCACAGAGGCACTATAGATTTCAATCAACGAGCAACAACAAAAGGAGCTGGACATGAGTACGATAACAGAGTTCTACGAGGCACTTTCAACCGACGAGGCAATGCAGGAGCGGGCGAAGGCCCTGGGCTGCGCCGACGAGACGAGCAAGAGAGAAGCAGCCGAGGCTGTCATCGCCTTTGCAGAAGGAGAAGGCTATGCGTTCTCGGTAGAGGATCTGCAGGACTTCGTTAACAGCAAGGAGCTGTCCGCCGACGAGCTGGAAGCCGTGGCCGCCGGTCGTGACGGCTGCTTCCTTATCGGGGTTTCACGGGCCAACGACGGCAATACCTGCGTCTGCGTTCTCGGCGGCCTCTCATACAATAAAACCACTGACACGAGATACGATGGCACGAGGTGTGTATTGGTAGGCATGTCTGAGCTTTACTGACCTAAGGAAGCGATGATTAATCATTGCACACCATCTTTCGGCCAGTTTGCCTCATCTCTGTCCGTGCGCATGACGCCATTACCGCAAGTAGTGGCATCACGCCCACAAACAGGCCTGAGGCAAACTGGCTCGAAATCTGATGTACAGGCAGTAACCCTCGCTTCGCTTGCGCCTTACAACGACAATGCGACGGGCGGCCCGCTGGGCTCACCGGGCCTGCCGGGCTTTGAAGAACCAGAGCAGCCTGAGGGCCCCGAGGGGGGAGAGCGCCGGGGGAGTAGAAAACGCCCCAGTATCGTCCGCACCCTCATTGAGTTTGCCGTTGCCCTCGCCATTGCCCTCGCCCTTACCTGGGCCATCAATACCTTCCTCGTGCAGCCCTTTGAGGTTCCTACCGGATCGATGGAAACCACCATTATGACGGGCGACAAGCTGCTGGCCGACAAGGTAAGTCTCAATTGGGAGCCGGTCCAAAACAGCGACATCGTCGTCTTTGCCGATAAGATAATGCCCGGCCGCGTCCTGGTCAAGCGGGTCATTGCCACGGGTGGGCAGGTCGTTGACATCAAAAACGGCATGGTCTACGTAGACGGAAATCCGCTCTACGAACCCTATGTAAACGGCGTTGAGACCCATCCCCTTGAGCAGCACTATAACAACATGTCTATCTCGTATCCCTACACCGTGCCCGAGGGCCATCTGTGGGTAATGGGCGACAACCGGGAGAACTCTGCGGACAGCCGCTACTTTGGCACAATACAGGAAGACACCGTATACGGAAGGGCCATGATGGTGATATGGCCCCTGGAGGATATAGGGCCGCTGTGAGCGAAAAAGGCATACCGCGGCTCGCTTTCCTTTTGGTGCTTGCAGCGGCGCTGTCTTTTGTCATGGCCGGATGCTCGCTTACGCAGACCTCAGCCAACGAATTGGGTGCGGTATCGGGCAGGGGTTCCTCAAGCGTCTATGGTAGCTGGGAAAGCTCCTCGGAGCTTGCGGAGGAGCAGTTGATGCGCGAGAGCGAGTCCCGCGCTTCCGGTGTTTCGAGCGGGGCGTCAAGCGGAGCTGGGGCTGAGGAACTCAAACGGCGCAACCACTTTCGCGATACGAGCGAGGGGGAGCCGGTAGCTATTCACCAGTTTGTCAATCGGGTACTCGTGGATGACGAGTACGCAAAGATTACGCTCCAGGCAAAAACAGCCGATTATCTGGGAGACGCCGGCTTTACCCTGATAGTGGAGAATCGATACACGCCCCTGACCTCCGTGGGCTATGAGAACCACTGTTATCTGACACCGGTCATGGGCACCTGGACAGTCAACGGCGTTAGGATGGATCCCAAGACCGAAGGCAAGGTATATCCCGGAAAAACGGGCATGATCTATCTCTATTTTGACGAACTCGACAGTATCGATCAGCTCGTGGAAGTCAAAGGTGAGTTTGAACTCTACCTCATCTCAGACTGGTGGAATCCTGTGGAGACCTACGAATTCGCCCAGCCCTGAGCATACCCCGACCCAGCTGGCGTAAGGGCTGTGCGGGGAGCCGCACCAGCTGTTCAGTCGATATAGCCGCGCTCACGCATGCGTTCCGGGCGGGCGAAGCGGGCCATGCCCGTATTCATACGATGGCAGCCGAGCTTCTCATAGAAGGCCTCTTTGCCCACGGCGGTAAAGAAGATGACGTTCTGGCCGGCGAGATCCTCAAGGATGGTCTCAACGATGAAGCGTCCGAGGCCCTGTCCGCGCAGTTCCTCAACCACGGCAACATCGTAGAGTGCCGCTTCATAGGCGCCGTCGGAGAGAGCCCTGCCGCATCCAATCATCCTCCCCTCCGTGTCATAGCAGAAGACGACCACCTGGCTGTTATCAAACGCCTTCCTGCGCAGCTCGGGCGGATGATCCGCGAGATTAGACGCGCTCAGCAACTGGGCCAGCTCGTGGTAGTCCACGTCTTTGGTACTGCGCACAACCGTCAGAGTATCCAACATCACACTGCCTCCTCACTTCCGTTATCTCAGACCCCTAGTATAGCGGCAAACCTGCCGCAGTTCCCAGCGCAACAGAGCGGCAACAGGAGCGTAGCCGTCAGCCTGAGCCAGAAACGCCGTGGTAGCGTATACTGAGAACAATACGAATCGGAGCAAAACACTACGCAGACCAGAAGGAATCAAGGCATTGGAGCAACAATGACAGATGGCACCAGCTCTCCCAAAACCTATAAGCACGCACTCCTGATGTTTTCCAAGCCGCCTGTTCCCGGCCTGGTCAAGACACGGCTCACGCACGAGCACGGGGGCGTCCTCACGCCCGAGGAGGCCGCCGGGCTCTTCCACTGTGCGCTCTTTGATGTCATGGAACTCTGCATTACCGCGGTGGCGCAGTTGCAGGAAGAGGACGCCGACGCCCTTGCCGCAGACCCGGACGCGCCGCGCCATGAGTACCATTTCTTCATCTCCTCGACTCCCGAGAAGAACAGGGACAAGATACGGGAGGTCTTTGAAGAGGCGGGGGACTGGCCGGTTGAGTTTACCTATATCGTGGACACCGGCGAGAACTTCAACGTGCACTTCGACAGCGCCTTTGAGCAGATCTGGGACGCGGGCTATGACTCCATCCTCAGTGTGGGCGGGGATATTCCGATGCTGCCCCTGTCCCACGTGACCAGCGGATTCCGATGGCTCCAGTACTTTTTGGAGACCAGCCCAACCGGCGGCCTGGTGCAGGCACCGTGTCAGGAATGCGGGGTGAGCCTCATCGGCTGGACGCGTGATACTCCCATGGATCACCAGGAGGTCTATTACAACATGACCGGCCGTCCGGCGCTGGATGCCTACGTGCAGAAATGCACCGACGCGGACGTGCCCATGGCCTCCCTCACGCCGGTAGCCGACATCGACGACCTGCAGGATCTGGCCCATGCCATCTCGCTTGCGCGTTCGGCCGAGTACACCAACCAGTTTCAGCCGGACTTCTACGTGCCGAGGCGCTTCCTCAACTGGGTCAACTGGCGCGGTATTCGCGTGGGAACGCCGCCCAACGAAGACCGCGACAGCCGCGAGGGCATAGATGTATGAGTAGGGCACGCCATCTGCACAGCACCCGCTCGCTCTGCCCTAGCTGTCTCAAGGTATTAGAGGCGGATATCAGCGCCGACGACGAGGGCAGGGTCTGGATGACGAGGCACTGTCCGGAGCACGGCGAGCTTGCCACGATGATCTGGCCCAGCGCGGATCACTATCGCTGGATACGCTCGCTCGCCTTTCCCAAGGCACTGCCCAACCGGAGCGCTGTGCGGCCCAGCACCAGGTCCTGCCCTACGGGCTGTGGCATCTGCCAGCGTCATCAGCGTAAGCCTACCCTGGTGGAGATAGAGGTGACCCAACGCTGCAATCTGCGCTGTCCGGTCTGCTTTATGAGTGCTGAGAGCACGGCCTCCGACCTGCCCCTCGACAGGGTGCATGCCTTTATCGAGGCCATTGCCCAGACCGCTGGCACCGATACCGGGGTGCAGCTCACCGGGGGAGAGCCCACCGTGCGCGCGGATCTCGCGCAGATTGTCTGGCACGTGCGTGCCCGCGGCTTCTGGGGCGTGGAGGTCAATACCAACGGCCTTGTCATAGCCAGGGACGAGGCCTACCTGCAAGACCTCAAGGCGCACGGCCTCACGGGCATCTACCTGCAATTTGACGGGCTCACGAGCGAGGTCTACGAGCAGATCCGTGGCACGGACCTGCTCGGTGTCAAGAGGGCCGCTATTGAGAACTGCCGCAGGCAGGGCGTACAGGTGGTGCTGGCCATGACCATCGTCTCGGGCATCAACGACGACCAGATAGGCCGGGTCATAGCGTTTGCTACCGAGAACAGCGACGTGGTTGCGGGCGTGGCCCTGCAGCCGGCCTTTACGAGCGGGCGTTTTGACGCGGAGCGCGCCCGGCCACTCACCATGGGAGACGTCATCTTCAAGCTGGAGGAGCAGACAGGCGGCCTCATCAGGGTGGAGGACATCTGGCCGCTCGGGTGCAGTCATCCGCTCTGCGACACCGGCACCTTTCTCGTCAGGCAGGATGAGCAGGGCTCGGGAGAGAATCACGGTGAGCAGGGTCCACAGTACGTCCCCGTTACCCGCGACCTCACGCGCGAGGAGTATCTGCAACTCTACGACCCGGACTCTCCGCAGGGCTCGGTCTTCCTGGATGTGGTGGTACGCAAGGGCCTGAGCTTCAAGGGCGGCATCTCCGTCATCATCATGAACTACATGGATGCTGTTACGATGGATCTGGAACGTATGGAAGAATGCTCGATGTTCGTGACCATGCCGAGCGGTGCCCTTGTCCCGTTCTGCTCCTATCAGCTCACCACCTGTGCGGGGCAGCGCGTCTTTCCGCCCTGGAACATCCCCGGCGGAGAGAAGGGCGTGGATTGGAGCCAGTTGGAATGGAGCGAAGAGGGCTGCGGTCAGGCGGCGCGTGGCAAGGGAAATGAGGGCAGCACCGTATGAGTATCGATCAGAGTGCCCGGGGTCTGGGCAATACGCCTGAGGCAGTGGATTACCGCATCGAGTTTGACCTGCAAGTCTGTACCGGCTGCGGACTCTGCGAGGCGTTCTGCCCCGTGGACGTCATTGCTTTACGGGAGCCAGACCCGGGCGAGACCTTGGAGAAAGCAGCGCTTCCCGCTGCTGTTGCGCCCGAACTCTGCTGGGGCTGTGAGACCTGTGCCGGCCAGTGTCCCGTACACGCCATCAAAGTGCTGGCGCAGGGCGGCAGGGACCCCTTCAAGAATCGCGCCGTGGCCCCGCCACCGCCTGCCGCAGAAATCAAACGCTACGCATTGTGGGCCGCGACACTCAAAGAGGTGCTCGGACTTCGCTGGGAGCCGGTGGCCATCTCGCTCATCTCCGCCGGTGAGCCGCTCCCGGACCTGCCCATCCCCGAGGAGCGCCTGCGCTATTGTCAGAGCCTCATGGCTGCCCGTCGCGGACGCTCCCTCATGATGCCGGCCAACCGTCATGCCTGTCCGGACGGCACCTCCATACTGGGGCTCACGGCCATGCCCGCCAAACTGGCCTCGGGCGAACTCTACATCCTGTTTCATAAGCTTCACGACATCGAGGCCGCCCAGCGCATGGTGCACGAGCGTCCCAGCCTGCCCGAACGCAGCATCGATGCCACCGTCGTGTCGCCGCTTGCCCAGGCAGCCGCTACGCCGCAGGTCATAGCCGTGGCCTGTCTGCCCGAGCAGGCCATGTGGCTCTTGATGAGTTCGTCGTATTACAGTGGGCACCGGCACACCCTGCACGCCTCGGGCTATAACGCCCAGTGTGTGGAAACGACGCTGCTGCCGCTCACCACGGGAGAGATCAACGTGAGCTTTGGCTGCTACGGCTGCCGGGCCTCAAGTGACGTGAGCGACGACCTGATGTTCGTGGGGATTCCGCTGCAACTCATGGAGACCACGATAAAGGGCCTGAGAGAACTGGGCAAAAAGGCCATAGGGCAGTCCCGGGCCAAGATCTACCTGCCCCCGATGGCGTAGGAAAGGCGCATGCGGCCTCCCTTTACCATACGCAGGCCCTGGGCGAGCGACCTGCCCTACCTCAAGGCCCTCTTTGCCGAGGATGCCATGCCGCTGCCTGCAAAGAAGCAGCTCATGCGTGGCATGGTGGCGGCCGATGCGGCCGGCGAGCCGGTGGGATTTATCCGTATCGTGCAGATTGAGGAGGGGCAGAATCCCCGGGGTAACGGCAACTACGTGTATCCGGTCATCGTCTCAAAGGAGTGGCAGGGTCGCGGCGTAGGGAGGGCACTCATTCAGGCGGCCCAAAGCACCTACGGCGAGCTCAAGCTCGTAGCCTGCAGAGCCTCGCGAGGCTTCTACCCCCGATGCGGCTTTGAGCCGCTTTCCTGGGAGGAAGTTGCGAGCAGGATTGCCTACGACTGCGAGCAGTGTCCCGACCTGCTAAGCTGCGAGCCCCAGGCCTTTGTTTTGCGCTAGCTACGCTATCCGGTGAATTGCCAATCCGCTCCGTGGCTTTGGCTCGAACCAGGTTGACTTGGGCGGCATGAGCCGATCCTCGTCGGCTACGGCAAACAGTTCAGCGAGGGAGCAGGGGTAGAGGGCAAAGGCCACGCCGCCGGTTGCGTCCGCCCGCCTGGCGAGTTCCGCGAGGCCTCGCGCACCGCCCACATAGGCTATGCGAGGGTCAGAGCGAGGATCCCTTATCTTGAGAAGCGGAGCGAGGATGGTGCTGTGCAGCAGTGCCACGTCCAGGCCGTCCACGACATCCGCCGGACGCTCGTGCTCACGAAGCCTGAGCCGGTACCACGTACCCCCAAGGTACATACCAAACTCGCCACGTTTAACAGGCCGATACGGCTCGGAGCCCTTCTCCTCAACATCCATGACTTCCCCAACAGAGGCAAGCAACTCCTCCGGGCCTGAGCCGGCAAGGTCGGAGACAACACGATTGTAGTCAAGCAGCTGCAACTCATCGCTGCCAAACAGCGCCGCGAGAAAGTAATTCGCCCCAGTCTCTCCTGCCTCAGCCTCACCAACTGCAAGCTTCTCAAGCTCACCCTCCCCAAGCTCACCCTCCCCGAGCTCGGCTTTCTCCTTCGCAGCCTTTGCGTAGAGCCCGGCCACCTGCGCGGCGGCAGCGGCGCGATGATGCCCGTCGGCGATGTACAGCGTGGGAATGGCGGACAGGAGCACACGGATACGCCGGGTGGTGTCCGCGTCGTCCACGCGCCACAGCTCGTGGTGCACCCCATCGGGCGCGATAAAGTCGTAGAGTGGCCGCGCCGTGGCTGTGCAGGCTTTGAGCAAGCCGTCCAACTCCTGCGCGCTGGGATAGGTGAGCAGCACCGGGCCGGTATGGGCCTCCAGCGCCTGTATGTGCTCGACCCTGTCCTGCTCCTTGTGTGCGCGGGTATTCTCATGGCGCTTGATAGCACCGCTTTGATAGCTTGCCACACTCACACAGGCTACGACACCGGTCTGGGTATGAGCACCCTGCGTGAGCCGATAGATGAAGTAGGCGGGCAGAGCCGGCTCGCCGGGCCCACTGTCGGGCACCAGAATGCCCTGCTCATACCACCCATCCAGCTCAGCGCGTGCACGCTCGTAGACCTGCGCGTCGTACTCATCCACCTCGCTGCCAAAGAGCGCCGCAGGCTTGTCGATGCGCAGAAAACTGAGGGGGTGAGCCGCAACCTCCCGGGCCGCCTCTGCGCGACTGAAGGTATCATAGGGAGCGGCAGCAACCTCGCGAGCAAGCTCTGGCCGGGGTCGCCAGCACACAAAGGGGATGACATCAGCCATGTCCTCTCCCGTTCATGTAGTGAGACCTCGAGGCGCCATGCTACGCCTCCCTTCTGTGTGCGTATTGTTTCGGTAGAGGCTATGGTACCACAGTCAACGCGCCCTCGGCATTTTGGCGAAGCCGGCCTCGCCAGTCCTTACCTCGCCCTACATTCCGGCATCGACAATGTGACAAAACAGCTACCTTAGTGATATCATGCCTGGGTACCAATACAATAGGCTGAGAGGCAGGGGCCAATCCCCAGACCGCTCACTGGAAAGACACGGTGCGTATGAATACAAACAGCAGCAGGCACCCCTGGGTAACCCGCCTGCCCTATAGGTTTTTGAGCGGCATCCTTGCTGCCTGCCTGCTCATGGCGCCCGCGCTCTGGGGCAGCGCTCCTCAGGCATTTGCCGCTACTTCCGCCGAGAAGCAGGCGGAACTCGATGAGGCTTTCGCCCGACTTGACTCCCTGCAAACAGAGATTAACCAGCTTGCCGCGGATTATGATGCCGCCGTAATCGCCCACGCCGAGGCCGAGGCCCGGATGCTCGATGCCCAGGCTCGCGAAGAGGCCGCGCGCGCGCGCATTGCAGAGCTTCAGGCGCAACTCGGCGACCGCGCCTCCCAGATGTACCGTAATGGCAACGGCTCATACCTGGATGTGCTCTTTGGCGCCCAGAGTTTTATCGACTTCATCACCGCCATGGACCTTATCAACCGCGTCAATGAGCAGGATGCCCGTCTCGTGCTGGAAACCAAGACGGTGAGGGCCGAGGCCGAGGCCGCGCGCATCGAATACACCGAGCAGGAGCAGCTGGCCCGCGAGAAGCAGGAGCAAATTGCCACGCTCAAACGAGACAGGCAAACCACAGAAAGCGCGATGCAAAGTGAGATAGGCGGGCTGGAGGCAGAACTGGTGGAGATCCTCCTCCAGGAGGAGATTGCCCGCGAAGCCGCTGAACTTGCCGCTGCCAACAGGGGCGTGGGCTCCTACGGCACCGTGAGCGATGAGCAGATGGCCAGGCTTACGGCGCTTAACCTGCAATACCCCTTCAGCAGCAGACAGCCTATTTCCAGTGGTTTTGGCTGGCGCGACTTTGACCACAGTTTTCATCTGGGCACCGACTTTGCCGCCCCCGGCGGCACGCCCATCCTTGCCATTGCTCCTGGTACGGTTGCCGCCGCTGGCTGGCACAATCTGATGGGCAACTACGTCATCATCTCGCACGGCAGTGGTGTTCGTTCCATTTATATGCACGCCTCGGGGCTCAACTGCGAAGCCGGGCAGGCCGTTGTAGCCGGTGATGTCATCAGCTACGTGGGAACCACAGGCAACTCCACCGGAAACCACCTGCATCTCCAGATCGAAGTGGATCTCATAGCGGTCAACCCCATGCTCTTCTTCTGAGCGCTCACTCCCTCGTGAGAATGTCCGGGCCATCCACCGTAAGCGCCAGGGTTTTTTCAAAGTGAGCAGAGCGGGAGCCATCCGCCGTGTAGACTATCCAGCCGTCTTCAAAGGGGCCCTTGGTCGCATGGCCGCCCGCGTTGATCATCGGCTCTATGGCCAGCACCATGCCGGCCTTGAGTCTGGTGCCGCTTCCCCTGCGGCCAAAGTTGGGCACGATAGGATCCTCATGCATCTCTCGTCCTATACCGTGTCCCACATATTCGCGCACCACCCCAAAGCCTGCTGCCTCGGCAACACTCTGCACGGCGTGCCCTATGTCGCCCAGACGTCCGCCGACCAATGCGGCCTCAATCCCAGCCCAGAGCGACTGCTCGGTCACTTCGAGGAGCCTCGCGGTTTGGGCATCTATCTCGCCCACGGCAAAGGTGGCGGCGTTGTCGCCGTACCAGCCCTCCATGACGCCTCCCGTGTCGATGGAGATGATGTCGCCTTCGGCAAGCACAACGGCATCGCTGGGAATACCGTGCACGACCTGGTCATTTACGGAGGCGCAGATAGATCCCTTGAAGCCGCCGTAGCCCAGAAACGCCGGACGTGCCCCCTCCAAACGGATGAGGTTCTCGGCAAAGCGGTCAAGCTCCAGCGTGGTAATGCCCGGACGCACGAGCTCCCCGGTTTTTCGCAGGACCTTGGCGCTGATACGGCCAGCAATGCGCATGGCCTCAATCTGCTCAGGTGTCTTCAGGTGAATCATAGCTATAGCTTAGCAGTTTTGCGGGCCCGCACACACCCCCTCGCTGCCATTCAGCTCCCGCTACCCAGCACCCTGAGATAGCCGCCCGCGCCGTAATTGAGCGACTTGGCAACCCGCGCAATGGTGGTGGCCGAGGCACCGGTTTTCTCGGTAATGGAGGTATAGGACTCACTCCTGTTGAGCAGTCGGGCCACTTCCAAACGCTGGGACATCTCCTCAACCTCACGAATGGTACACATGTCCTGGAGGAGCGCCTGAGCATCCGCCGCTGAGTCAAGCTCGGCAAAGGCCTGGTACAAACGGTCCAGTTCCCGCTTTGTGGCCGGCCTCACTATCTTCTTGTTGCTCATGAGCACACACCCTTCATCAGGCCATAGCTGATGGCGTCCACGAGGGCATCCCACGAAGCCTCGATGATGTTTTCGTTGACGCCCACGGTGCCCCAGTGCTCGCTCCCGTTTGAGGTCTCGATAAAGACCCGCGTCACGGCGCCGGTACCGGTGGACCCATCAAGCACACGCACCTTGAAGTCGAGGAGTTCGAGCTGTTCTATCTGGGGATAAAAACGCGTGATGGCCGCCCTGAGCGCCCTGTCCAGGGCGTTGACCGGACCGTTGCCTTCGGCCGTTGCGATAAAACGCTCCTCGCCCACATGAATCTTGATGGTTGCCTCGCAGGCCTCGCCTCCGCCCGGGCGCCTGTCGGTGATGACCCGGAACGACTCGAGCCGGAAGTACTGCGGCCGGGAGTCCAGCTCAGCCTTGATGAGCAGGGCAAGCGACGCGTCGGCGGCCTCGTAGGAGTAGCCCTGGGCCTCGCGCTGCTTGATGCTTTCCAGAATGGCCAGGCGCTTGTCCTGCGTGAGCGTGCTCAGATCGAGATCAAGCCCCTTGGCCTTGGCTTCCAGCGCCGCGCGCCCGGCCAGCTCGCTCATGACGATATGCGAGAAGTTGCCCACGGTGGCAGGGTTCACGTGCTGATACGCGTCCTGCATGCGGGTCTCGGCGCTCACGTGCATGCCGCCCTTGTGGGTAAAGGCGTTCTCGCCCACGTAGGGAGCATGGTCGTCGCGCGCCACGTTCATGGTGTCGGCCACAAAGCGGGAGACCGGGGTGAGCAGACCCAGCTTCTCGGGACCAATGGTGTGTATGCCGAGCTTGAGCTCCAGGTCTGCGATAACGGTGAGGAGGTTGGCGTTGCCGACCCGCTCGCCGTAGCCGTTTATCGTGCCCTGCACCAGCTCAGCGCCGGCAAGCACGGCCTCGAGCGTATTGGCAACGGCACAGCCGCTGTCGTCGTGCGCGTGGATGCCCAGAGGCACGGGCCTCGAGGCAGCACTCAGGGCCGAGGCCGTCTCCCGCGTTATTTCTGCTATCTGGTGAGGAAGCATTCCGCCGTTGGTATCTGCCAGCACCAGGTATTCGGCACCGGCCTCAAGCGCGGAGGCCAGCACCTCAAGCGCGTACTGAGCATCCTCACGGTAGCCGTCAAAATAGTGCTCGGCATCAAAGAATACCCGTTTGCGCTCTGCCGTAAGGGAGCGGATGGACTCCTGTATCATGCGGAGATTTTCTTCCCCCGATACCTGGAGTACCTGCTCAACCTGCCGCTTCAAGGCCTTGCCAACGAGGGTGATGACGTCAGCGGCACCGTGTGCCAGCGCCCTGAAGGCGGGGTCGTCCTCTGGCGCGGTATCCTTTCTCACCGGCAGGCCAAAGGCCACCAGCTGCGCGTGCTGCAAGACGAGCTGTCCGTCTGCGTACGCGCCAAAGAAGGCGGCATCCTTGGGGTTGGAGCCCAAAAAGCCGCCCTCGATATAGTCTATGCCCAGTTCGTCAAGCGCCTCGGCAATGCGGAGCTTGTCTTCCAGGCTCAGGCTCACGCCTTCGCGCTGCGCACCGTCGCGGAGCGTCGTGTCGTAGCTGAGGACGCGCGGCAGAGGAGGGGTGTTCTGGTGGGGAGACATAAGGGGTTCCCGTGGCGCTAGACCGTATACAGCCAGGGCTCAAACTCGGCTATCCTCCCGGCCACCACATCAAAGAACGCGGTCTGGAGCTTCTCGGTTATGTGGCCGCGCCTGCCGTTGCCGATGACGCGGTTGTCTATGCTCGCAATGGGTGTGACCTCAGCGGCCGATCCGGTAAAGAAAATTTCGTCCGCGCCGTAGAGATCGGTGCGTGCCAGCGATGCCTCGCTCACCTCAAGCTCAAAATAGCGGGCCAGCTGGATGAGGGAGTCACGCGTGATGCCCGCAAGCACCCCGTCCGAAAGCGGCGGCGTTTTGAGCGCGCCGTTCTTGACGACGAAGATGTTCTCACCGCTGCCCTCGGCGACATGACCGCTCTCGTTGAGCAGGATGGCCTCGCCGTAGCCGTGGTCGAGCGCCTCCATATGCGCCAGGCCGCTGTTGAGGTAGGAGGCCGAGGACTTGATGGCCCCCGGGGTCGCATTGATGGAACGTTGCCGCCATGAGGAGATACCGGCACTGAGGCCGTTTTCCAGGGCCTCGGCACCCAGGTAGGCGTCCCAGGGCCATACGGCAATGGCCACGTCTATGGGCGCGGGGCGCGGGTTAACGCCCATCGAGCCGTAGCCGCGGTAGGCAATGGGGCGCACATAGCAGCTCTCCAGCTCATTCATGCGGATGAGTTCCGCTGTGGCCTCCACCAACTCCGAGGCCGTATAGGGCAGGTCCATCATGATAAAGGAGGCACTTTGCTCAAGGCGCTCCATATGCTCTATGAGCCTGAATACGATGGAGCCCTCGTCGGTCTTGTAGCAACGCATGCCCTCAAACACGGCGGTGCCATAATGCAGGGCATGGGTGAGGATATGCGTGGTGGCATCGCGCCAAGCCACAAACTCGCCATTCTTCCAGATGTACTTTCCCTGTTGTAAGTCTGCCATGATCTCTCTTTCCGTAGCATTCCCGTGTACTTCCCCTAAGTATAAGCTACTCGCGCGCGCGCGTGCCTACTCAATAGCCAGCATCCTGAGCAAATGGCCGATTTCATGCTCAAAATCCACGCCATAGCGCGGCTCAGTGCCCGAGGCAGCGGTGCGACGGATGGCTCCCACGGTAAACTCGCAGGCCACACCGATGGCCTCAAACAGCTCCTTGCCATTCAAGAGGGAGGCGAGAAGGGCGCTGGAATAGATGTCGCCGGTGCCGTGGTAATAGCCGGGAATGCGCTCGGTAAAGTAATACCCAGTTCTGTCATCGGCGCTGACGTAGGCCGCGGCTCCGAGCTTGCCCGCTTCAAAGCTCACGCCGGTGAGCACCACCTGCGCGGGACCCAGTGCCGCCAGCTCACGGAGCGTCTGCTCTATCCAGTCCCGGTCGTAGTTATCACCCGGATACTCCTTGTCGAGCAAAAAGCTCGCCTCGGTGATATTGGGCACCGTGAGTGTGGCCTTGGCCACAAGGTCTCGCATGCCCCGGGCAAACTCCCTGTCAAAGGCCGGATAGAGCCTGCCCTCATCGGCCATGGCCGGGTCAACCAGTATGATGGGCTTGCCTTCGCTGAAATCGTCAAAGATCCGCGCAATCTGCAACTGCTGCTCCTGGCTGCCCAGATAGCCGGTGTACAGCGCGTCGGTCCTGATGCCCAGCTCCTGCCAGTGGGCGCAGATAGGGTCGATGTCCTCGGTGAGGTCGCGAAAGGTATACCCGGTAAAACCACCGGTATGGGTGGAGAGGATGGCCGTGGGAAGAATCACGGTCTCAATCCCCGCCGCCGACAGTATGGGCAATGCAACGGTGAGGGAACATCTGCCCACACAGCTTATATCCTGAATGGTAAGGGCGCGCTTCTGTTGCTGGGTCATGGTTTCTCCTGATTCTCTACCTTTAGTACCAAAGTTGTAAGACTGCAAGACAAGGGCAAGTATATCAGACAGCCGATTGCATTACTCGGGAAACATCGCTAAGCTGGTGAGGCAAGCAACAGATACCCCCCCTTTGTCATTGCGAGCGAGCGAGGCGAGCGCGGCAATCCAGTCCTTGAAATAAGAGGAACGGTGAAAAATGAGACTATCAGAGGTGACAGGCAGGGCTGAACAGCAACAGAAGCAAGCAACAGATACGCGCGAGAGAAACGACGAGGCCCCATGACAGAATTGCCCGCACACCAACTCAACCCCAAGATAACATGGGTATGGCGAATCAGCGACGCGTTGACCATAACGCTGGTATTCTTCCTCTGCGCCATCCCCTTTTTCTGTGTCTATGCTTTTGAAGGTGAGCAGTGGGCCCTCCTCGTGTCTGCGGTCTGTGTCGCGTGTTACCTGCTTGCGCTCATTATCTTTCTGGCTGTCGTGCCTCCCATTCGCTTCCGAAGGTGGCGGTATGAACTCACCAGCGACTATCTCGACATAGCGCGGGGCATCCTGTGGCGCAAGCGCTTCATCATCCCCTTTATCCGCGTGCAGAATACCGACACCCGGCAAGGCCCCGTCCTGCGCGCGTTTAATCTGGCGAGCGTTACGGTGTCAACGGCGGCGGGCAGGCATGAGATCCCCGGCCTGGACACGGCGGTGGCCGAGCAGCTTCGCAACCGGGCAGCCGAGCTTGCCCGCATTGCGCAGGAGGATGTCTGATCATGGCAGGCAGTCCCACAGAGTCCCAACCGCATACACTTCAGACTCCGCCCCCGCAAGGCCAGCCTCAGCAAGCCCCGCTTCCACTTCAGCCTCAGCAAGCCTACCCGCCTCCGATGGACATCCTCCCCGTGCGGCCTCAAAAAAAGCACGTTCACCATAGTTATATCTGGCTCAGCCTGTTGCAGGCAGCAGTTGCCACACTCATTGGTTTGGTCTTTACCGCAGTCCCCCTCCTGCTTGAAGAAGGGGCAATCGAAGAAGTCTTTGGGGGCACTGTGCCAAGCAGCGGACTTACCGTAGCGGGCATTGCTGTTGTGTTCGTCGTCATCCTGGGCGTAACGGCACTCATAGCTACGCTCAGCTATCGGAATCTCTCTTACGAGCTGGGGGAGGAGGAGTTCAATCTTTATTCCGGCATCATCAGCAAGAAGCGGGTGCACGTGCCCTATCAGCGCATCCAATCCGTCAACCAGAAGGCGAGCCTCATCCAGCGCCTGCTGGGTGTGTGCACGGTCAACATCGACACGGCCGGTGGGGCCTCCAACCAGGCGATCACCGTGCCCTACCTGCAGAACACCGAGGCAGAGCGGCTGCGTTACGAGCTCTTTGCCAGAAAACAGGCGCTCCTGAGCGCTACCGCCGGGGTGCAGACCACAAGTGGCAGTGCATCGGCAGGATCTCCTCCTGCTCCCAACTATCTGCCGCCGTCCGGCCTGCCAATACTCGCGGCCCAGGCTGCACCCCCGGCCCGCTCGGGCCTTCCTGAGCAAAACCTGCTCGACGCGCCGGCCCAGGTCATGACCGAGCTGCGCGGTGTCTTTGGCAACGGGGCGCTCGACACCGGCGCCGTGAGCTTTCAATATGGCATGACAAACAAGGAGCTGTTCCTCACCGGTCTGTCCAACAAGACCGGGTTCATGCTGCTCATTCTGTCAGGAATTGCCACACTCACAAGCACGGGAGCCATGCTGTTTCAGTCCGCTCTGATAGAAGTGGACTATGAGCGCGGGCTTAACCTTGCCGCCGAGCTTGTCTCCTCGCCTGCTGCCATCGGGCTCGTCGTGGGCGCTGTGGTTGCGGCCCTGTTGGTGCTCTGGCTCATCTCCATCGGCAGCACCTGCCTTTCCTACGGCGGCTTCAAGGCACTCAGGCGTGGCAACCGCATCGAAGTGGAACGAGGTCTGCTCCAACACCATTTCAACGGCGTGGACATAGACCGCGTGCAGAGCGTCATTATCAAACAGAGCTTTATTCGCAGAATCTTTGGCTATTGCGAACTCAGCCTGGCAAAGATAGACGCACTGGCCGGAAACTCCAGCGATCAGCAGCCGAGCAGGGTCATAGGCCTTGTGGTGCATCCGTTTTTGAAGATAAGTCGAGTGCCCGAGATACTCGCCGGGCTGGTACCGGAGTTTGCCGGCCTGCCCACCACCACAAGACCGGTGGCAAAACAGGCGCTCAGACGCGCCATAATCAGACGGACCATTTTGACGGGAGGAGGGTTTTGGCTGGCACTTGTGCTCGCGGCTGTCTCCCTCTGCGTTGCACTGTTTGCCCTGCCCGCGCTCGAAGCGGCGGGAGCTGTGGGAGCCACAGGAGAGTGGGGCGAAACGCGGCAGCTGATAGGGGCGGGGGAGCTGTACGGTACGATGGCCCTCCTCATACTTGCGGCACTCTGTCTCATACTCATGGTGCTCGACGTCATCGGCGCCGTGCTCTGGTACCGTGGCTCAAACTACGCGTACAATCGACATTTTCTGCAGGTGACCAACGGAGGGTTTTCACGCGAGTGCGTGTGCCTGCCGCGCAGGAAGATTCAGTACGGGTTCACCAAAACCAACCCCTTTCAGCGCAGAGCCCGGGTCCAGACGATTAACGCCCGCACGGCAGCCGGCATAGGCGGCACCACCGTCAGGCTCCTGGATGTCCAAGAAGCCGAAGCAACCGAATGGCTGGACTGGATAAAGCCACGGGTATGAGCTGAACACGTCTGGCAGGCACTGCCCAACAGCGTTATAGGGAGCAGCGCCTGCTGCCTGTAGCCCGCTCTACGGCAAAGAGGCGCGGGTGGTGGCGCAGGCATAAACGTGCTATACTGTGTGTCCAACGTTTTGGTTACACGCGGTTTTATGTGCACCTATGTTCGATAAGATGTCTAAACGTACCCACGAGCAGCAACGGGAGAACAGCGATCATGAATAGCAATAGAGCGCCTCAATACCTTGGGGCAGGCGCACTCAGAACGACTCTGAGTTGTGTTCTCATAGTCATTCTGGCGACAGCCCTCCTCTTACCCTGCAACCTCATGTCCGCCTATGCGGCACCCACTTCGGCAGAGAAGCAGGCTGAGGCAGACGAGGCCAGCGCCGCGCTCGCTGCCGCCGAGGAGGAAATGATACGGCTCCGCGACGACTATCGAACGGCTGTTGAAGCACACGATGCCGCCATCCTTGCCATGGATGAGGCACAGCTACGCATAGATGCTGCGCAGGGGGTCATCGACTACACACAGGAGCGACTGGGCAACCGCGCTCACCAGATGTATAAGGACGGGCCGCTCAACTTCCTCAACGTTATTTTTGGAGCCTCCAGCTTTGAGGAGTTCACCACCAGCTGGGAACTCATCAACGTCATCAATCAGGAAAACGCCACGCTCATCCAAAACAATAAGGACGCCCGTGCCGAGGCTGAGATCGCTCACGAGGAGTTCTCCGCCCAGGAAGCGCTTGCCGCCGAGCGTCTCGTTGAGGCCGAGGACGTCAAGGTCAGGGCCGAACAGCTGGTAGAGGAGCAGGCAGCCATACTGGATGGTTTGGAGGCAGAGGTTGCCGCACTGGTTGAGGCCGAGGAGGCTGCGCGCCGCGCCGCCGAAGCAGCCGCTGCAGCCGCTGAAGCCGCACGAATCGCCCAGAACAACCCCAGCTATGACTACGGCTATACTGCTCCGCCTCCGCCCTCCGGGGGCTACGATGATGTTGTCTCCGCTGCGGTGTCGCGGCTCGGGTGCCCGTATGTCTGGGCTGCCTCTGGTCCCAATGCCTTCGACTGCTCCGGTCTCACCTCCTGGTGCTACAGCCAGGCAGGCCGAGGCTATATTGGGAGAACGGACAGTAGCCAGCACAGCAACGCTTCTGCCCGTTGGCCCTATTCCAGCGGTGGCGCTGAGCCGGGTGATGTGCTCTGGTGGCCGGGACACGTAGCCATCTACGTAGGTGGCGGCTCCTACATCCATGCGCCGGTGCCAGGGCAGGTCGTCAGCTATTCTTCGTGGAACATCAACGCCGCTACCGTCCTGAGGTTCTAAATAATAGTACATCCAGCGTCCCCTTGACTCCCAAAAGCGCTATACTGTGTGTCCGACGGTTTTGGTTGCGCGCTGTTGTGTATGCACGCGCCTTCGATATGAGCTGAGACCACAGGCACCCATGAGTAGCA
Source organism: Coriobacteriales bacterium (assembly GCA_031264075.1). Taxonomy (GTDB): domain Bacteria; phylum Actinomycetota; class Coriobacteriia; order Coriobacteriales; family UBA8131; genus WQXH01. Next base: position 17,804 of record JAISEO010000002.1, on the reverse strand, counting down.
ACCGGAGAACAGGGATGATGAATACCAAAAAAGAGCCTCAAGGCTCAAGCAGGCCCAGAAAGACCCTGAGCTGCGCACTCGTAAGCATTCTGGCACTGACACTCCTCTTACCCATCAATCTATCCGCCGCCTATGCGGCACCCACTGCGGCAGAGAAGCAGGCCGAGGCCGACGAGGCCAGCGCCGCGCTTGCCGCCGCCGAATCGCAGGCAGAGCAGGCTACCGACAGCTACTTTACCGCCGCTATCGCGCATGAAGAAGCCCTGGCAGCCATGGATGAGGCCCAGGCACGCGGAGACGCCGCCGAGGCCATTATCGTGGAGACGCAGGCCCGCCTGGGCAGCCGCGCCCACCAGATGTATAAGGACGGGCCGCTCAACTTCCTCAACGTTATTTTTGGCGCCTCCAGCTTTGAGGAGTTCACCACCAGCTGGGAACTCATCAACGTCATCAATCAGGAAAACGCCACGCTCATCCAAAACAATAAGGACGCCCGTGCCGAGGCCCAGGCCGCTCACGAGGAGTTCTCCGCCCAGGAAAGGGCTGCTGCAGAGCATCTGGCCGAGGTTGAGGCAGCCAAAGCCAAGGCCGAGGAGCTTGTGGCCGAGCAACAGTCCATCGTGGCATCGCTCAGCGCCGAGGCTCTCGCACTCCTGGATGAGGAGCAGGCAGCGCGCGTAGAAGTGATTCAGCAGAACACCATCATCGCAGAGACTCCCAGCTACACGGGCAATCCCATCCCTTCCGAGGGCTACAGTGATGTGGTGTCGGCGGCCTACTCCCGCATTGGCACCCCCTATGAGGCGGGAGGCACGGGGCCCGATTCCTTTGACTGCTCTGGGTTTACCTCCTGGTGCTACAGCCAGGCCGGGCGCGGATCTATCGGGCGCAGCACCTATGCGCAGTATGCCAACGCGTCTGCCAGCTGGCCCTATGCCAGTGGCGGCGCGGCTCCGGGCGATGTGCTGTACTGGCCGGAAAGCATCGCCACCCATGTTGCCATCTATATTGGCGGCGGGCAGTTCATCCATGCGCCGCTGCCCGGACAGACCGTCTGTGTCTCATCGTGGGAGATAAACAGTACCATCGTTCTGCGTTTCTGAGAAAAATCTCAAATAATCCAGTATATTCAGGAGGAAGCATGGACTTTTCATCATCTAAAACCAAGGAAAATCTCGAGTACGCGTTTGCCGGTGAGAGTCAGGCGGCAACCAAGTATGGGTACTACGCCAAAGTAGCTCGCGCTGAGGGGTATCAGCAGATTGGCAATATCTTTGACGAGACTTCCGGCAACGAGACTCAGCATGCCAAGATGTGGTTCAAGACCCTGCGAAACGACGGCGATGTCAAGGGAAAGATTCCCAGCACGCTGGCCAATCTTGCCGATGCGGCTGCCGGCGAGAATGAGGAGTGGACCCGTATGTACAAGGAGTTTGCCGAGGTGGCCCACGCGGAGGGCTTCAAGAACATCGCCATACTCTTTGAGCGCGTGGGTGAGGTTGAGAGGCATCACGAAGATCGTTACCGTACGCTCATCGACCATCTGGAAAACGGCACCGTATTCAAAAACGACAATGTCGTAGCCTGGAAGTGCCTGAAGTGTGGCTACATCCACTTTGGCACCGAGCCGCCTGCGCTGTGTCCGGCCTGTTCTCATCCCAGGGCCTATTACGAGCTGAGGTGCGAGAACTACTAGTTGACCACCCACGGCACACACACTCTGCGATTCCTCGGCACGGGCGCTTCCTGCGGCGTGCCGAGTTTTTACTGCGGCTGCAAGGCCTGCGAAGAGGCGCTGCAGAATCCCGCGGCTCGGCGGGGCTGCGCCGCACTGCTCATCAGCGGTACACAGAACACGCTCATCGATGCCGACCCCGACCTGCGCATGCAGCTCTCACTTGCCCGGATAACGGACATCGACCAGGTCCTCTTCACGCACGAACACTTCGACCACATCGGTGGTATCGCGGAGTTTGAGTTCTATGTGCGCCTGAGGTCGCATAAGCCACTGCCTGTCTATGCGGGCAGCCACACGCTTGCTGCTATTGCGAGCCAGTTTGCCTTTATGGAAGAAACACTGGAGCCGCACCGCATCGAGGCCTGGCAGAGCCTGGAGTTTGATGGGGTGCGCTACACCGCCCTACCCGCCACGCACGGCACTCAGACCTTTGGGTTTCTCATAGAGAAGCTGAGCGGAGAAGGCACGGCCGGGAGCAGGCGCATTGCGTATTTTCCCGATACCGGGCCGCTTGCTCCCGAGGTGCTTGAGAGGCTCAAGGGTGTCGAGGTGCTTATCATGGATGCCACGTTTAACGGCCGCAACTGGATGCCAAAGTCTCATCACACCATTGATGAGGCGGTGCGTCTGGCCCAGGAGCTGGGGGCAAAAAAGACCTTTCTCACGCATCTTACCATGCACTATGACGAGCCCATTACCGCACGAGAGTTGCAGGAATTGCTCGCGCCCCACGAAGGCGCCATCCTCGCTGCCAATGACGGCTTGGAGATTGCCCTCTAACACGCCTGTGCAGAGGCCCGGTAAGTGGTACAATCAAACGAAACCCGTAAGGCCGGTCTTGCCGGCGTAAAAGATGGAGGAGCTATGGCACACGGAAGATTCAGAACGTTTTTGTTGGGTGGCGCCATTGGTGCCGGCGTGGCCCTGTTGTTTGCCCCGCGCAGCGGCAAAGATACCCGCGCCCTGTTAACCGACAAGGCGGAAGAGTTGTGGGGTGAGGGTACAGACCTCTACTCCCAGGGCTTTGAAAAGGTCAAGACCGAGGCTGCCAATGTGCAGAACACGGCGGCCAGGGCCAACGATGAGCTGCGGCAGAAGATCGAGAATGCCCGGAGCGCCATTGCCGAGCAGGTGGCAAAGAACGCCCAGAGCGCACGCGACGCTATCAACGCACAGATGCCGGTTACCAACGACAAAATAGATCAGGAGGCAGAAGTGGTCAAAGGCAATATTGACAACGCTGCCGATGACCTCAGAACTGCTGCGGCCGATGTGGCCAGCGCGGATGCAGAGGCTACTGAACAGGCAGCCAAAACTGCCGCCGTAGCTACGGATACGCCTGCGGAAACCCTGGAAAAGGCCGGTGACGCTGCGTCAAAGGCTGTCGAGACCGCAGCTGCCGCCGTGTCTGAGGCCGCGCCTGTTGCAGCATCAAAGCCCGCGGAGGCCAAGCATACCGAGGTCAAGCACGCCGAGGCCAAGCATCATACCGAGGCTAGGCATCATACCGAGGCCAGGCATCATACCGAGTCCAAGCATGCCGAGGCAAGCCCTGACGCGGCCGCCAGCGATGCAGCCAAGCCGGAGTCCACAGACAAGAAGTAAGACTGAGGTGTGTTTGCTTCGATGTTAGACGCAAGGTACGTAAGGGAACATATCGATACCGTTACAGAGGCCCTGCTGTCCCGGAGTTTCGACTGGGACAGCAGCGCTTTTCTTGCTGCGGATACGAGACGTCGAGAACTCATCACCGAGACCGAGACGCTCAAGGCCCAGCGCAATACCGTCTCAAAGCGCATAGGCGAGCTGATGAAGGCCGGCCAGAAGGACGAGGCCACAGCGGCCAGAGAAGAGGTGCGCGGATGGGGCGAGCACATACAGGAGCTGGACGCTGAGCTTACACTTGTGGAAGCGGATCTGACCCGCGCCCTGTTGCAGCTTCCCAATCTCCCGTCGAGCACCACGCCACGCGGAGCCAGCGAAGAGGATAATGTCGAGGTCCGGCGCTGGGGTACGCCTCCCCGCTTTGACTTTGAGCCTCAGGCGCACTGGGATCTGGGCCCCAAACTCGGCATCATCGACTTTGAACGCGCCGTTAAGCTGGCCAAGTCTCGCTTCGTCCTCCTGGGCGGCCTGGGCGCCAGCCTGGAACGCGCGCTCATCAACTTCATGGCCGACACCCACATCTCACGGGGATACAAGGAGTGGTGGGGCCCGGTGCTCGCAAACCGCGAGACGCTCACCGGCACCGGCCAGCTCCCCAAGTTTGAGGAGGATCTCTTCAAGACTGCGGAGGGGCTCTATCTCATCCCCACCGCCGAGGTCATGCTCACCAATATCCATCGCGGCGAGGTGTTGGACGCTGCCGAGCTGCCGCTCAACTACTGCGCCTACACGCCGTGCTTTCGCGAGGAAGCTGGGAGCGCCGGGCGCGATACCCGCGGCCTCATACGGGTGCATCAGTTTGACAAGGTGGAGCTGGTCAAGTTTGCCTCGCCGCAACAATCCTTCGCGGAGCTTGAACTCATGGTGGCCGATGCTGAGCATATACTGCAACTTCTGGAGATCCCGTATCGGGTCATAGAGCTCTGCACGGGTGACCTGGGGTTTGCCTCGGCCAAGACCTACGATCTGGAGGTCTGGTTGCCGTCCTACGAGGACTATAAGGAGATCTCATCCTGTTCAAACTGTGGGGACTTTCAGGCCCGCCGCGCCAACATCCGTATGCGTGATGAGGCCACGGGCGCAAGGCCCGAGCTGCTGCATACCTTAAATGGCAGCGGGCTTGCCGTGGGGAGGACGATGGCCGCTATTCTGGAGAACTTTCAGCGAGCAGATGGGTCGGTGGCCGTGCCCGAGGCCCTGCAACCCTATCTGCGCGGCATCCGGGAAATCCCATGCAGGTGACGCCGCAGGAGGTCAAAGAGACCCTCTCGATGATCTCTGAGCAGAACCTCGACATACGCACCATTACGCTGGGGCTCTCGATTCGTGACTGCGCACACACGGACATACAGGTCTGTTCTCAGCGGATCTACGACCGGTTGACCAGCGCGGCAGAGCGGCTCGTGCCCGTCGCCGACCAGATTGCCCGCGAATACGGCATCCCCATTGTCAATAAACGCCTCTCGGTTACGCCGGTGGCGGAGGTCTGTGCTACCGCGGTACACACTGCCGAGGACTTTGTTCCCATCGCACTGGCTTTGAACAGGGCCGCCTGCGAGGTGGGAGTGGATTTTGTCGGCGGCTTTTCTGCCCTCGTGCAAAAGGGTATCAGCATAACCGACGCCAAGCTGATTGCCTCGATCCCCCGTGCGCTGGCCAGCACCGAGCGGGTCTGCTCCAGTGTCAATGTTGGCTCTACGCGCGCCGGCATCAATATGGATGCCGTGCTGTTGATGGCTCAGACGCTGCTGGAGACCGCCCGTCTTACCGCCGAGGAGGATTCCATCGGTTGTGCCAAGCTGGTCGTCTTCGCCAATGCCGTTGAGGACAACCCCTTTATGGCCGGGGCTTTTCATGGTTCGGGTGAGGCCGAAGCCGTGGTTAACGTGGGTGTTTCCGGCCCCGGTGTGGTGCGCGCGGTGGTCGAGGCCATGCCCGAGGACGCCAACCTCACGCAGGTAGCCGAGCAGATCAAGGCCACGACCTTCAAGATAACGAGAGCGGGTGAGCTGGTTGCCCGCGAGGCGTCAAAGCGCCTGGGTGTTGCCAGGGGCATCCTGGATCTGTCGCTGGCCCCCACGCCGGCCGAGGGTGATTCCGTTGCTCAGATCATCGAGGCCATCGGCGTAGGCAGATGCGGCGGCCCTGGCACGACAGCGGCCCTGGCCCTGCTCAATGACGCGGTTAAAAAGGGCGGCGTCATGGCATCTTCGTCGGTGGGCGGGCTTTCCGGTGCGTTTATCCCGGTAAGCGAGGACGCGGGCATGATGGCCTCTGCCAGGATGGGAGCCTTGACGATTGACAAGCTTGAGGCCATGACGAGCGTGTGCAGCGTTGGCCTCGACATGGTGGCTATTCCCGGTGACACCAGTGTGGAGACCATCGTTGGCATTATCGCGGACGAGATGGCCATTGGCGTCATCAATAACAAGACCACAGCCGTGCGCCTGATTCCCGCACAGGGCAAACAGGCAGGCGATACCGTGGAGTTTGGCGGCCTCCTGGGCACTGCGCCGGTCATGCCGGTCAACCAGTATGCAGGCCGGGTATTCGCGCATCGTGGCGGTCGTTTTCCCGCACCGCTGAACAGCCTGCGCAACTAGTAGCCCGTGTCAGCTAAATCTTTGCATTTGCAACGGTCTATTTGCCGCCATGCTTCGTTGGCAAATAACGCCATTACCACAAGTAGTGCCGTCATTTGCCGCCTTGCCTGGCAACAAATATCCTCGTTGCGAATGCAAACCTTTAGCTGACACAAACTACCCGGCAAGAAAGCTGACCTCCTGGATGGAAGAGGAGTTGAGAGACATGACACAAAGTATGCTTGATGTCCGCGGAAGCATCGCAAACCTCAAATGGAATACGGAACATCATTATCTGCACATTAAAAACCAACACGATTTTGTCCGTATCTGGGCCATCCAGTTTGAGCTGGGTTACAGCGATTTTCGCACCGTTCAGATGGCTTTGCAGCTAACGGGCAGAAGCGAGATGCTGAAAGACTTCACGAAAGCCTACGACGCCGTGTATCGGTATGAGTACGCCTTTGTCCAAGGCGGCCTGGAGGGTTTCAATCAGCAATTTGGCACTGAGATCGATGCCTACGACAAGGCCCATCAAAGCTTCCTGGCCGTCCTGGACGAACTCAGCAAGACCCAACCGGCCCCAGACGGCGACGAGAATCTGGTTTAGACAGCAACGAAACCTCACAACAGAAAGAGTTGCCTGTCCCGAGCTACTCCGGCATTGCTGGCTCCCGTACGCTCGAACCATCATCCCTTCTGCGTTTTCTGGCCTCGCCGTCGTCTCAACGTGAGGCTGACGCAGAGCGTCGCAACGCCACCCAGGGTGAGCATTGCCAGTAATGCCAGCAGAGTCGTGGTAGCTACTGAGTCTCCGGTCTGCGGGAGTACGGGTGTAACGGGGGCAGGCCTTGGCCCCGGCGGTATGGGCAGGTCTCCCGGTTGGTTGAGCGTTGGCACTGCTGTGGCGCGCACTATCCAGTTGCCACTCTCAAAATAGGAAGAGCCCGCTGTGTACAATGCCCCGCGATGTGTTGTGCCATCGACATTGTACAGCTGTGAGTACGACGTGCGCTTGGCAAAGGGAGCAAACGAGCCGCTGCTGTTAAGGTCTGCGACATCCAGGAGATAGGTATCGTGGTCCTCCAACGGGGCCGGGGCTGCTTCTGCAAGGGGTGCTGCGAGGGCGTCCTCGACGAGAGGCAGGACAAGCGTGTCCTCAGCCAGGGACAGGGTCCCGCTTGTGTTGCTTGAAGCTGAGGCGAGCGCGCTGGCCCCGCTGAGAACTATACCGGCCGCTACAGGTGTAGCCACGACGCTGTTGGTCCGCGCGCTGTCCAGGGCAGGCAGGGTGGCGCTCATGTCGGTGACCTCACCCGTGGGCCAGGCAATCAGCTCGGCGGCTGTGCCATCGCGCTCGGTGACGAAGAGGGCATTCTCGTGCACCGCAACAGACAGCGTGGTCACATCGCCGGGTGTCTTGAGTGAGGCAAAGGGCGTGACGGTGTCGGCAGCAGTGTCATACACCGATACCTGGTCAAGCAGGGTAAAGTTCCCCGCTTCGTCGTACTCGCGACCTCCGAGCAAGAGTAGCGAACCATTGCAGTTTGCCAGCACGGGTGCCAGGTATGATATGGGCAGGGCTCTGGCTTCCCAGGAGTCCGTGAGCGGGTCATAGAGAAGCAGCATCTGTTGGTTGACCTCAGCATCTTCCACAAAGACCAGGGCGGAAACGGCCAGCTTGCCCTCAAAGGTGGTGACAGAAGGGCTGTCAAGAATCAGGGGCAGGTCGGCACAGCGCACCCAGGCACCTGTTGCGGGATTAAGCTGCCAGAGCATGGTCGTACACCCTGCTGCCAGCGCGTCATCGTCGTTGGGGAGCACATAGAGCAGGCCGCCAAGCCCGGCCATGGCAAGCTTGCTGACCGCCTCGGGAAAACCAGCCGCAAAGGGAAGGGCGTAGTCTTTCTCAAAGAGCGGTGTACTCTGCTCGGCGGGAGGCGCGGCCAGATTCAGGAGAACGCTCTTCTGCCCGGTACGTGCGTCAGTTCCCGTGCCCGTCGTGACCCTGACTTCATGTACGCCGCTTGCAAGCCCGGTGGGGCAGAGCATCGTTATGGCCGTGCTTTCCCAGGCTTCCACAGGAGCCGGCAGGCCTCCTATGGTCACGGTTCCGGCCGCACTGCCAAAGTAGTAGCCGTGCAGGGTGACGAGATTGCCTGCAGGAACCTGCTTTACCTCAGCGGAATTGATGACCGGAGTGAAGCTGCCCGCTGCCGCAGCGGCAAGATCAAGCTCGCCTCCCGAGGTGCAGAACTCGTCAAAGCCCTCTATCGGTCGCACGCAGGCAGCGAGGGTCGCCGCGCGGAGCAGGGCCTGCTCGGAGGGCGGCATAGCGGGGTCTTCGCCTTCTGACACTATCATGGCAGCACCTGCCGCGGCCGGGGTGGCCATGGAGGTTCCGGACTCGTAGGCATAGGGGATTGCAGCCCCGTCTACCCCAAGCCCAACGGCGTCGATATAGAGCGAGTCAGCGTCAGTGAGCGGCTGCTTCGAGCCTGCGCCCAGCAGGAGCACTGCCAGGGTCAAGCTACCGTCAACAGTGGCGGGCTCAAGGCCCTGGCTTCTCAAGCTGGCAAAATCAAACAGCACATGATCCCATTCATTGCGCCTGATTGTCGCAACGGCAGACGGAAGCTCATCCTCGCCGGTCTGGGTCTTGACATTCAAGAAGAGCATCACGGTGCAGGTAGCGGCCTCAGTGCGGGGAAGGAATGACAGGCTGAGATACCGCGACGCATCCAAATCCTCTTGCGACAGGAAAAGCTTTGCCTTGAAGTCGCGTGTTTCGTACAGGCCCTCCGTGTCTTTTATGTCTACCTGCCAGGAACCGTGGCTTGCCGTTGCACCATCGTTGTTGTCGTAGTAGATTTCTGTAGCCCGCTCTCCGATTTCCCCATCGTTTTCGTCATAGGTCTTAAAGACGGAGGCGCTACCGGTGAAGCTCTCATACACAAGGTTCTTCTCTGCAGACGAGCTTCTTACCGCCTCGGGCAGGTAGTTGCTCATGGTGGTGGGCACCGTGGAGAGGATGGTGGTTCCCGGGGCGATGAGGTTGGTCGTGGCCCTGCCGTAATTGCTGAAGTCCGAGAGGGCACCGTTCATGGCGGAAGAGCCGACGACGACCACATAGGGATTGCCTTGCAGGATACCGCTGTCGTAGGGGTGCACGTCGACATCGGTGCCGTCGTTGCCCGATGCCTTGACCGTTATCGCCCCCAGCTCTCCGAGTTTGGTCACTGCGAGCAGAAAGCTCCGGCTTATACTCGAGCTACCCCAGGAGTTGCTGATGACCTTGAGATCCAGGCCGCTCTCCACGGCATCCGCCAGATACTCATAGCCTTTCAGATAGCTGGCACTGCTTCCCTTGCCGCCCGCGCCCATCATCTTGACGGCCACGAGCCGTACGCCGGACGCCACGCCGCTGGTGCCAAACGCGTTCCACTCAGAGGCTATGATACCGGCGCAGTGTGTGCCGTGCATGTGGTCGTCCATCGGATCGGTGGGGTCTTCATCCTCCAGGGCGTTATAGCCGTAGGCACCGCCGTAGTCCACAAAGTCATTCATATCTGAGCGCATGACGCCAGCAAGGTCGGGATGGGTGTAGTCTATACCGGTATCTACGACCGCTATGGTACCCGAGGCGTTTGCTTCTCCCGGGGTATTCCAATCAGGCGGATTGATGTCAAAGTCGAGTTCCTTGGTACTGCTCATCAGGGCCGCGTCGGTGTTGTCCATGCCCCACTGATAATCCGTCATGGGCTTGGTGTCTGCGGGAGAAAGGAGCGCGGCAGGACTGAGTGCGGCACGCTCGCTGCTGGGGGAAAGGAGCGCATCGGGAGAGGACCCGTCGGACGCGGCAGCTTCAGCGTCCGGGGGGAGCAGTATCCTGCGTGCGGCCGCGGCGTAGCTTTCATACAGGGACGGGCTCGCGCCGCCGCTGCTCTCAACCGGCGAAAGTTCGTAGGTATAGTTGGGCTCTACCGCCAGCACGCGGGGATCATCCCACAGCAGCTCCAGCAGCTCCTCGCAGCTCAGTTCCTCGCTTACGATGTGCTTGATGGCAACCGTTTCCGTTGCTCCCCGTACGGCAAGGGACGCAGCGCTGTGTTGCAACGGCTCTGGCTCCGCCTCCGAAACGCCTTCTGTGGCCTCCCGGTAGGTGTGCTCGGTGGTGCGCATGAGGGTGTCTGCCGTATCGAGTAGGTCAGCCGCGAGCGTCTGCATGCCGCCTCGTTGTACCGAGGTATCCACGATGGCGATGACCTCCCCCTCGGCGTAGGCTCCCGCGTCAAGCAGTGCCTCTCGCTCCGCTGCGGCTCCTTCAACGCTCTCACCAGCGGCGGATGCATCCACGCCCCAGGCATCCTCAGCTTCTGCAAGGGCAAAGGGCACAAGCGCCAGCACCAGGGCCAGGCTCACCACCAAAGCGATGCCGTTTTTGCAATACGAAGCTGCCACCTTGGGTGAGATCATGTCTGCCCCTTTCATTCTGTGTCCAAGCCGCCTGCCAGGCAGGCTGCCCTGCTTATGGCACGGCTGATTGTACCATAGCCGGTATGCTGCCGAGCAGCTGCTCCTGGACGCCGAGCGTCGGAAGCAGTGCGACTGCCGCCGTATCAGAGAGCGCCTCATTAAAACCGGGAAGGAGGATGTTGATGCAGTAGAGGAAGAACAGGATGGAGAAGAGGATGACCACGACGATGAAGATCCCCGTCATGATGTCTTTGGGGATCCTGCCGAGGAGGTTTTGCAATGCTGGATAGACGACCCAGGTAACCAGCGTCGCAACCAATCCAAAGGCGATGGCGTTCTGCAGGCAGACCTGTCCCATGAAATTGCAGAACATATCACGGTAGTCCCACAGCGGCAGACTGCCATCTGCCAGCGGCTGGTTGAGTATGAGCCCCATGACCAGCTCTATGAGTGTGCACACCAGCGCATTGACGACAAAACTGATGGCCAGGGCCAAGAAGCCATTCAGCTTCTTTTGCAGGACGTTCTTTATGGGGTAGAACACCAGGACACAGGCCACCATGCCAAAGCCATAGACCAGGAAGGGATAGAACCACTCGGTCCAGATGAGGGATTCGGGGTCGTAGACTCCGGGGAGGATGCCAAAACGGATGAGCGTGCAGTAGCCTGCCTCCATCCAATGCCCCACCACGCTGAAGACACAGAAGTAGATGATGAGGTTGCGCCAGAAGGCCCAGGTCCGGGGCCTGAAATAGCTTTCGTCCTCCTGAAGCTCCGTAGAACCCGGCTCCATGGCCAGCGGCCTCGTGAGTACGGCCTTTACACGGCGTGAGGTGAGGAAGTAGAGAAGCAGGAGAACATCGAGCCAGCACCGCAGGAGCAGTTCGGGAAGAGTCAACCATCCCATTGCAAGAAAATAGATGGTCACGGCTGAGAGATTGAAGAGGCTGAAGCCAATGATGAAGGTGCGGGTTATCTTCTTCCTCTTCCAGATGAGCCAGAAGCTGATGCCGTCAAAGATAAGGTTGGTAAAATCAAGAATGCTGGAAAAGTCGGCTACGTCACTGCTCCTTGCCACCAAGGACATCACCAGGATGGTGGCGATGATGTTGAGCGCGAAGATGAACTGAAAGAAGCGCATGAATCCGAGCTTCTTTGGATTACTGAAATCCCGTGCCATAAGCCTGCCTCTCCTTGTCCTGTGTCAGAAAGCTACGCTCAAGCGCCCTCAGTCCTTCTCCTTGAGCAGGGCCACATTGTTCAATACCTTGAAAGAAACGCGGTGGGGATACTGGCTGTCGCGCACGACGATGCCTTCCTTCTGGATGCCGCTTGGGTAGCTGCCGATGGCCTTGGGCAGGAGCTCGTCGAGCCCATACTCGAAATCATCGCCGTGCTCCTCCAGCGGCACCACCGGCACACCAAGTGCCGTGCAGTTGTTCAGCATCTCCTGGTAGGAGACATAGCGATCCTCCTCCCATTCCTTCCAGTCAAACACATACCAGGCGTATTCCGGCAGGCGCAGCTTGTTTTTCTGGATGCCCGGGCCGCAGAGCTCTCCGGTCAACACCACATTGCGCCCGAGGGCTGCGAGTTTCTCCTTGAGCCCGTAGCGGTAGACCGGGTCCCAGTAGAGTGCGTCCGGCTCGTCCTTGATCTCGTTATTGCGGCTACAGCATCCCAGCTTCCCGTCCAGGCAATAGACGATGCAGGAGGTCCCGTCCATCTGGGTGGTGATGCTGTACGGGTGGCCCTGCAATTCTGGGAGGAGTTCAAGCGCCGACTGTATACGGATCTCATCGGAGGCCGGGATACCGTAGGGCCTGCGACCGATTATCGTGCCTGAACCCGAGGCCACCTCGGGGATATACCATTTCTTGACGCCCAGCTGCTCGGTAACGTCGTCACCAACTCGGGCGCCGGCCAACTCCGGAAAGTCGCTCAGGGGCAGCAGCAGGCCCTGCGAAAGTTCTCCCCGCAGCCGTATCGTCTTGATGCGGAAGCCCTCACCGTTATCGTCGTTCTTGCGATACGAGGTCTTACGCAGGAATTCGTAACGCTCATCGATGGGCAGGAAGCTGTCCACCTCAAAATACACGGCCTCCTGTCCGATGCTGAACTGGCCCTTGTTGACCACGCAATGCCACCCCATCACCTGGGCCAGCTCAAGAAAATCCGAGTTCTCTATGGGCCTTACGTCTCTCACTTCCTGTATTGTTGCCAGTGCGCGCATGAGGGCTCCTTTCAGTTGCCATGCCTCCCATAATAAACCCTCCCTTAGCCAGAAGTCAAAAGGACGACACCCGCACACTGCCGCAACATGTTGGCGTATCGTTGACAGCCATGGTTCGTGTTGCTAGAGTGGTGCTGATTGACAACTACCAGCGGAAGGAATGCCATGGACTCAAGGTACGAACCACTCTTTACCCCGTGGAAGATAGGCAAGGTGGAGGTTAAGAACCGTATCGTGCTCTGCCCCATGGGAGGCACCTCGCTGTTTGGTTGGATGGAGCCCAACCATTTTGACCGGGAGGCCGCTAACTTCTTTCTTGAACGGGCACGGAACAACGTGGGCCTCATCATCCCGGGCATCGCGCCCATCAAGGACACCATAGGCGGGCGATGGCTCTGGAAGAACCGCAGGATGTTTGAGGAGCTCAAGCCCTTCATGAAGGAGATCCACAACACCGGCGCAAAGCTCTTTGTGCAGATAACCGCGGGCATGGGGCGTTCGTGGGCCATCACCGACCACCTTGTCATGCTCCACAACAATCCCATCCTGCGCACGCTGGCCAAGCCCATCATCGACGTGCAGTACCAGTCCGCGAGCCCGAGCGAGTTGCCCTCACGCTGGTCGGACAAGGTAAGCTGCCGCGAGATTACGCTTAAGGAGATGCGCGACATCGTCGATGGCTTTGCCAAAACCGCAGAGCTCTGCCGGGACGCGGGGGTGGACGGCGTTGAGGTGCACGCGGTGCATGAAGGCTACCTCCTCGACCAATTCACCCTGCCGTATACGAATCGGCGCACCGACGAGTACGGCGGCTCCTTTGAGAACCGCTATCGCTATCCGGTGGAGATCCTGCACGCAATCAAGCAGAGCTGCGGGGAGGACTTTCCCGTTTCTCTCCGGTATTCCGCCATCTCCAAGGTCAAGGACTTCTGCGTTGGCGCACTGCCGGGCGAGGAGTATACCGAGATCGGGCGCGACAGGGCGGAGAGTGAGCAGGCCGCGCGGTATCTGCAAGACGCCGGCTACGACATGCTCAACACCGACAACGGTACCTATGACTCCTGGTACTGGGCGCATCCGCCGATGTATATGCCGCTCAACTGCAACCTCGACGATGTGGCCCATATCAAGGAGTGTGTGGATATTCCCGTTGTGTGCGCGGGCCGCATGGAGCCTGCCGTGGGCGCCGAGGCCGTTGCGGAGGGCCGCATTGATGCGGTGGGCATCGCCCGGCAGTTCCTCACCGACGCCGAGTGGATTACCAAGCTCATCGAGGACCGCCTGGAGGACATCCGCCCGTGCATCTGCTGCCACAACGCCTGCTTCAACATGACGCACTACAAGGGCGTGGCCAACGACCAATCCATTCACGACGCTTCGCACATCGCGCGCTGCGCCCTCAACCCCGAGACGATGCAGACCGAGAAATACCGGATCATCCCGGCTGGGCAGAGCAAGCAGATTGCCATCATAGGCGGCGGCATCGGCGGCATGGAGACCGCACTGGTCGCGGCGCGGCGCGGTCACACGGCCACTATCTACGAGAAGGCCAGCCGCTTGGGCGGCGTGTTCAATGCTGCGGCCGCTCCCTCGTTCAAGGGCAAGGATCGCGCCCTGCTTGCCTGGTACGAGCGTGAGCTTGCCAAGTATCCCGGGATAGAGCTGAGACTGGAAACCGAGATAGCCGACCCTGCCTCGCTTGACGCAGATGAGGTCGTGGTCGCAACGGGTGCCGAGGCCATCCAGCTGCCGGTGCAGGGCATCGAGCGGGGTATCGAGGCAATAGACTATCTCAGGGGAGAGCAGGAGGTGGGGGAGCGGGTCGTCATCATCTGCGGCGGGCTCACCGGCTGCGAAATTGCCTACGAGCTCTACCTGCAGGGCAAGCAGCCAACCATCGTCGAGATGAAGGACGATCTCATCGCGGTGACGGGTGTCTGTCTCGCAAACTCCAGCTATCTGCGCGACTTCTTTGCCACTAACGAGGTGCCGGTCTATCTGGAGACGAAGCTCAGCGAGATCCTTGAAGACGGCGTAATCGTTGCGAGCAAAGATGGCACGAGCCAGAAGATTGACGCGGACAGCGTGATACTCTCGACAGGCTACCGCCCGGCTCCGCTCGCACCCAAAGGCGCGCGCGTGCACCTGGTGGGTGACGCCGCCAAGGTGGGCAACCTGCGGACGGTCATCTGGAATGCCTGGGACGTGGCGATGAAGCTATAGCTTGGAGTTTTGGATTGGAGGAGTTGCCATGACAATGAAACTGACTGAGGAACAACAGCAGATTCTCGACGGCGGCAAGGGCGAGGTCCATGCCAAAATAATGAAGACCCTCGTGATGTACGGCGAGGCCTTTGGCGCCGAGGAGATGGTGCCCGTCACGGGCAAGCGGGGGCACCTGGTCACGAGCTTTGGGCTCTCTGTCATGAAGCCGGTGTATGAGTTGATGGATCAGCTTATCGAGGCCGGCGCGCTCTCCGAGCAGCCCTTCTCGGTGGATCCCCGTCCGCTCGACAAGCACGTGCCAGCAAACCTCCTGCAGAACATCTTCTTCAAGGTGATGTATTCCAAGCAGACAGACTACGAGGCACAGCTGGAGAAGCTCGGCATACTCGGAGACGATGCTTTCACCTGTACCTGCTACATGGACGAGGTGGGCAACATACCACAGCGCGGCGAGGTGCTGTCATGGGCCGAGTCAAGCGCCGTTGTCTATGCCAACAGTGTCTGCGGCGCGCGCTGCAACCGCAACTCGGGCATCCTGGAGCTCTTTGGCAGCATCGTGGGCTGCGTGCCCTCCTTTGGCCTGCTCACCAACGAGGGCCGCAAGGCGAGTTGGGTGGTGGAGGTGAGAACCACGGCGCGTCCCGAGGCGCAGGTGCTCGGCAGTGCCATTGGCATGAAGGTGATGGAGGATGTGCCCTATGTCAAGGGCCTCACGCCCTGGCTGGGCACCGAGCTTACCCAGGAGGCCAAGGACTACCTCAAGGACTTTGGCGCGGCTACCGCAAGCAATGGTGCCGTGGGACTGTACCATATCGCCGACCTGACGCCGGAAGCGGCAGAACAGGGCGAAGCGCTCATAGCCGAAGGTGCGCAGACCTATGTGGTTGACGACGCGGAGCTGGAGCGGGTCAGGAGCAACTACCCCGTCATCTGGAAGGAGCGGGACGCCGCTCCCAAGCTCTGCTTTGTGGGCTGCCCTCACCTGTCGCTTGCACAGTTGCAGGATTGGACGAAGAGCTTGGCCGAGGCCCTGGCCGCTCAGGGGCGGAGCAAGGTGGCTGTTCCCACGGTGTTTACCGCGGCCCCCGGCGTGCTTGAGGCCTTTGAACAGACTGCTGAGGCCACAACCCTCAAGGCTCTGGGCGTGGTGGCCAGTTATATCTGCCCGCTGATGTACATGAACAACCCGCTCTGCGGCAAGATGCCCGTCATTACCAACTCCAACAAGCTCAGGACCTATACCACGGCGCGCTACTACACGAGCGCCGAGATCCTGCAGCGGATCTCCGGGGAGGTGCACTGATATGAAGCAATTCAAAGGACGCGTGGTGGTGCCGGGCACGGTGCAAGCGGAGGCGCTGGTCTCCCACGGCGGCTTCAACACTCTGGCCAGCTTTCAGAAGAGCCTGATGTTCGGGGACAAGAACGCCACCTGTTCGGATCAGAACAACCCCGACCTCAACGGCAAGCCCATGCACGGCAAGGCGCTCTGCCTCCCTCAGACCATCGGTTCCACAACGGGCGGCATGGTGCTCTACTGTGCGGCGGCACTCTCCCGGCAGCCCGTCTGCCTCCTCTTCAGTAAGCCCATCGACTCGCTGGCGGCGGCAGGTGTCATCCTGGCCGACGTGTGGACCGACGCCTCCATGCCAACCGTAGACACGTTGGGCGAGGAGTTTTTGGAGGCCGTGCAGTCCGGCATGACCGTGACCATAGAAGAAAACGGCGTGGTGACGGTGGAATAGCGGGCGGCCCTGGTTAGTGCATACTTCCGGAAATGGGACGCCACGCGCTTCTTGACGAAAGGAAGGAGCGAGTGTACACTTTGTAGTAGATACTTACGAGGTGTAGAAAGGCAGAATGCTCATGGAAGTAACGGTGAAGGAGCTTCGCTCGCAGCCCGGCAGGATACTGTCGATGGTTCAGAGCGGAAGAGACATAACAATCACGATGAGAGGGAAGCCCGCGGCAAAGATCATTCCCCTTGACCAAGCAAAATGTGAGGTTGCCGAAGACGACTTCTTCCTTGGATTCGGCATCTGGAAAGACCGTGATGACATGGCAGATTCTACGGCCTTCGTTGAGAAGATGAGAAAGGGGCGAGACATATGATCGTCGATACGGATGTTCTCATTGATTATTTCAGAGGCTTAGAATTGGCAAAATCCAAACTCGCATCCCTCGTGCCCTTCAGGATCTCTGCCATAACCCTGATGGAACTCTTGCAGGGGGCACGAAACAAGAATATGATGCGTATCATAGAGAGGCAGCTGAAGGTCTGGAACGTGTCCGTGATTCAAACCACGGAAGCAACATCAATTCGTGCTGTCCAGTTTGTCAGGGAATTCGCATTGAGCTCTTCTGTGCAGGCCGCAGACGCATTGATTGCGGCTACAGCCATTGAGGAAGGGGAGACATTGTTGACGGGGAATGAAAAGCACTTCAGATGCATCCCTGGACTTTCAATCGAGGTTTTCAAACACTGAACTTACACCAACCCCTGCCCACTCCAGGGTTCGAGGTAGGTGGGCAGATAGATGCCAAACAGTGTTCCCACGAAAACCACCGAACAGATGGCAACGACGGTTTGGGTGTGTGTCTGCAGGCGGGCCATGCGGTGCTCAACCAGCGGAAAAACGACGAAGGCGCAGACAGTCATCAGAACCGCGTACCAGAGATCATTGATGAGGTAGGCCTGATCCAGTACCGTCCAGCTATAGCTGGTAAAGTCCCACAACGGGTAGACGCCCAACTCGCTCGGCTGGTTCAAGAGCAGGCCCATGATGAGCTCGGTGAGAAAGGCAATCAAAAAGGCCGCCGCAAAAACCGCGCATACATTGAGGACCTTTGAGCGCAGCCGCTTATAGAACTGCTCCTTGATGGG
>JAISEO010000071.1 GCA_031264075.1 Coriobacteriales bacterium | reverse complement strand
CCCAGCTCTGCCCGTGAGCACAACGCCATTACCGCAAGTAGTGACGTTGCACTCCCGAACAGACCTGGAACAAATCAGACGCAATCTGGCAGACAAGCAATTAATCGGCGCCTCCCTAGTGCTCGCTCTCGCTTAATTCGATCGCCAACTCCAGCTCGGATTCCAGTTCCTCGTCAAAGTCGTCGTCTGGCGAGACAGCCTCATACCGTGTTTCCAGCTCCAGAGACTCCCCGTGACCTGAGGCGGCGGAGAGGCGCTCGCGAATGATGCGCCGGGCGTGCTCGTCTGGGGCAAACTGCTCAAGCGGCGGCAGGTCCTTGAGGCTCTTGAGGCCAAAGCGCTCCAGAAAGCTGCGGCTCGTACCATAGAGGATGGCATTGCCCGGGGTTGAGGAACGGCCCGCCTCGCGTACCAGGCCCTTGTCCACCAGCGAGGACACCACGCCCTCTGAGCCCACTCCGCGGATGGCATTGATGTCCGAGCGCGTCACGGGCTGGTGGTACGCGACAACGGCCAGCGTCTCCAGCGCGGCCTGCGAGAGCGAACGGGTGTCCCAGGAGGCCACATAGCGCTCGATGACCTCATGGTAGGCTGGATGTGAATACAGGCGCCACCCGCCGGCCACCTCGCGCAGCTGGATGCCGCGCTCTTCATCGGACAGACGGTTGGCCATGAACGCCAGGGCGCTGTCAACCTCGGAGGGCCGGGCGCCCGTGATCTTTGCCAGTTCAACGGCGCTGACCGGCTCGTCCGACACAAACAGGAGGGCTTCCAATACGCCTTGCAGCTCGGTTTCACTCATGTTGTCATCCTCTGCTTTTCGAGATACTCATCCACGGGGCTCGCCTCGTCGTCTGGCGCAGGCGGCGCGGGAGCCCAGTCCTTCTGGTCAATCCAACTCAGCAGGATGGTGCCGCTGCCTTCCTCCTGCTCGATGGCTATCATGCCTCTGTGGAACAGCTCCAGCATGGCGAGGAAGCTCACCACCACAGCGGCGCTGTCGCGGCGATTGTCCAACAGCTCGGCAAAGCTGAGCCTGCCCCGCGTCGAAAGCCTGAGCCGCATTTCTTCCAAGCGGTGTTCCACCGGAATAGGACGCGCGGCGATGTGCCGGGCCTCCATGAGAAACTCCTCGCGCCTCGCGGCCAGACCGGCGCAGATGAGGGCCAGGTTCTCCAGGTTGATTCCCTCGAGATAATCGGGCACCGCACTGAGGAAGGGAGCCTCCAGGCCAGCCTGACGGGCGTGGGTTCTCCCCTCGTTTTCCATGCGCGAGCCCAGTGCCGCGGCGGCATTCCTGAACTGCTTATAGGCAATGAGCCTTGAGACGAGTATCTCGCGGGCCTGCTCAGGTTCAAGGGCAAGAACCTCATCGTCCAGCTCATAATCGGAGCTGTTGGGGAGCAGAGAAGAAGCCTTGAGGGCCAGAAGGCTGGCAGCCACCTCTATGAAGTCCGAGGCCACATCCATGTCGAGGTCGCGCATGTCTCCGAGATAGGCCAGGTATTGGTCGGCCACCTCGCGTATGGAGATGTTGCCTATGTCAACCTTGCGCTGAGACACCAGATGGAGCAGGAGTTGAAAGGGTCCTTCAAAATCGGCTGTTTTGACCTGGTACGACATGGCTATCCAAAATAGTTGATGTGCATGGCTGTCTTGACTTCTCCGAGCGTTTGCTCTGCCACCGCGTTTGCCCGCCGCGTTCCCTCGGCGAGCATCTCATACACGAAGCCGCGGTCCTGTGCATACTCCTCGCGGCGCGCGCGGATGGGCCCGAGCTCTGCGTTGAGCACCTCGAACAGATACTTCTTGACCTGCATGTCTCCCAGGCCGCCGCGCTCATAGTGGCGCTTCATCTCGGCCACCTCTGCCTGGTCCGGCGCAAACACGTCGAGGTAGGTAAACACCGTATTGCCCTCGACATGCCCCGGGTCCTCCACGCGCAGATGCAGCGGGTCGGTGTACATGCTCCGGACCTTCTCCCAGAGTAGCTGCTCGGAATCGGCCAGATAGATGGCGTTGCCGAGCGACTTGCTCATCTTGGAGTTGCCACCGTCTATGCCGGGCAGCCTCTGGCTCAGCTCGCCCTCGGCAAGCAGGGCTTCCGGTTCCACCAAGACCTCGCCGTAGTAGCCGTTAAAGCTGCGGACGATTTCGCGGCACTGCTCGAGCATGGGCAGCTGGTCCGCGCCCACCGGCACGACATTGGCCTTGCAAAAGGTGATGTCGGCCGCCTGGCTTATCGGGTACACGATAAACCCGCAGGGCACACCGCCGCCAAAGGCCTTGGTTGCCAGCTCGGCCTTGACCGTGGGATTGCGTTCCACGCGGGCCAGCGTGACCAGATTGAGATAATAGATGGTGAGTTCGGCAAGCGCCGGTATCTCTGACTGAATGGCGATGGTGGTGCGCGCAGGGTCCAGACCCACGGCCAGATAATCCAAGGCCACCTCGTACACCGAGTCCGCCACTCTCTGGGGCTCGGAGAAGTTGTCGGTGAGCGCCTGCAGGTCGGCGATAAGGACGTAGCAGGTGTAGTTACCGCTGTTTTGCAGCGCGACCCTGCTCTTAAGCGACCCAACGTAATGGCCGAGGTGCAGCTGTCCTGTGGGGCGGTCGCCGGTTAAGAGGACCTGTTTACTCATGAGTCTCGCAATCTGTGGTGTTTCGCGTGTGCTTCATTGTACCTCTCTCCCGCCTCTTTACTGCCGACTCTAGAAGAGGGCGCCAAAGAGCAGGCGCGAGAGATTGCCGGCCGTGGCATCTATGTAGATGCCAATGGGAGAGACGTTCAACACATAGGGCACGGCTATGAGCAGAACCAGCAGCACCGGCAGGGCGTAACGCTGCACGCTGTAATACTTGCGCAGAGCCTTGTCCGAAAGAAAGGGAGCGATGATGCTGGAGCCGTCCAGCGGCGGGATGGGCAGCAGGTTGAAGAACATGAGGCAGAAGTTGATGAGGGTAAAGTAGTAGCACGCGGTGAGGACCCAGCCGCCAATGCCGGGAGGGATAATGCCGGGCAGGAGCAGCAGGTAGGCAAGCAGCGCGCCGATTACGCCCATGACGAGATTGGAGGCGGGGCCGGCCAAACCGGTGAGCAGCTCGCCTTTGCGTACATCCTTGAAATACGAGGGATTGTAGGGCACCGGTTTGGCATAGCCAAACACCGGGCCTCCCGCCAGGAGGAGTAGCAGGGGCAGTATCACCGTTCCGAAGGGGTCGATGTGCTTGAGGGGGTTAAGGGAGAGCCTGCCCTGGCTTTTTGCGGTGGGGTCGCCGAGCTTCCAGGCCACGAAGCCATGCGCCACCTCGTGTATGACGATGGCCGGGATAAAGCAGATGATCATGATGATCGAGGATAGGGTTCTCTCATCCATTACTGTGCTGTCCGTTCAGTTCGGCTTCTATTCGTGCGGTTATCTCCAGCCATTCTTCCTCCAGGGCTCCAATCTGTTGCTTGAGTTCCGTGTATCTGTCCAGTGTGGCGGCAAACTCGCTCCTGTCATTATAGAGGGCTTCGTCTGCCATGGCGGCCACAATACGCTCCTGCTCTTCCTGCGCGCGCTCCAGCTCCGGCTCCAGCGCCGCGAGGCGTGTGCGATCTGCCTTAAGGTTACCGTAAGCACGGGTGCGTGCCTCGGCTTCGATACGCTTTTGTTCCCTGGTCTTGGGGCTTGAGCCGGCAGGGCTCTTTGCCTGCTTTGCGCCACGCCCCGGCTCGAGGCCCGGCTTTTCTACGGGCACCGCAAGGCGGGAAGGGTCCTCGTAGTAGTCTTTGCGGGGGTCGCCGGCCTCTTCTCCGGCAATCCGCGCGAGGTAGTAATCGTAGCTGCCCACGAACTCCCGCACGTGTCCCGCGTCAATCTCGATAATACGGTTGGCCACCCGGCGGATGAGGTGGCGGTCGTGGGTTATGAGCACCAGCGTGCCCTTGAAGGCCGAAAGCGCCGCTTCGAGCACGTCGGTAGAGGCGATGTCCAGGTGGTTGGTGGGCTCGTCCAGGCACAGCAGCGGCGTGGGCGCCACGAGCATCTTGGACAGGGCCAGGCGACTCTTCTCGCCACCGGAGAGCACACTCACCTTCTTTTCCACCGCGTCTCCCTGGAAGAGGAAGGCCCCGAGCAGACCTCGCACCTCGCCTATCGTCCAGCCGGGTGCCACGGCGTCCAGCTCCTCAAAGACGGTGGCGCTTTTGTTGAGTTGTTCCACCTGGTGCTGCGCGTAGTAACTCACGCTCACCTTGGTGCCGAGCCTGCGTTCACCGCTCTCAAAGTCCAGCACACCGGCCAGTATCTTGAGCAGGGTGGACTTGCCGGCCCCGTTAGGGCCTACGAGGGCCACGCGGTCGCCGCGATAGAGCTTGAGGTTGAGGGGAGGGTGCGAGCCGCCGTAGACCACAGTGCTGCCATACGACTTGGCCACATCGTCGAGCTCTATGACCAGGTCGCCGGTGCGCGGCGGCTGCTTGAATCTGAAGTTGATGGCGCGCCTGCCCTCGGGCGGCGTGATGCGCTCCAGCTTCTCCAGCTTCTTGACACGTTCCTGCACCTGACGCGCCTTGGAGGCCTTATAGCGAAAGCGCGTGATAAAGGCCTCGAGGTGGGCGATGTCGCTCTGTTGCTTGTCGTAGGCCTCCTGCCTGAGTTGCCGCTCCTTCTCGCGGGCCAGCTCAAACGCGCTGTAGTTACCCTTGTAGAGGTGCAGACGGGCGTTTTCGATATTCCAGACGCGGCTTATCATGCCATCGATAAAGGCGCGGTCGTGGCTCACCACCACCACGGCCCCGTCGTAGCTCTTCAGGAAACCCTCGAGCCAGCGGACACTCTCCAGGTCGAGGTGATTGGTGGGCTCATCGAGGAGGAGGAGGTCGGGACGGGCAAAGAGCAGGCGGGCCAGCGCGATGCGCATCTGCCAGCCGCCGCTGAACTCGCTCACCGGGCGGGTGGCATCCTCCGGCTTGAAGCCCAGGCCCGTGAGCACCGTGAGCGCATCGGACTCCAGCTGCCAGCCGCCGGCATTCTCAAACAGGTCGGCGAGCCGGCCATACTCAGCAAGCAGCTGCTCGTGCCGGAGGGGCTGCTCGTGCTGGAAGGGCTCTCCCAGTTCCTGCACAGGCTCAGACTCCTCGGCCAGTGCCTGTTCCAACTGTGTGAGGCGCTCTTGCAGATCCAGCAGTTCGCGCCTGGCCTCAAGCACGGATTCCAGGACCCTCAGTGTGCCCTCTGCTCCGATGGTCTCCTGTTCGAGATACCCTATCCTCATGCCCTTTGCGATGGTGAGACTGCCCTCGTCGGCACTATCCCGCCCCGCGATGATGTTGAGCAGGGTGGTCTTGCCGGATCCGTTGGCACCGACCAGGGCGATGCGCTCGGAGGAATGAATGGCAAAGTTGGCCTCTTCAAAGAGGGTGCGCGCGCCAAAGGACTTGGCAAGGCCACTGGCATTGGCTATGAGCATGGGCAGGATGGCCTGGCAGGACACAGCGGCATGAATCAGGCCATCACGATGGAGGCACCACCCAAGAGGCAGAGCCCGATATAGAGGATGAGCCAGGGACTGCCAAAGGCGCGGGCAAACACGTTACGCTGACTCGGCGCGCCGGCCACCTTCTGGGCAAAGAGGTACCTGCGGCCCAGAAAAAGGACGAGGACGGTGGCAGCAAGCGCAAGCACATAACAGATGTTGAGGGCCATATCAAACACCTCGCTGCCGAGGAACATCGTAAGCACCGCCAGGCCGTTGTTTATCATATGCAGGAGAATGGACCATTTGAGTGAGAAGCGGCCGGCCGTATAGGCGAGCACCAGGCCGATGAGAAAGGCAAACAGGGCCTGAAACAGGATGATGTGGTAGAGGCCGAACAGCAAGGCAGAGACGACGATGGCAAAGTTGGCCCCGTAGCGTTCCAGCTTGCGCATGACCGCGCCTCTGAACACCAGCTCCTCAAAAATCGGCCCGAGTATGACTATGTAGACTACTCCCCAAAAAGAGGTGGCCAGGCCAACGGTGCCTTCCTCGAGCGCGTCGGTCAGCGAGTTTCCACTCTGGTTAAACAGCGGTTCGAGCCCGAGCTGCAGGAGGGTCATGAAGCACTGCACGCCCAGGATAAACACCAGCATGAGCGCGATGGTGCCCGGCCTGACCCTGCTGTTGACACGCGTGATGTCCTTGGTGAGCAGCTTCTTGCCCCGTATGGTAAAGAACCAGGGGAGGCCGCAGACCATGCCGAGGATGGAGGCCAGGCCCGTATACTTTTCCTGCACGGTGAGGACGGCATTCTCGAGCCTTTCGTATCCTGGCAATGTCTGGTCGATGGTGCTGCTTGTTGAACGGACGGCTTCATTGATGAGGTCGTTGACCAGCTCGGGGTACTCGATGAATACGGCCGCAATGAACACGATGACCGAGACTACGCTCATGGTCAGTATGAAGGCGACAACGCAGAGCACCACGCCCCTTACATCGCGTCGCAGCTGTTTGGGGTCAACATATACGGGAATATAAGGCATCGCTTGTGGTCGTTTCTACGCGTAGTCTGTGTGCAGTAGAGCCTCAGCGCCCTCAGCCGGTTATCTTGGCCAGGGGGGCCAGGTCGATAAGGAGCTTACGGACCTTGTCGTTCTTCTTGAATTGTACCTCAATAGTGCCTCCCGCAACAGAAAGAACGCAGCCCGGGCCAAAGACCTTGTGTTCAACCCTGTCGCCGGGGGCAAAGACTATCTCGGCCTCGGGCCCTGATGTCGGGGAGCCGCTGGCACCGTCCTGTCCTGCAGCGCCACCGAATACCCTGCCGTCTGGGCTTTCCGAGCTGGCGCCGACAGCACCGCTGTCCGCCGCGTGTGTGCCGAAACCCCTGCCGGTGCCTCCGCGCGTGCCCGAGCCATAGATGCCGCTCCTGCTGCCCCGCTTCTCCCAGCCCGTGCCGCGGATACCGAGCGAGCCTACGCCTATGCGCTTGAGCAGGGAGCCCGGTATCTCGGTGGTAAAACGCGAGGCCGGATTGGCGGAGGACGTGCCGTAGAGCGAGCGTTGTTGCGCGCTGGTGAGGTAGAGGAGTTCGCGCGCGCGCGTAATGGCCACATAGGCAAGGCGCCGCTCCTCCTCCACACCGCGCCCCTCACTCAGTGCCATCATATGCGGAAAGATGCCCTCCTCCATACCGGCGATAAAGACGGTCTCAAACTCCAGACCCTTGGCGGAATGCACCGTCATCAGCTTGATGTAGTCCTCCCCCTCTGCCATCGTGTCAAGGTCGCTTCTGAGGGCGAGCCACTCCATGAAGGCGATGAGCTGCCCGGAGGCCGAGGTCTCTGCGCTGCCATCAGCACCCTCGCCGGCCGCTTCGCTCAAAATAACGGGAGAAGGATCTTCGGCCTCGTCGTTTTCCAGCGTGAGCAGGTGCTCGTGCGCAAACTCGTCTGCCACGCCAAAGAACTCCTGCACGTTCTCCCTGCGGCTGATGGTCTCGTCTGAGGGGAGCGAAGCCAGGTGGTCCATGATGCCACTCCGCTCCGCGACAATCTCGACGATACTGCGCAGCCTGCCCGTAAGCCGGCGGAGATCCTTGATGAGCTGTACGAACTCACCCACTGCGCGCAGGGTTGCCTTGGCGAGCTGCTCGCCGCTGAGTGCCAGCTCGGCCGCGTCCATGAAGCTGCACTGCTCGTCGGCGGCAAGCTGCTCGATGCGGGTTATCGTGGTAGCGCCAATGCCTCGCTTGGGTTTGTTGATGGCACGCTTGGCAGCCATGTCGTCGGCGGAGTTGACGATGAGCTTGAGGTAGGCCATGAGATCGCGGATCTCCTCCCGGTCAAAAAAGCGGGTGCCGCCGTAGATACGATAGGGCACCCCGGCACGCAGGAGCATGTCCTCCAGGATGCGCGACTGGGCGTTGGTGCGATAGAACAGGGCAAGGCTGCTGTAGGGGTGCCCGGCGTTGTGCAGGCGCTCTATCTCACCGGCAATCCAGCGTCCCTCGTCTCGCTCGTCGCTGGCCAGGTAGAGGCGTATCTGCTCGCCCGCGCCACTCTCGGTAAAGAGCTGCTTGGGCTTGCGGTTTTTGTTGTTGGCTATCACATGGTTGGCGGCCTCGAGAATGGAGGAGGTGGAGCGATAGTTCTGCTCGAGGCGCAGCACCTTTGCCGCGGGATAATCCTTCTCAAACTCCAGGATGTTGCGGATGTCGGCGCCGCGCCAGGAGTAGATGGACTGGTCGTCGTCACCTACGACCATGAGGTTTTCGTAGCGCGCGGCAAGGAGCGTGGCAATCTGGTATTGGGCGTGGTTGGTGTCCTGGTACTCGTCAATGGAGATGTACCGGAAGCGCTCCTGATAGGCGGTAAGCACCTCGGGATACTCCTTGAAGAGCCGCCAGGTATTCATGAGGAGGTCGTCAAAGTCCATGGCGTCGGCCAGCTTGAGCCGCCGTTCAAGCTCCCTGTACACGCGGGCGGCGTGCTTTTCGAGCGGACGCCTGGCCTGCTCGGCAAAGGCTTCCACGTCAACGAGCTCGTTTTTGGCCGTGGAGATGAGGCTGCGGATGGCGTTGACAGAGAAGGACTCGGTGTTGATGTTGAGCTGCGCGACTATCTCCTTGACGAGACGCTTGGAATCAGTCTCGTCATAGATGGTAAAACTCTGGGTGTAGTTGAGCAACCCGGCATGCGCCCTGAGAACACGCACGCACAGGGCGTGAAAGGTCAGTATCCACATGCCGCGCGTGCTACCGAGGAGCCCGGAGAGGCGCTCGCGCATCTCTGCCGCGGCCTTGTTGGTAAAGGTGATGGCCAGGATCTGATACGGAGGGATGTCCAGATCCTCTACCATATGGGCAATGCGATAGGTGAGCGCCCGCGTCTTGCCCGTACCGGCGCCCGCGAGGAGCAAAAGCGGCCCTTCCGTCGTGGTGGCGGCTTCGTATTGTTGGCTGTTGAGACTGACGAGATCGATGGTCATGCAAGCTCCTTGTGTTGCAGGCTCACGCGGGTGAGAGAGACCAGCTTCAAGCTGAGGTCCGGCCTGGAGAGGGCAGCCAGGAGTATCTCGGGACGCAGGGAGCCTTCGGGGCGGCTGAGTATGGTGAGAAGGAGGGCATTCGGGTCGGACGCATCCCTCTCAGCCCCGGTAAGGTAGAGGCTGAGGTCGTAGATCCGTGGCTTGCCCTTCTTGAGTATCTCCATGCTTTGGCGGGTGTGGAGCCGTCTGAGCAGTTCCTCTACCGGGGAGGCGGCCTGGGTTTGAGATTCTGGGCTGTCCGTGCTGCACTCGGGTGCGCACGCGCTGCTGGAACAGCCGGCCTCGCCGCTGGCCTCGGCGAAGACGACCCGGTAGCCTGCCTCGTTATAGTAGAGCTGGAGGGAGGGCGCATCCCGGGGAGCGTACTCGGCAGAAAGCACGGGAAGATGTTCGTGCTGGACGGCCTGCAGGGCACAGAGCGCCTGCTGCGGCTCAACGAGGGACGCAAGTCCGAGTTCCATATACTCGCCGTTGGAGCCGGTGCCCACCGGCAATGCCGCGGTAAAACTGTGCTTCATATGGGGATTAAAGCCCTGGGAGACCGCGTAGGGCAGGCCCGAGCGCCTGACACAGCGCTCCATGGCACGCACGACTTCCAGGTGCGAAAGCCAGATGACAGGACCCTGCTTGGCAAATCCCATGCGCAAACTGAAATCAGCCACGGGCACCTGCCAGTACGGTCTGAACGCTTCCCGCGCACACACCACAGCTGCCGCAGGGCCCCCGGGTACAATCAGGGGTGGTTTCTGCGGAGGACAGGGCACGCTCATACTCCCGCACAAGATACTGCCTGCTCACGCCACCGGCGATAAAGTCCCAGGGCAGAGCCTCGTCAAGGGCCAGGGGGCGCGACGCAAGCTCCTGCAGGTCAAGGCCCAGCTCGCCTGCCGCCTCCTCCCAGATGGCCAGGTCAAACTGATCGCTCCACGCGTCAAAGCGCGCACCCAGCTCCCAGGCCCGTATGCCGAGGGCGGCAAGCGAGCTGTCTCCACGCGAGAACACAGCCTCTACGAGAGACGCGGACGGGTCGTGCCAACGCAGGTCTATACCCTTACTCAGACGCGCCGCCTTGAGCAGCTGCACGCGCCGGAGCAATTCTTCTCTCGGCACCTGGCCACAGAACTGAAACGGCGTGTGGGCCTTGGGCACAAACACCGCCACGGAAATGCTCATGCGCACCTTGCCGCGGTCCTCGTCGGGCACCGCGTCCTTGGCCGTAGCATAGGCCAGGTTGGCAAGCTCGGCTATGGCCACGACGTCCTCGTCGGTCTCGGTGGGCAGGCCCAGCATGAAGTAGAGTTTGGTGCGCCGCCACCCGGCCTCGTAGGCGGCATGGAGCGCGCCGAGCACGTCGGCCTCGGAGACATTCTTGTTGATGACATCGCGGAGCCGTTGCGTACCCGCCTCGGGGGCAAAGGTGAGCGAGCCCTTTTTCTGCGTACCCGAGACCACTCCGGCCATTGCCACGCCAAAGGCGTCGAGGCGTTGTGAGGGCAGGCTTATCTGAATGTCCGTTGCGTCGTAGCGGCCGGACAGGCGTCTGAGTATCTGGGCTATGTGGCTGTGGTCGGTGGTGGAGAGTGAGCTGAGGGCGACCTCGTTGAGCCCGGTACGCGCGAGGCCCTGCGTGGCAGCGGCAACAATGGTATTGGCAGAACGCTCCCGCACCGGACGGTTGAGCATGCCAGCGGCACAGAAGCGACAGCCGCGCGCGCAGCCGCGCACAATCTCTATGCTGAGGCGATCCTGGATGGTCTCGACAAAGGGCACGACGGGAGCCGTCACCACCGGATAGCTGGCAAAATCGGCCAACACGCGGCGCCGTACCGTGCCCTGCGTGAGCGAAGGCACATACAGGCCCTCGATGTCTGCCAGGGCCTTGAGACGTTCGGCCCGGCTGAGCCCCTGGCGCTTCGTCTCCCGCAGGGAGGCGAGCACCTCGGCAAAGGCCTCCTCCCCTTCTCCTATACACAGGGCATCGAAAAAGGCGGCAAAGGGCGCGGGGCTATTGGCAACCGGCCCGCCACCGAGCACGAGCGGCTCGTCCTCACCCCGGTCGCCCGCCGCCAGCGCGATGCCGCTGAGATCGAGGAGTTCGCAGATATTTGTGGCTACCAGCTCATGCGGCATCGTGATGCCGAGGAGGTCAAAGTCCCTGAGCGGGCGCTGGCTCTCCAGGCTGCACAACGGCAAGTCGTCTGCGCGCAACTCCGCCGCCAGGTCGAGCCAGGGCAGAAAGGCCCGCTCTACACCAACGCCCGGCACATGACGCGCCACCGCGTACAGGATTACCAGGGCCTGGTTAGAGGCACCGATGTCGTAGATGTCGGGGTATATGAGGGCGACATCCAGGTTTTCGGCGGCCTGTTGGAGCGCAGGCGAACAGACATCATCCCGGGCGGGTCTGGTGGTGTCCAGGTGTTCAACGCGAAGAGGCTCTGGCTTTTCTGCAAAGAGTTCGGCACCGATGTAGCGAGAGGGCTTTTCTACCCGCGCCAGAAGCTGTTCCAAGCGCGGGCGGAGGCTTGGGGACTCGGGATTGATCAATGCGCTTCGCCGCTCTGCTGGAGTGTCCGAGCCTCAGACGCTGCTCCGTTCTGAGCTGCCGCGTCTGCCGGATTGCTCGGGGGCGCCTCGCTCAGGAGGGTGATGGCCTCCTCACCCGGTGCTTCCTTATGGAACCGCCCCTTTACCAGTTCTACGACGCCGCCGCCACTGCTGTACAGCTGGTTGCCCAGATGGCCCAAGAGCAGGGTGGCGCCAAAGGCCGTGATGCCGCGCACCAGCCAGCCCACGGGCACAAAGCGGTGCACGGCCACACGGGTAAGCGCGCGAAGCCCAAAGGCCGAAGCCACCACCAGGGCCACATCTGCCAGGCGCTCGCGGGTCAGCGGCACTTCGTTGATGACTGCTATCTGATACAGCAGCTTGCACTGATTGAGCGTGAGCACGGGTAAATCGGCGCCCGGCAGGAAGAATACCGCTGCTATCACCGCGTTTTCCAGAGAGGTCTGCCGGGTGAAGTCTTTGGCAATGGCCTTGCGCATAAAGACGAAGGCCGTGCCAAGGCTGAGTCTGAACTCGGGGAGGTGGGCCACGCACCAGGCTGCCAGATCGTGTTCAAGAGCCTCCTCGGGCTTGTTGACGTCCACTTCCACAATGGTCCTGGCAATCTCGAGGGCGTCCTCCTCCGGAACCGTGGCCACCACAGCCGCGGCGTCCTCTGAGAGGACAACGCAGTGAGTGCCGGACCACAGGGCTATCTCCGTGATGCGCCTGAGAAACGGCGAGCTTCCGGCCACCACGATGGTGAGGCCCGCATCCTTGTTGAGGACAGGCATCGTTTCGTCAAAGCTCGAGACCGTAAGCTCGGCTGTGCCCGGGCGCACCTGCAGCACCTTGCGGCACTGCGCTACGAGCCTGCGGCTCGCACTGGAGTCCACAAGCACCTCGATGCAGAAGTCAGAATCGGACTCGGCCTCAAAGAGCTTGCCGGCCTTTGTGAGGGTATTGATGTTTATGGGAATCTTGGGTCGTGCCATGCGTATCACTCCTCTGGTATGGATTGCCGTGTCAGAACGCTGCTCTGCCAGGCGGCGGTATACAGTTACTTCGTCGCTCTGCTTTTACAGGTGACGAGATGGAACACTCCTATTGTACCCTGCGAGCACTCTGAGTCACAGCAGATTTTACCGGATTGCGATGTGCCCAGACAGAAAGAATGAGGCCGAGCGACATGAAATTGACGAGCATGAAGGAGGATCCGTAGCTCATAAAGGGCAGCGGGATGCCCGTAATAGGCATTAAACCGCAGGTCATGCCGATATTCTCCAGTATCTGGAACACCCACATCCCCAGTATTCCCGTGACGACAAGCGTGCCATAGAGGTCGTAGGAGGCAAAGGCCACCCGCAAGACCAGAAACAGCAGCAGTGCATACAGAACAATGAGGAGGAGGGAGCCGAGAAAACCGAACTCCTCTGCCAGCACGCAGAAGATGAAGTCGGTGGGGGCCGCGGGGAGAAAGCCCAATGCGCTCTGGGTGGCATTGCCCAGGCCCTTGCCCACCATGCCGCCGGAGCCGATGGCTATCTGTGCCTGTTTGAGGTTGTAACCCGCACCCCCCGGGTCAAGACTCGGATCCAGAAAGACGAGGAGGCGGTTCTTCTGGTAATCCTTGAGCAGCACGTCGCTGCCAAAGGCCGTGTCCAGCAGGCCGTCGAGGGTCAATGCCAGAACGGCGAGGGCAACCACTACCACCACGGTAGCGATAAGCAAGCGCCTGTTTGCCCCTCCCGCAAACAGAGACACCATGCCGATGACAAAGAGCACCATGCCGGTGCCGAGGTCGGGCTGGAGCATGATGCACAGTATCGGCACCATGAGCAGCGCGAAACACCTGAGGTATTCCAAGCCCGAGTCCAGCCTCCCCTTGTAGCGCGCGATGAGCGAGGCCGCAAAGAGGATGTAGCAGATCTTGGCCAGCTCTCCCGGTTGGAACTGCTGCCCAAACACCTGTATCCAGCTGCGCGCGCCGTTGATGGTGACCCCGATAAAGGGCAGCAGGGGCATGAGCATCAGGGCAATGCACAATCCAAAGAGCAGGTAGGTAAAGCCAGAAAGCCTGCTGTAGTCCACACGCCAGAGCACCAGCATCAACACAAGGCCTATGCCAACACCCATCAGTTGCCGGTTGAAGCTGTAGTCGCTGGACTCCGACGTGGCCGACCATACCACCAACAGACCATAGGCAATGAGGATGAGGGCTACCACCAGGAGGGGATAATTGAGGGAGCGAAAGACATCGCCAAGCCCCAGTCGGCTTGCAGAACCCTGCTTGCTGCTGGGAGAACTCTGCATCTTAGGAGCAACCGGCATTAGTGCTCCCTTAAGTCTAAAACTACCATTATCTGCTTGCTCCTTTTCCACATTGCTGCGTTGTCCTCAGTCGCATTACCGCCAGTAGGGCTCCTTCGTCCGCCTTGCACTGTGAAAAATGAGCGGCGCAGCTAACGGCAGTTTTAGACTTAACGAAGCACTATCGTTCATTCCTGTTCTGCCAGATGGTGATGGCTCCCGCGTCCACGCCATACAGACGCGCGAAGCACTGGATGACGCCGTTCATGGCCACGAGTGAGCCGCTGCCACCCTGCTCTATGAGACAGAGCGCGCAGTACTGGGGGTCGTCGGCCGGCGCAAAACCCACGAACCACGAGAAGTCGTCCTTGCCAGCCACCTCCGCCGTGCCCGTCTTGCCGGCCACCTCCACGGGGATGGGGCCAAAGCCGCCCTCACGCGCAACGACGCGCTTGAGGCCGTCGAGGACCCGGTCGTGGTGTTCCTGCTCGTAGCGGGGCTGGGCCTCTGGCTCCTCTGCCGTATAGCTCACCACGGTATCGCCCTCGGAGTCGATGACATGGCTGAACACGTGGGGTGTCACGGCCTTCTTACGGGCAAAGGTGGCGTAGCCGTTGCAGAGTTGCAGCGGGGTCACGAGGATGTCGCCCTGGCCGATGCACATATTGGTCATGTCGCCCGGCTGCCACATGGCTTCTTCCGGGGTATCGGAGAAGGCCTCCTTCTTCCACGTGGCATCGGGGATACGGCCGCCCGCCTCACCCGGCATATCCACGCCGGTAGGAGCGCCGAAGTTCCAGGTGGCAACGTAGTCCTGAAAGGGGTTGGGCCGCTCGGTCTCCACGGGTATCTCGCCTTCGTGCGCCCTCCACTGCTCATAGAAGGCCGCTCCCACGGAATAGAAGAAGATGTCGCAGGATTGGTTGATGGACTCCTCCAGATCCATGGTGCCGTGGCCGCCCGGATAGATCCAGCAACGCTGGCCCCAGTCCTCGCCATAGTCATCCCAGTAGCCGTCGCAGTAGAAGGTCGTGTCCTCGTTAATCATGCCCTGGGTGAGGCCGGCAAGCGAGGTAAAGAGCTTGAAGGTGGAGGCCGCCGGGTATTGTCCGCTCACCACGCGGTTGTTGAGGGGGTAGCCACTCTCCTCGGTGGTGAGTTCTTCCCACAGCTCGTTGGAGATGCCTCGGGAGAGGTCTGCGGGATAGAAGGTCGGGTAGCTTGAGGCCGCGAGCACGCCGCCGTCCTTCACGTCCAGGCACACGATGACGCCGGCGTTGCAGTTGACGTTCTCGCCGTCGCCGCGCACCATGGTGATGATGTCGCGGAGTATCGTGTCGGTCTCGCGCTGGAGGCTGGCATCGATGGTCAGCACCACGTCATCGCCGCTCACCGGCTCGGTCTCAGAGAGCAGCTCGGTGGGATTGCCGGTGGCATCCACCTTATAGCTGCGGGTGCCGTGCATGCCCTGCAGGATGTGCTCGTAGGTGGCCTCGGCACCTTCTATGCCGATGATGTCGCCGCCCTGATAGGGAATGGGCTCCTCACCGGTCTGGCTGGCGAGAAAGTCCTCGGTAACGGGGCCGGTGTAGCCGAGGACGTGCGCGCCGAGCGAGCCGTAGGGATAATAGCGCACGGTACGCGACTCCACGTTGACGTCTTTGAACAGAGAGGGATGCTCACGGATATAGGCCACCGCCTCCATGGGCACGTCGCTGGCGATGGTATGGTCGCTCTGCACGCCTTCCGAGTCGTCGAGGAGGTTGCGCCGGATAATCCCGAGGGGAACACCCAGTACCAGGGAGAGGCGGTGCACCAGGGCGGTGTCCTCGGCCAGGCTGCGCTTGCCGGTGACGGTGATTGAGGGGCGGTTGCCTACGAGCTCAT
Source organism: Coriobacteriales bacterium (assembly GCA_031264075.1). Taxonomy (GTDB): domain Bacteria; phylum Actinomycetota; class Coriobacteriia; order Coriobacteriales; family UBA8131; genus WQXH01. The sequence continues at coordinate 11,917 of JAISEO010000071.1, read as the reverse complement.
TGCCGTTTCTGTCGAGGATGCGGCCACGATTAGCCGGCACGCTCACCTCCGAGGTCATATTCTCGCTTGAGAGCCTGACGTATTCCTCGTGCCCGAGCACCTGCAGGCTCCAGAGCTTGACGGACAGCGTGCCGAAGATGGCCGCGATGAGCACCCCAAAGGCGTAGAAGCGTCCCCTCCCCTGCCTGGCCGGACGGTCTTTGAGGCTCCCGGAGCCCGGCAGCTGATCGCCGTCCGTTGCCTTTATCCTGTCGGCACGAACGAGGCTGGGCGCGTAGATGCCCCTTCGTTTTCCCCGGCGGTTCCTGAGCAGATAGCGCGCCACGAAAAAGCCCGCGATGAGCACCGCGAAGAGCAGGACAGCAATGCCGGCCGCAACTGCGTAGACATTCATTACAGATGCAGCTTCCGAGTCAGTGAGCGTCCGGTGCCACCGCCCGAGCGGAAGGAACTGTCTCCCACGATGGCGTTGTAGATGATCATGAGGATGAGCCCGATGAGCGCGTCGTAGGCGATGGCCGGCAGCACGCGCTGTACGAGTGAGAGCAGAAACTCCGGATTGGCTCCCACTATCGCATAGATGACGCTGATGAGGAACTCGCCCGCGATGAGCGCCGCGAGCAGGATTATCATGTCCACGACGATACCACCGGTAAACACGCCCTTGTTGAGCGAACTCACCGCGTAGGACAGGATGGTGAGCACGAGGGTCATGGCACCAAGGGGCCCGAGCGAGCAGAAGTCAAACACGAGGCCCAGCACAAAGCCCATGACAACGGAGCGCACCGGACCGTTGTGAATGGCGGTTATGATAACGGTTGCGAGGATGAAGTTGGGCACGACACCAAAGAGGGTTATGGCCGGTGCCACCACCAGCTGCAAGACCACGGCTATAACAGCACTCGCGATAACGGCGCCTGGCGGGGGCTGCTGGATTGTCTCCACTAGCGACCACCGCCCGTATCTGCCTCTGCGCCGCCGGACTGGGCAGAGGAGCTGCTGCTCGCGCTCTCGTCTGTCGCAGAAGCATTGCTGTCGCTCGAGTCGCTGTCGGTGGTGCCTTCTGTGGCGCTGCTCGTGGCAGTGGCTGCGGCGCTGGGCGTGACCTCGGACTGCCTGCCGATAAGCACCAGCACCTCCTCATAGTATTTGACCCGGGCTGTGGGCTTGACCACGACGGTCTGGTATACGTCGGAAGGTGAGGAGCTGACCGAGGTGATCTCGCCGATGACGATGCCCTTGGGATACACACCGCCGGCACCCGAGGTGACCACGACATCGCCCGGCACCACGTCAACGTCGAGACTGAGGTAGTTGAGGTAGAGCAGGCGCTCGATGGAACCGGTGAGTACTCCCTCGGAGCGGTTGGCCTGCAGGAATACGGCCACGCCGGAGTTTGGGTCGGTGAGCAGGCGCACCTGCGAGGTAAAGCTGCCCACGGACTCTATCTGGCCTATGAGGCCGTTGGGGCTCATCACCGGCATGCCCACGGCCAATCCGTCTTGCGTGCCCTTATCAATGGTGATGGTCTGGTTCCAGGAGTCTATCGGCTTCTTGAGTATATGGGCCGCCGTGGACTCCAGGCTGTAGGCGTCTGAGAGCTCCAGCAGCTCCGTGAGGCGCTCGTTTTCGAGGCGGTATTCCTCGAGCCGCATGACCATGCCGGACAGTTCATCGTTGCGCGCCTGCAGCTCACTCAGGCTGGTTTCGCTGGCCGTAGCATCGCCTAAGGCCGTGCCCAGGGCGTCTACCGGCTCGCCCAGAAGGGAACTCGCCCGGTCAAAGGGCATGACAACGGTTGCGAGCGCACTGCGGGCGCTGTGCAGGAAACCATTGGCCTCGGCTCCCGTGCCCCCCTCGTACGACCACAGGGTTATGAGGCTGAGTGAGACAAAACTCAAAACAATGGCGAGGACTCCACCGGTGATCCTCTTCGGTGTTTGCTTGGGAAGCGCCAAGAGCACGCAACCTTTCTTAAGACAGTTTGCTAACGTTGCGTATAGGAACGGTTCAGTGCCTGCGGGTTTTCAAGCGCCATGGCACAACCTACGACGACATTGGTAAAGGCCGTCGGGCTCACATACACGGGAACATCGAGGTTATTGGTGAGGAAGCGGTCCATCTCCTTGAGCAGCGCCCCGCCGCCGGTGAGCAGGATGCCGTTGACGATGATGTCGGCTGCCAGGTCGGGGTCGGTCTCGAGGAAGGTCTCCTTGATGGCGATGAGTATCTCCTGGAGCGGTGCCTTGAGCCCCTCCCGGATATCCTCGCTCTGGAGGTTCTCAGAACGGGGAAGATTGGTGGAGAGGTCGCGCCCGGAAATCTCCATGTCCATCTCTCCCGTGGATATGGGCATGGCCGAACCGATGCCTATTTTGATGTCTTCCGCCGTGCGCACGCCGATGTTGAGGCCATAGACCTCACGCACATGCCGTGCAACGGACTCGTCAAACTCGTTGCCGGCGGTGCGCAGCGAGTGGGAGGTCACGATGCCCCCCAGAGAGATGACGGCTATCTCGGTGGTGCCGCCGCCGATGTCCACGACCATGGAGCCCGTAGGCTCCTCCACCGGCAACCCGGCACCTATGGCCGCCGCCATGGGCTCCTCTATGAGAAAGGCCTGTCGGGCGCCGGCCTGGATGGTGGCTTCAAAGACCGCACGCTTTTCTACGGAGGTCACGCCGCAGGGGATACAGATGACGATGCGGGGCTTGGGCTGCCACAGCCGGGTCTTGGGATTGGCCTTGTTGATGAAGTAGCTGAGCATGGCTTCGGTGACGTCATAGTCGGCGATGACCCCGTCGGCCAGCGGACGCTCCACCGAGATGTTGCCCGGGTTGCGACCGATCATCTCGCGTGCCTCGGTTCCCACCGAAAGCACCCGGTTGACCTCGTTGTCTATGGCGACGACACTGGGCTCGTCCAGGACGATGCCTTCGCCGGCAACGGCTACCAGCGTATTGGCGGTGCCAAGGTCAATAGCCAGGTCGCTGCTCCACTGGCTGAATATATTGTCCAAAAACGACATTGCTGTCCAGGCTCCTACTCTTTACCGTTCTGTCTGTTCATTCCTGCTCTGTCCTGCTCGCTGCTGCTGCACCGGAGTGCTTTGCGGGGCATTGTGCGGCGGATGGGTCGGAGAGGCCCGACGTATCCGCTTGTCTCAGCTTTCCGTCTCTCCAAAGAAGATGGCAATCTCACGCTCGGCGGATTCGGGAGAGTCGGAGCCGTGAATGACATTGGCATCCATCACCATGCCAAAATCGCCCCGGATGGTGCCCGGTGCGGCTTCGGCGGGGTTGGTGGCACCCATCAGCTTGCGGGTAAGCGCAACGGCGCCCTCGCCGGAGAGCACCAGCTTGACCACCGGGCCGGAGGTGATGTAGCGGATAAGGCCGTCATAAAAGGGCTTGCCCTCATGCTCCGCATAGTTGGCCGCGGCCTGCTGGGGCGTCACCTCGGCCAATTCCATCCTGTCCAGGGCCAGGCCCACCCGCTCAAAACGAGCGATGATCTCACCCACCTGCCCTGCCGCTACGGCGTCGGGCTTAAGCATGGCGTAGGTCTTTTCAGTCATATCGTACCTTTCGGTCTGGTTGCCCGTTGTGTTATCACCGTGCTGTTACCACCAGTTGCTGAGGTGTTACTGCTCTGATGTCTGTTCGGAAGCTGTGCCTGCTGGGGCGTCATTGCCTGGATTGGCGTTTGCGTCGGCACTGGGGTTGGTGCCGGTGCTGGTGCCTTGGTTGGTGCCTGCCTCAGCGCTCTGTTCGGAGGATGCCGGAGGCGAGGTCGTATTCTGCTCGGAAGGTGTCTGAGTGGAAGAAGAAGAGGAGGCAGAGGCAGAGGCCTGTCCGGAAGATTCCTGTGCGGAGGCAAAGTACAGGTTGAGTCCACTGATCTTCCAGCCTATGCCGCTTCGTTCCAGGTTGATGAGGTAGTGCATGGTGCCACCCTCTTGCAGATGAGCGGTGACGATGGCCTCGGAGCTTACCATACTCCTGTCCAGATAGATGATGTCTACCGAGCTCGTGGGCACAACCATGTCCATGATACGCTCAATGACCTGCTTTTCTTCGTCGGTGGTGCCAACCCAGTACTGGCTGGTGTCCGCACCCTCGGCATGAGAGGCAAACAGATCCTGGATAACCGCTTCCTGTGTGGGCCAGCCGTATCCCTGCGTGTAGCCAAAGACGCCGGCGCCCATGACGAGGATGAGGAGAATGATGATGACCAGAACGACCTTGAGGCCCGTGTGCCTGAGCTTGCGCTGGCCCTTCATCTGGTTTTTTGAAAGCTGGACAAGGTCGGATTCCGCAACGTCAAAAAAGCCGGTGTCGTGAACAGTCGGTACATTGCCGGCTCCATAGGCCACGGTACCATCCGCCTGCACGCTCGGCTCCAGGGTGGGATTGGCTGTGGCGTTGGCCAGGGTGCCAAAACCGGCGAGGGCCGCCTGGGCATCAGCCTCACTCAGAGCCTGCAGGGCCTTGGTGTAGTCGGCCTGCGCGTCCGTTGAGAGCACGAACCCACCCGGCGCGAGTGCCCTGTTAAAGGCGTCAAGGGCCTCGTTATAGTGTCCGGCAGCCGTAAAGGCCTGCCCAAGGCTCTCATAGACCTTTTGCGCCACCGCCTGCGAAGGGGCAAACTCAAAGATGGCATTGTAGGACTCGATGGCGTCTTCAGCACGGCCCAGTGCCATGAAGCAACTGCCCAGACTCATCAGCGCCTTGGAGGGGTTGGGGTTCCTCTCGTCCAGCGCGGCGTTGCGGTAGGCGGTGCCGGCGTCGATAATCATGCCCAGCTTGGTGTAGGCGTTGCCCAGGCCCATCTGTGCCTGATAGGGCTTGCCATAGCTGCTGTCGGCCAGGGCGGTGTTAAAGGACTGCACCGCATCCTCGTATTTGCCCAGGCCCAGCTGCGCCTTGCCCAAATTGACCTGCGCTGCCGCCCGGGAGGCAAACTGCGTATCCTCCAGGGCCTTCTGATAGCTGACGGCCGCCTCACTGAAGGTGTACATCTTAAGCAGGCAGTTCCCGAGGCGATAATACAGGAGACCTGCGTCTCCGGGAGCAAAACCAGCACTGTCCTCTTTGAGGGCAGCATAATACGACTTGAGGGCATCGACATAGTTTCCGCTCTTGTACGCGGCTTCTGCCTGATTGAAATTCGTGCTGTTCAAAGGAAGTTGCTCCTCTCAAATCCCTGGACTGTTACGCCTTTCGATTGCCGTACCCGGGGCGTGTCTCGCCTGAGGCCTGGGGCCCGAGCCTGTTACGCCGCCGTTTTGCTGATCTCTACGGACTCGATGACATCTCCCTTGCCGAGCGAGTGGATAACCGCAAGGCTCTCCTCGTCTGCAGGGTCTCCAAACACGGTGTAGTTGCCATCGAGGAAGGACTGCGGACCCAGACAGAAGTAGAACTGCGAGCCGGCAGAATCGGGTGCCTGCGAGCGCGCCATGGCCAGGGTACCGTCCTTATGCTTGTTGTGGGGATTGGTCTTCCACTCTCCCTTGATAGTGTGGCCGGGCCCTCCGGTACCGGGGATACCACGACTCGGGTCCTGCACACCGCGCGCCAGCTCCTCGCTCGAATATTCGCGCGAGTTGGGGCAGCCGCCCTGGATAACGAAGTTGGGCTCGTAGCGGTGGAACTTGAGACCGTCATAGAAGCCCTTCTCGGCAAGCTCAACAAAGTTGGCCACATGGATGGGGGCATCCCTGCCAGCCAACTGTATGGTGATGTCGCCTTTATTGGTGTGGAATACGGCTTTTTCCTCACCGGTGGGAACGTACTCAGGTGTATAGAGCGTGGTCATCTGGCCTCCAATATGCTAGGTAGGTACACACGAACCATTCATTGTAGCAAAAGCTGCCCCATGAGGTGACGCGCAATTGTTTTTGGCTTTCAGCCTGATTTAAGGAAGGAGGGCTACTTTATATCCTGTTTGTTCGTACGTCTCTCATACAGCGCCTGAGTCACGGGGATTTGATGCTTCAAGGAAACGGAGAAGGTATGCCACAGGTTTTGCAGAAGAGCAGGAAGACGCGGCGCATAGGGCTGTTTGTGATAGTCGGCCTTGTCATTATCGTTGCCGTAGGGGCAGTTTTGCTGGTACCGAGATTGCTGGGCGGCACAGCAGATCAGACGAGTGATTCCATCATAAGCTCCGCCCTGGCCACGACAGGCGACGTGTCCACGACGGTCTCCGGCAGTGGCAGCCTGGCTGAGGCCAGTATCAAGGTTGAGGTGCCCGTGGGCATCACCGTGGACGATGTCTATGTGCACAGCGGTGAGAGTATTACCGAAGGCGATGTACTGGCAGCCGTGGACACGGATTCGGTGGCTGAGGTTATCGATTTGGTGGAAGATGAACGAGACGAGCTTGCCAGTGCCTTAAGCGAACTCGGTGGCTCGGTGGCTCTGGATCGGCTGATTGCCGCCTACGACGTATTGCTGAGCGATCTCAACGTGCTGTACGCCTCCGGCTATGTCAAGGCCAACGCGACGGGAACCATCGGCAGCGTCAACGTCAAGAAGGGCGATACGATAACGGCCAGCACGGGCGCCAGTTCGAGCTCCGCCGACAGCGATTCGTCCGGTTCAACGGGCAATGGGGCCTTTGGGCAGGCCAGTCTCTCCGGCTCAGCCGCAGGCGGAGTATTCAGCACGGCCGAGCTCTCCGGCTCAACCGGCTGGTCGTTTGGCAGCGCTGGTGTATCCGGATCCTCTGGCGGCACGGCGTTTGGGCAGGCCAGCATATCCGACAGCGGCCAGCTCAGCCCACTGGAGGCCCCGGAGGAGGAAAAGGCCGGGCCCGAGCTCTCCGTCCTGCCCTATGCCACGGCCACGGTCTCTCAGGCCAGGGCAGCCTGCGTCGCGTCCGCCAAGACCAGCCAGGAGGAGGCCACGCGCCTCTACCTGATAACACTCTGCGAGGCCAGGATACAGGACGCGGCCGGAGAGGAACCAGCGGGAGGGCAGGACGCGCCACCCCTGGGCATAGACGTGGATTATGGCGCCTTTGCTCCCGTGAAGGGTGTGTATCCCGTGGTCTTCAGCCTGTCCGACAAGCCAACGGAAACAAAGACCTGCTATGTGGTGCTGGAAGACGACAGCGGCGGTAGCGGCGGCGGCTCCAATGATACCGGGGGTGGCGGCTCTGCGAATACCGGCGGCAGCGGTGCTGCAAATACCGGCAGCGGCAGCGCGGGCGCAGGCTCAACGGGCTCAGGCTCAACAGGTACTACCGGCGCTGCAAGCGCCACCGAGGAAGAAGAGCTGGTACTGGACAGCGTCAAGGCCCCGGCCTTTCAGATAAACTCTGCCGATGAGGTGGAGGTGCAGCTCCAACTCGACGAGCTGGACGTTGCGGCGGTCAAGGTGGGCCAGCAGGCCACCGTCGAGCTGAGTGCCCTGGAAGACGAGGTTTTTGAGGGAACCGTGAGTTCGGTGTCGGTGTCGGGCACGAGCTACTACGCGGTTATCACCATTCCCCGGACAGAGGGGATGTACGTGGGCTTCTCCGCCACGGCCACCATCATCAAAGAGCAGGCCACCGGCGTGGTCCTCATTCCCCTGGATGCCGTGCAGCAGCGCGGCGATGAGGTTTTCGTCTACACCACGGTCACAGACGACGGCGAACTGGGCGGCGAGACCCCCCTGGAGACCGGGCTTTCCGATGAGAATACCGTGGAGGTCCTGAACGGCCTCGACGAAGGCACGACGGTCTATTACCGCCAGCAGATAAGCTCCTCCGCGGCCAGCACCGATTCAGGCGGCTTTGGCAACATGGGCAACAGGGGCGGCGGGCAGACCTTTGAGTTCAGCGGAGAACTCGGCGGACCGGGCGGTGGCGGACAGATGCCCAACTTCGGCGGCAATGGCGGCGGCCCTGTTCAGATTCCCGGGCAATGAGGCCGGATGGGCAGACAATGACGCGGGTGCAGAAGGAAAGCGGCAGTCAGCAGTGATAGAACTCATCGACATATCCAAGACCTACCATATCGGTGACAGCGATGTCCACGCGCTGGATGAGGTCAACCTGAGCATCGATGACGGCGAGTTCCTCGGGATAGTAGGGCCCTCAGGGAGCGGCAAGAGCACCCTCATGAACATCATGGGCGTGCTGGACGTGGCCGACTGTGGCGTCTACCTGCTGGACGGGACCTCCGTAGAGAGCTACAGCTCGGGTGAACTGGCACGCATCCGCAACCGGCATATCGGCTTCGTATTTCAGAACTTCAACCTCATCGGCCGCATGAGCATAGAGGAGAATGTGGAGCTGCCCCTGATTTACCGGGGTATGAAGGCCGCCGAGCGCAGACCGCTCGTAGAAGCGGCTCTGGAAAAGGTCGGACTCCTTGACAGGCGGCGGCATACCCCCAACAATGTCAGCGGCGGCCAGCAGCAACGGGCAGCGATAGCGCGAGCGCTGGTGACGGAACCCTCCCTCATCCTGGCCGACGAGCCCACCGGCAATCTGGACTCGCACACCGGCGCGGAGATAGTCCAACTGCTCCATGAACTCAATGCCAGCGGACGCACCATCGTGCTCATCACCCATGACAGTACGCTGGCGGCCCAGACCGGACGCACGGTACACATCAGGGACGGAAAGGTGGCAGAGGAGTGAAGGCGGTGCAGAGTGAGAACGGCCAGAGCATGAGGGCGGTAGCAGAAGTGGTGGCAGCATGATCCTCCAGTCCATAAAGATGGCGCTCAAGTCCATCCTCGCAAACAAGATGCGGGCCTTTCTCACCATGCTCGGCATCATCATCGGCGTCATGGCGCTCGTGGTGTTGGTATCGCTGGCCACCAGTGCAACCAACAGCGTCTCCGACCGCATCTCGCAGCTGGGCAACGACCTCTTTACCGTGAACATCCGTGACGACGGCGGCAAGCCCCTCAAAATGGACGAACTCGACGAGCTCACCGCCGAGGAGACCCTGGGCCTGGTGGCGCCGTATCTGCAAAGCTCGGGCAGCGTGAAGCAGGGCACGAGCACGGTACGGGTGAGCATTACCGGAACCAACAACGCCTATTTCTCGATAATGAGCAGTGTGCTTGCGGGCGGCCGTCTCCTGCTGCAACCCGACCTTGATAATTACGCGCACGTTGTGGTGCTCAGCTACGAGGCCGCCGCCGAGCTGTTTGAAAACGTGCCCATCAGCGAGATTCCCGGGCAGTCGATTACGCTCGACGATCTGCCCTATCAGATAGTGGGAGTACTGGCCGAGAACGAAAGCGTCACCTCAACCGGCATGGAATCCTATGCCGTGTATGTGCCGTTTACGGTGACGGCGCGTACGACCGGTTCCAGCGACATCACCAGCTTCTACGTCATGGCGACGGATTCATCGCAGATAGCCGCTGCCGAGACGGCCCTGGATCTCTGGCTGTTCACCCGCTTTGACGGCGACACCGATGCCTACTACGTGCAGAACATGGAGACCCTCTCCGAGACCCTGAGCAGTGTGCAGGACACCTTTGCGCTGCTGCTCGGCGGCATAGCGGGCATCTCGCTGCTGGTGGGCGGTATCGGCATCATGAACATCATGCTGGTATCGGTGACCGAGCGCACACGCGAGATCGGCATCCGCAAGGCCATAGGCGCTACCCAAGGCAGCATCATGACCCAGTTCCTTTTGGAGGCGATGGTGCTCTGTCTTATCGGCTGTGCCATCGGCATCATCGGATCGGGCATCGTGCTCCTCATCGTCAACATGATAGCCAGCTCCGGTACGGATGCTTCCAGCAGCGCAGCTGCAACCACCTACACCCTCTCAGGAACGGTCATCGTCGTGTCGGTGGTCTTCTCCACCATCGTCGGCATGGTTTTTGGCCTGTATCCGGCTCAAAAGGCGGCACGAATGCACCCGATTGAGGCCCTGAGGTACGAGTAACAGGCCTGAGGCAGAAAGACGGCACAGCGCGCCTTCCTACCGCCCCCCCTCCTCGAGAAGCGCCAGAAGCTCCCCGGGCACAGCGGCAGCGCCCCCGAGCACATATCCCTTGCCTATCTCATCCCTGTGCTTTGAGATGAGACCGAGCCCTGCAAGTCCACCGTTCTCTGTGGCGTGTACGAGGAGGAGCACGGTACCGGTGTGTCCGGCAAATGCTCCTCCCGCAAGGGCGTCGGGGTAGTTGGTGCCGGTGGCACAGACGAGGTTGTTGAGGGTAAGGGCACCACCCGAGGCTACAAGGGATCTCTCCACTATGTCCACGCTCGTCTCGTAGCGGCTCTCTCCCGACCAGCGCTCTATGGTGGCTCCTGTTGGGGCGAGCTGGTCTTCTACGATGGCCGGTACGGCAGAAGTACCTCCGGTGATGATTATCCTCTTGAAGCCTCCGGTGCTAAGGGCAGCAAGCGTTGCCACGTCAAGGCCACTTCCCGGGCCCTCTCCCGGGGTGGATAGGAACAGAGGCGAGCGGGTTGCGTTGGCAAAGGGAGAGATGGAAAGCGCGTCTGCAAAGGAAAAGCCGTTTGCTATGATGGCAGTGTCTGACCAGGAAAGCTTGCCGGCATCAGGGGTCTTTCCCTTCTCATAGATAGCAAGGGCTGTGGCTATGCGGGTATCTCCCGAGATGCGCTCTGCATTACCTGCACCTATTATGCCTTCGAGAGCCTGCACGGTCTCGGGAGCAACTGCGGCATCGCCTCCTATGATGAGGGCCCTGTCCGCACCGAGGGCTTCTATGGTATCTGCTGCCTGGGTGGTGAGACCTCCCGGCTCGGTGAGGATGACCGGGGCTCCGTAGATTCCCGCAAGTGAGGAGGCGGCAAGCGCGTCAGGGAAGTTGGCTCCAGAGGCTACGATGACGTAAGGGGAGCCTGTGTCCTTCCAGCCTTCGTTCACTATGGCCTGCATGGTGTCGTAGCGCCCTCCGTCTGTCTTCCCTCCGTCAAGGCGGGGCCAGGGTTGGTTCTCGGGGAGTTTGGGAACATCAGGAGGAAGTATGGTGAAGCCTGCGCGTAACTCCCCTCGGTAGTTACCCCTGCCGGTGACGATGATGCTTGCCGTCCCCGGCTGTGTATTGGCGTGGTAGCTTAAGGTATAGTCACTCGCGGACCCAAGAATCGTTGTGCCGTCTGTCACGGAGAGGGCAGGGGTTATGACACTGCCCGTGTAGGGATAGCCTTTCTCCTCTATACCCGTGATGACAAAGCCTCCGTCAGTAAGACCCCGTGGGTTAATGGTGAGGGTTGCGGAAGCGTAGGCAATGTCGTAGTTTGCCGTTACCTCTACGCCCTCCCTTGCCAAGGCGGCATCTTTTAAGGTGATGAGGTAGTCTCCCCTGTCCTCTCCCGGTGTGCGGCTACAGATAAGGCCGGTAAGCTCGTCTCCTGTCCTCAGACCCGAGACAGCGTAGGTAAAGGCGGGGTCCGGCTTGCCATAGACCTTCTCATGGGAGGCGAGGGTGAGGGTAAGCGGGGCCTGCCTGATGAGGAAGCCGGCCTCAAGCTCTCCGGTGTAGGCATCCTTCCCGGTGATGGTGATGCTTACCGCACCTGCCGAGACATTGGGGCTGTAGGCAAGCGTATAGTCTTCATCAGGTGTGAGGGGAAGAGATGTTGCAGGGTCTGTGACAGTAAGAGGAGCTGTGATGGCAACTCCCGTATAGACATAGCCCAGAGGGTCTATACCCGTGACACTGAATCCACTCAGATCAACAGGGGCGTCGGCTACCACCTCCACAGAGGCAGCGCGCGTTATGGCCCGTACCACTCCTGCCTCCTCAAGCGTGCCGGTCACCTCACAGAAGTAGTAGGTACGTCCCGTTGTGTCAGAAGGCGGGGTAAAGCTTGCACCTGAGACACCTTCTATCACCTCTGCCCCGAGGAAGCTTCCCGTGGGGCTTTTATACCACCGGTAGCTGAGTGTGCCGCTTCCTCCCTCTATACGGGACGTGAC
>JAISEO010000034.1 GCA_031264075.1 Coriobacteriales bacterium | reverse complement strand
CCAACGTCTTCAGAGAAGATGTCGAGCGCTGTCTGGCGGCGGGCATGAACAACCACATAGGCAAGCCCATCAATCTCGACGAGGTATTTGAGACGCTGAGCAGGTACCTGGGCGCGTAAGAGCGGTGTAATCGCGCACGGGGCGAGGCGGTAGGACGAAACTCAGTCTTCCTCATCGAGCGTGTAGGCCCGTGAGCTTGCGAGGCTGAACCCTATGGTTGAACCGTTGTGCAAGAGCGAAGAGACTGTGGGCGTTATGATGCCGGTGATACCCAGGGCCAGCAGCAGAGAATTGAGGCCTATGACCCCACGGTAGGCGGTATCCAGGCGTTTGATGAGTGCTACGCTCAGCCTCCGCATGGTAACGAGCGCGCCCAGGTCGCCTCCCATGAGCGTGATGTCGGCAACCTCCTTGGCCACCGCCGTGCCCTGCCCCATTGCCACGCCCACATCTGCGAGCGAAAGCGCCGGGGACTCGTTGATGCCGTCTCCCACCATGACGACCCGGCAGCCCTGCGCCTTGAGTTCCCTCAGGTAGGCCTGCTTGTCCTCTGGCAGCAGATCCGCCTTGTATTCATCCACGCCCGCCTGCCTGGCCACCTTGCTCGCGCTGCGGCGGGTGTCTCCGGTGAGCATGACAACACGCTTGAAGCCCAATTCCCTGAGCTGCTTGATGTGTGCTGCCGCATGACTCTTGATAGGATCCTCTATGGCCAACACCCCAACGAGCTCGCCGTTGACGCCAAGGAAGAGGAGACTGTGGCCGTCCGTCATCTCGGCTATCTTCTGATGGGCCCAACCGGGTACCTCTATCTTCTCGTCCTCGACAATGAAATGCTCGGAACCAATCACCACGCGCTTGCCTTCTATGGAAGAAACGATGCCGTGGGCGACGATGTATTCCACTTCCGCGTGGCGTTCGCGGTGGGTGATATGGCGCTGGGCAGCCGCACGTATGACCGCGCGTGCGACCGGATGGGGAAAATGCTCCTCCAGGCAGGCCGCGAGCCTGAGCACCTCGCGCTCATCCCAGCCCTCAAGCGCGATAATCTCCGCCACCTCAGGAACAGCATTGGTGAGGGTGCCCGTCTTGTCAAACACGAGCGTATCCGCCCTGGCGAATTCATCAAAATACTTGGACCCCTTAACGGTAAAGCCGAGCTGGGCGCTCTGGTTCATCGCGGACAGCACCGCAATGGACCCCGTGAGCTTGAGCGCGCAGGAATAATCGACCATAAGCGCCGCACTGGTCTTTGTTGCACTGCGCGTTACCAGGCCCACGATGCCGGCCAGGAGAAAGTTCCAGGGGACGAGCCGGTCTGCCAGTGCTCCCATGCGCGATTGGCTCTCGGACTTTGAGTCGTCAAAGTGCTGGACCAACGAAACTATCGAGCGAAGTTTTGTTTCCTGTGCGCTGTGGCGCACGCGAATGAAGATCTCGCCCTCCTCCACGGTTGTGCCCGCGAACACATCGTCGCCAGCGATCCGCTCAATTGCCACGGATTCGCCGGTGAGCGCCGCCTGATTGACCATGGCAGTGCCCCGCTCGATGGTACCGTCAATACTGATAGGCATACCCGTGCGCACCACTATCGTATCGCCAACAAGCAGATCCGTTGCCAGGACCGTGAGTTCTTCGGAGGCTGTGGGTTTGGGTGCAGCTGCGGGCGCGGGCGCGGGTACGATTTTCTGCACGTACTCGGGAATCTCGAGCAATGAGTTGATGAACTCGTTTTCTGACCGGCGCTTGGTATAGGTCTCAAAGGTAGCGCCCAGATCAAGCAGGAACATGGTCTGCCCTGCCGTGGCAACATCGCCCTGCAGGAGAGAGGCGGCAACGGCCGCCGCATCAAGCACCGACACATCGAGCCTCGCCCGTGTCAGAGATCTGAGGCCACTGAACAGAAACCGCCTGAACTGCCAGAGCGTAAGGGCCGCACGCACAGGCCAGGGTATAAACCAGCGGCGAGCAAGGTATGAGCCGGCCAATACCGCGATGTCCATGAGAAGGTTTTGAGCCTTTGGAGCGAGCGAGAGCGTGTAGCTTGCCCGGGCCCTGTCAATTGCCGCCGCGTCGAGGGCAGCGAGATAGTCAAGCACCGCCTCGCGATGACCCTCTCCCCGAGCATACGAGATAGCAAGACTGCCAATGCGGGGATAGACATCGACCCTGGCGGTGAGAGGGCATTCGTACAGTACCTTATAGAAGGCGTCTACGTCCTCGCTGGGAATACGCCCGCCAAGCAGTACCCGAACCCGGCCGGGGATCTCGTTGGTTATCCGGAAGTCCATGCGGTCTTACTCAGCTGGTTTTTTGTCACTCTTGTCGGGTGTCTTATCGGGAGCACCAGAGCCTTCTGCCCCGGCCTTTGTGGTGTTGAGGTAACTGGCCTCGGAGACGATGTCGGCGACCTGTGCCCTGGCTTCTTCTACGATGTCTTCGTAACAGGTCTTTGCCTGCAAGCCTTTGGCAACGCCCTGTACATAGAGCTGTTTGGCTGGCTTGCTGGTGAGCGCCTTGATGCCTACGGTGCCGAGCAGGAATCCCGCTCCAATCAAAAGTCCGTTTCTTGCGTTCTGCTTCACAATGAGCCTCCTGTCCTTATGCTACCTGAATTCATTTCGCAAGGGTCCGATACGGCTTCCTGTTCGCTGCTCCCAGCGCTCGGAAGTTAGTATCCGTTAACTCGTATGCCCATGGTAACACACTTGCCCCGGGTCAAGCGGCGAGTACAGAATATTTTTTGCTATGAGTTCCTGCTCGGCTCGCTAGTATATCAGCGGCGCTCAGCTGGCAGCAGCTCCTCGGCAAGGACGCGCATGAGGGTTGCATAGTCGATGGGTTTGGCGATGTGCCCGTTCATGCCTGCCTCAAGGGACTGCTTCACATCGTCGGGATAGGCGTTGGCTGAGACGGCGTACAGGGGAACGCTCCCGGCGTCGGCCCTGTCCAGAGCGCGGATTGCGGCGGCAGCCTCAAAGCCACTCATATGGGGCATGAGCAGGTCAAGCAGGACGATGTCGTAATATCCTTCGGGGGACGTTTTGAACATCGTCACGGCCTCAAGTCCATCGGTGGCATGCTCGACAAGGGCGTTTGTCTCCGACACGAGTTCCTCGATGATCATGCGATTGGTCTCGATGTCCTCGGCCGAAAGCACCCGTTTGCCACTGAGATCGGGGATGGATGCCAGTGCGTCCTCGGGGAGTGTGGCGGCCTTCTCGAATCTGAGGGTAAAGGAGAAGGTGGAGCCCGAGCCCAAGGTGCTTTGGACGCTGAGCTTGCCGCCCATCATCTTCACCAGGTTCTGGCTGATGGCAAGGCCGAGGCCTGCGCCGATGTGCTGCATCCTGTCGGTGCTTCCCTGCTCAAACGCCACGAACAGCCGGTCGATGTCCTCGGACGCGATGCCCCTGCCGTTGTCGTGGACGGCAAAACTCACCTCCAGGCTCTGCGCGTCCTCAAAGGTGAGTGCCACGGACAGTCCTACCGTGCCATCCTCGGGCGTGTATTTGATGGCGTTGTCCAACAGGTTGAACAGCACCTGCTTGAGCCTGAGCTTGTCCCCGATGAGCGCGTGCTCCTCAACTATGTCCTCGACGGTGCTCTCAAAGGTCTGCGCCTTCTCGTTGGCACGCAGCTTGAAGACGTCGGCCACCTCGAGAAGACTCTTCTTCAGCAGGAAGCGCTCGTTTTCAATAGAGAGCTTGCCCGACTCGATGCGCGACATATCGAGGATGTCGTTGAGTATCCCCTGGAGATAGGCCGACGCCGCGATGATGCGGTCCGCGGCCTGCTCCTTCTTCTCCTCGGTCTTTGCCAGCTTAACCGCGCGCGCCATTCCCATGATTGCGTTCATCGGCGTGCGGAGTTCATGACTCATATTAGTGAGGAAGCGGCTCTTGGCCTGCGAGGCTATCTCTGCCGTGCGGGTCTTCTCCTCAAGCTCCACGGTCCGCTCGTAAACGAGATCCTCAAGGTTCGTGTTCTGCCTTTCAAGCTCGATGCTCTTGAGGAAGCTCGTGACAAAGAGATTGTACAGCACGACCGAGACAAAGATAGAGACGCCCGTTATGACAAAGAAGACCGCCCGCACATCCGTGAAGAAGGCTATCTCCAGCGACCGGATCGTCCAGGTGAGGCTGGTGCCCGTTGCGGAGTCGAAGGTGCTGCCGGTTATTCCGTTGACCGCGAGGCAGAGGACGAGGATGTAGGCAAAGCCCGCAAGGATGGTGAGCAGGCTCTGTTTGCGCGGCAGGATGGGGACCATGGAAAACATCGTGACAAAGAGAAAGTAGCTGTTAATGCCCTGGTTTGACAGAATGTTAGCGGTACAGAAGGCAAGCTGTATCACGGCGAACAGATAGATAATCGTCTGCACCAGCGCGGACTGGAGCCGCCTGCTCGCCATCCTGCCCCGGCGGGCGCGATTGAGGACCAGAGCGAACACGATGCCCGCGACGAGAAGCCCCAGCGAGGTGAAGATGTAGAAGTCGATGGGAACAGGCATGCCGTCGCCGAGTTGCTGCGGAAATAGAATATTGACTACTTGGAGCGCTACTTGAAACCCGATGATGAAGAGCGAGAAGGCAAACATGCGCCGGACATTGACGCCAAGGCGCTCATCCTCAAATCGCCTCCGATAGCCTTCTGGAACCTGAGGCCAGTGATACCCCGACGCGGCCTGAGCTCTGTTCGCAGGCTTAGCAGTCTCCGCGCGGTTTGGTGATTCAGATCCTCCGATGGCCATGGCGCACCTCGCTTGCTCTGACGTGTGACAGGAACGTGCTGCTCACCAGAATAACAGAATCCTGCAAGATAGAGCGATTGCAGTATACTACGCCTCGAGCAACGCCTTTATTGCTTGAATGTCAGGCCCCCAAGCTCTCAAGTCGGGCCATCAGTCCTGCCTCTCGTGCTGAGGGAACAAGAGCGCCAGCAACTCTGGATATTCTGCGGACAGGGGGGCAATACTCATGAGACTTTCGGCTGAGTCAAGCTCCAGAGCATTGAGCAGGGCAACCAGGTCGCGCGCATGGCGCTCATGCTCTATGTCGTCGCGCACGAGAAGCGTATCGCCTGCTGCGACGATCTTGAGCTTCAGCAAGGTGGGCAGGTCTGCCACGGACACCTTCAGCACTCGGTAATCATCAAAGCTCTCAAAGTTCTCGAAGTTCACCTCGCCGACAATCATCGAGATGACCTCTGGATCGTCAAGAACCATGTCGGCATTGAGCCAGCCGAGCTTGAGGCCCAACTCCCTGCCCGTCTGCGCAATCAGCCGCTTGACATGTGGGTCGAAATCCCTGGTCATGCTGTCAATGTCCTGGGTGAACCCCGTTTCTCTGATATCGCGGAGAATCAGGGCAAAGCCGCCTACTATGCGTATCTCGATAGGGTCGCTCTTTGCTTCTGCGAGTTTGCTGTCCAGAGACGAGAGGGCTGAGAGCAGCAGGTTTTTAGTTTCCTTCTCGGTCATGGAAGCTCGCGTCCGTAGAATGTGCGGGCACAGCGTCTGAGGATGGACTGCTGGCTTGGACTGAACAGGTCGATGTCAAGGCCTCCGAACAGATAATTACACAGCCAGCCCTTATGACGATAACTCTTATACAACAGGCGCTCGAACATGGTGTCATCAAGCTCCGGAAGGCTTCTCATATCCACGAGGAAATCATATCTCTGTTCTACGATGTTCATGATGGGTATTCTAGCACAGAGCGCTGGGAGAGGGCCGGTTGCCCCGCCTTGCAGAAGCTCAGTTTTGGGCGAATTTCAGAGATGATTTACAGCCTCGTGCGACACAGGGCTACTGCCTATGACTCTGACAACAAACAGCGAAGCAGCCATACACAGGCAAGAAAGGCAAACTGGAACATTTTTCGAGGGAAAAATGCAGCTCCTTGGAACATTTTTCGAGGGAAAAATGTTCCAAGGAGCACAGGAAAGGAGTATACTCTGTACTGTTGCCGCTGTCCGAAGGAGTAAAGAATGCAGAGAACTCTCATGCGCAGTCTTATCGACTGGAAAACGAGCAGGAACCGTAAGCCGCTCATTATCAATGGCGCACGCCAAACGGGCAAGACCTGGCTGATGAAAGAGTTTGGCGCTACAAGGTATCGCAATGTGGCACTCATAGATTTTACCGCTAACGAGCGTATGCGAAACCTGTTTGCCGGGGACTTTGACATCCCCAGGATTCTCGCGCAACTCGCTCTTGAGGCAAACACCCAGATAGTGCCCGGCGAGACGCTCATCATCTTTGATGAGATCCAGGAAGTGCCCCGTGCACTGACCTCCCTGAAGTATTTTTACGAGAGAGCGGCAGAACAGCATCTTATCGCCGCAGGCTCTCTTCTGGGCATTGCGCTACATGAAGGAGCCTCATTCCCCGTGGGCAAGGTTGACAACCTCACGTTGCACCCCATGGACTTTATCGAGTTTATTACCGCAATGGGCAAAGGAAGCCTGGCCAAAGCAGTTAGGGAGGCAGACTTTGCGTTATTGCAACCGGTGTTCTCTGAAGAGCTTGCTGCCCTCCTTAAAGAATACCTGTTCGTGGGGGGTATGCCCGCAGTGGTGTCAGACTACACGCTCCACAGGGATATGAAAGAAGCCCGCAGACTTCAAGAGGGCATTCTGAATGATTATGACAGGGATTTCTCCAAACATGCGCCCACACGTATCATTGAGCGCATGCGACTTGTCTGGGCATCACTCCCGTCTCAGCTCGGCAAAGAGAACAAGAAGTTTATATACGGAGCGGTGCGGCGCGGTGCACGGGCAAAGGATTTAGAGGAGGCTGTACAATGGCTACAGGATTATGGGGTCATCTGCAAAGTCCCTCATGTGTCTGCGATACGGGCTCCGCTCATGTCGTATGCCTCAATCTCTGAGTTCAAGCTGTTTGCGCTTGATGTGGGCCTGCTGGGAGCCATGTCCGGGCTCGACGCTTCAATGGTGCTCAAAAGTTCGGCCCTGTTCACCGAGTTCAAGGGAAGCTACACCGAGCAATATGTGGAACAGCAGTTAGAAGCCTCGGGGCTCAAGCCCTGTTACTGGTCGTCTGCAAACTCTTCCAACGAGATAGATTTTGTCATTGACGTGAAGGGCACTACCGTGCCCATAGAGGCCAAGGCCAGCGAGAACCTCAAATCAAAAAGCCTCAAGGCCGCACGAGAAAAGTATAAGCTCCCCCTCTGCGTGCGCACTTCGCTCGCCGGTTACCGCGATGAGGGCTGGCTCATAAACATCCCCCTGTGGGCGATTGGAGCTCTGGAGAAGGTGCTTGAGGATACGCAGGGAGTTAGCGGCGAGGCTGCGGCAAGCACAGCAGATATGCCATAATAGCAGGCATGAACACCAGCACTACGACAGACAAGAGCAGGGGAAGAAACACGGTTCCTTTGACAGCTGAGGCGAGCCAGTGCTGTGCCACGCGGTATCCTCTGCTTCTGGTACATGGCGCAGCGGTACGTGACGGAGCAAGGGAGCGATCCTGGGGGAGGATTCCCGAGGCGCTTCGTGCACACGGCGCGCAGGTCTACTTTGGCGGGCACGACGCCTGGGGCACTCCGGCAACCAACGCGGTGCAACTCCTTGAGCGCCTGCCTGAGATCCTGGCTGAGAGCGGTGCAACGAAGATCAATATCATCGCCCATTCCAAGGGAGGACTGGATGTGCGCCATCTTCTCACCCTGCTTCCAGAAGACGAGTTGCCCCTGGCCTCAATGACGACCATTGGGACCCCGCATCAGGGCTTTCGTTTCCTTGACCTGCTGTTCTCTCGGGTGAGGCCGGCCTTTGTTCCCCTCGCCTTTGTGATAAACAACCTCTCTCGCAAGCACGGCGATGAGAACCCTGACTTTGCTGGTGCCTGTGAATATCTCTCAGCCTCATATATGCGAAGGTGCAATGCTCTGCAGCCCAGCCTCTCGCCGCTGTATAGCCAGCAGTTTGCGAGCAGCCTCCATGGTTTCTACGATAATATATCCAGCTTTGCTGCCTATCTCTTCATCAGGATGGCCGAAGGGCCCAATGACGGGCTGGTGCCCTTGCAGAGTGCAGGCTACGATAATTTTCGTGGTGAACTCACCACCAGCGCAGGCCGAGGTGTGGCACATTCGCTGCTGGTAGACAGGAAGAGGCAACCGTTTTCTCGCCTCCGGCTCCCGGGAGCCTCGCGCTCCGTTGAAGCACGGTTTGCCGATGAGGCCCGGCGAGTTCCCCTGCAGGTCGCAGACATCCTCGACTTCTACCTGGGCCTGGTAAGCGAGCTTAAGGCGCTGGGGTATTAAGGATGGTTGCGTTGCCAGCCTCTCCCTGGTTCTTCTTACGGCACA
>JAISEO010000031.1 GCA_031264075.1 Coriobacteriales bacterium | reverse complement strand
CTTCTGGAAATTTCCTGGAAATTTTCCCTCTGAACTTTTTCGGTTGCAGTTCACACCATTGTCATTGCGAGGGGCGCCCTTCGCTGCGCTCAGGACAGGCTCCGCGCGACGCGGCAATCCAGTCCTTATAGGACGCCTCTGGGTAGTCTCATTTTCGCCATTTCCCTTATTTTTAAGAACTGGATTGCCGCGCTCGCTTTGCTCGCTCGCAATGACATAGAGGGTCTGAATAGCAACCTTTTTTGAAAAACTTTTGAACTTTTTTCAAAAGCCGCTTGACAGGGGGGGGGGGGGGGGGGACAAAACAATAGCTAAAGTCGCGTCCAAGAATAGACTTGGGCGGGACGTCCAAATACGGCTCCCACGTTCGAGCACCGGGCACTTTCGACGCACGGCTGAAGGGAGTGATGACCTGATTTGATAATGCACGCGGCATCACCCGTTATGGCCCCCATGGCATGACAACAGAGAAAGCACGACCCCAACTGCCAAAATCGGGCGGAAAAAGTAGCAAGGAGGTAGTATTGTGCACAAAAAGATACTTTATACACAATCGAGTAGATACCGGTTCTTAGCACTTGTGTTGTCATTGACGCTTGTTCTGTCCCAGGCCGTGGGACTGACGGGCATTGCGTATGCCGACACGGCGGAGGAGCCAGCAACTGAGACGGTCGTCGCGCCAGAAGGTGATGGCGAGGCTGTTCAGGACGCTGACGATGCCGCACTGGAGCCGGTAACCGAGACCATCATCGAGCCGGCCACAGAGCCGGCAACAGAAGAGACGCCCGCCGCGCAGGTGGGTGCGACAGGGTCGTACCCTGTCACCTTTACTACGGTCGGGAATGTTACCGTAACACCGGATTCCCCGGACTCCGACGCGAGGGGCAACCTTCACTTCGTCGTGAGACCGGCTCCCGACAATACGGTTGTCTCCATTACCACGACACCGTCAGCCACTAATCCGGCCTACATCGCGCTGACCGATCTCAGCAACTATGTGGTGCACGGCGTGAGCGCAGCAACAACCGTAACGGTGACTGCCCTGGCTACCCCAAGCGGTGAGACCTGGGCTGACTACGCTGACACGAGCTGGTACGATTCGACCCTCACCACGTTCACGCTGACAACGGCGGAGCAACTCGCCGGCCTTGGCAATCTGGTGAACAAGGGAATAAGCGACTTCAGTGGCGTTACCATCAAGCTCGGCGCTGATATTGATTTGGAAGATCACCTGTGGCTCCCGATAGGCGGACAGTGCTCAGAGACGGGCCCCATCCCCAGTGGCGTGCCTGACGGGCCGTACTTCAACGGCACCTTCAACGGTTCTGATGATGGTAGCGCCGATGGGCACACCATCGACAACATGTACATCGCCGCTTCGGGCATTAACGCAAGCACGATGTCGGGTTATGGGTTCATTGGTGCCACGCACGGCAATATCGCCAACCTCAACGTCAACGGCAACATCATACTCGCGCATGATGCAGCCTATACCGGCGAGATCCACTACGCCGGTGCCATCGTTGGCTATACGGAGGGAAGCGTCTACAACTGCCAGGCCGTGGTGAACATCAACGCCCTGCGGGGCGCAAACTTCGGCGGTGTCGCCGGCGGGCTGCAGAACACCAGCAGAGAGACAGTTGAGTATCCGTCTGTAGTGGCCTACTGCACGGCAACCGGTAATATCTCCGGCGCCTTTGAGGTCGGCGGCATCGTTGGCGGTGCCTATTGTCAGATCGAGGGCAACATCCGGGTGGGCTACAGCAGCTATACCGGCGGTGTGTGTTCCACGACCAACAGCGGCAGCCAGTCCTATGTGGCCGGCATCATCGGCTACACCAAGGGCTACGCTGCCTACACCTACGCCAACGGTGTCATGCTTGGCACCCAGGGCGGACACTATGAGGGCGGCGCGAGCGGCCGCGCGAGTGGCAACACGCCCCTTTCCTCATACTCTAACTCCTATACCAATGTCCTCGACTATGACGGCGGCGACCCCGGATACTGCCGTCCCTTCATCCCCAACATGGATGGCAGCAGCATCCTGCCGATAAAGGACTGCGTCTGGACGCAACTCGGCAACTACACGCAGCCGAGCGGTGCCGGTTGGGGCACATGGAGCGGCGGGACAGGCCCAGTGGCTTTGGCGGATCTGAACGCAGCCTCCACCTTGGTCACACTCGGTACCAACTTTGTCCAAGGCTCGGGAGATCACCCCGTATTGGACTGGGAAGCAAACGGTAGGGTATATCTTGACCCGACTGATCCTGATTACGATCTTCTCGATATACCGGGCGGCACGAATCCCTATCCCATTGATAGTGACGACCATACCATGATCTTCCTCAATGCCGCTGTTCCTGACGGCGGAGTTGGCACCTATGCCGACCCCACCAACAGCCTTTCGGTGGCGCTCGGCCTGCTGGATTCGACGAGGAATACCATCTATATCAAGAATGTCGCGGTAAACCCCGACGTGCCGATAAGCTCTACGGTTGAGGGCGCGACCATCATGCGCAGCAGCCTCTATGACGGCTACCTGTTCTTCATAGACGGCACCGAAGGCCCGGCCACCGTCTCCAACATCATCGTAGACGGTAACAGGAGCGCTTTTGAGGCCATCACGCCAACGGAATCCCTGTTCTATGTGGCTGATCGCGGCAACCTGACGGTTGAGGATGGCGCGATACTGCGCAACAACTACGCGGGCGATGGCGGTGCCATAAGCGTGGCGGGCAGCGGATCATCGATGACCGGCGGAGAGATAATCAACAACAAGTCCCAGCGCAACGCGGGAGCCATCGCATTGCATCGCGGCGCGAAGTTCACCCTGCTGGGCGGCGTCATCGGCGGCTCTCCTGCCAACGGCAATGAAGCCGTCAACGAAGGTGGGGCAATCGCGCTCTACAACAACAGCGAGCTGACCATCGCCGGAGGCACCATTACCTACAACACCGCCGGTGCAGGCGGCAACGGCATCTATTGCGACAGCATGCTCACTCTGTCCCCGTCAGGCACTACCGCCTTCGAGGTAACCGATGAGATAGTCCTGGCGGAGAACTCAGTGCCGATTTTTGTTGAGACCACGCTCGCGAATATACACGGTGATCTGAATATCAGAACGGAGACGGCGTCTGCCGCCGGAACCGTCATTGCCAATGGCTCAAATTTCTATACCCTGACGTCGGCGGACACGCAAAAAATGTATTACGTTGCCACGACGGATGATTACAGCGTGGTGCCCGGCCAGAGTAACACCGCAGTACTGGCCGCCAGCCTGTTCCTGGACGGCAGCGCGGCGGCAGGAGGCGACGGGTCGAGGCAACTGCCATTCAACAACGTCGCCAGCGCCCTGTATGTGGCAAACAGCACGCAACCGATCATTGTCATCGGCAATCTGGTGCCCATCGCCCTAGATGACCTTGACCTCTATGGCGGCTCTTATGAGGGAGCGGTGTTCCGGCGCGGCCTTGGTTATACAGGTGTCCTGTTCAGTGTTTCCGACAGATCCTCACTCAGCGGCGTGCAGATCAAAGGCACCGCACAGTATGTGCCCAATGCTACGGGCGCGCTCATGTTGCTCGATAATGCCAAAGACTTACTCATCGTAAAAAGAGGAACGGTGCTGGAATATAACCATGCCACCAACGGAGCTGCCATCGACATAGAAGCGGGTTCCGTCAACATTCTCGCTGGCATGATAACCAACAACACCGCCTCTGGAAATGGCAACGGCATCTACCTGTCTGCGAGTACGGATAGCTCGTTGAGCATTGAACCCGCTACAGACGGGCTCAGCTTTGGCTCGACCGATTACATCTATCTGGCGACGGGTAAGGTCTTTACAATCGGTGGATCTCTGTCCATAGGGTTGAGTTCTAACCTCTACATCCAGTGCGAGGATCCAAGTGACGGTCGCATTATCGCACAGGGAACCAGTGGGTATACACTGACCGATCCTGACGCGGCAAAGTGTACATATACCCCGGGAGGGTATGACATAATATACAACAATAGCAATAATACCCTAGAACTGCTTGAGTCCTAATAGTCACTTTTGCCCAGCCCGACATATTTATGTTCGAGCTGGGCGTTTTTTCTATTGAAGCGAAACCCTTGGCTTTTCTCAAGAAAGGTGGATGTATGTATGCACGACATTCCTTCATCCGTGCAAAGACCCTTGTGTTCTTTGTTTCATGTTTGCTGATATTCTCTCTATTACCTATCGCAGCATTTCCTAATCTTTCATTTGCGTCAGACATAAGTGGCACTCTTAACGAGAGCGCTACTTGGTCTAATGGCGATACTGTCACAGGCCTGACTGTCACGGGAGGAGTGGATTCAGAGCATCCTGTCGTGGTAACTGTCACCGGTATCGTCAACATGACAGGAACTATCAGCGTCACGAGCGGCTACGTAGAGTTTACTGGTGGTGGCACGCTGCTGAGGGGTGTCAGTGGTTTCGCCGAACTTATCTCTATCAGTGGCAGTGCAACGGTTATATTGGATGAGGTTGTACTTGATGGGGGCAATTCAGAACTCGTATCCAGTGGCATCACCTCAACGAAGTCTCCCGTCGGCATTATTAGCCAACCTGGACATCTGGTGATGAACGATGGCGCAGTCATAAAAAATCACTATGGAACATCGACCAACAATGCTGGAAAAACAGCCGGGGGCGTATTCCTGGACATGATAAACAATGACTCACCCGCCAATACGACATTCACGATGTATGGTGGTATGATTACGAATAACTATAGCAGCATGACATCCCGACAGAGCATTGCGTCCGGCGCAGGTGTCCATGCGAGCAGAGCGTACGTATACATCTATGGTGGAACGATAACAAACAACAGTGCTGCCTATGGTGCCGCTGAGGCTGTGTACATGCGCAGCGCGGATAGCGCTAGAGCTTTTTGTACAGTCGAGCCCAGGAGTGGCATCGCTTTTGATGCGTCGGCAGGATCAGGTACCTATAACTACTACCAACTAGCCGAACCCACAGTCTCAGGCACCCTGCGCATAGGCGACGCAGTAGCCGATTGGCATGACCACACAGAGCTCGCAGCGACGCTCGCGGCTTTCAGCTTCACACCGGTCACCGACCTTGAGGCAGGCGGCTTTTATATCGATGGCCTCGACGAAGCCGGTTACCCCTACGACGGCACCGAGCAGTTCCCGGACTTCATCGTCACCGATGGAGAGACCACGCTTACCGTTGGTGAAGACTACACCGCAGAGTACTCCCCAAGCATCAACGCAGGCCCGGTCACCATCACCGTCACCGGCGAGGGTGCCTATGAGGGAGAGCTGCAAGAGAGCTTCACCATCAACAAGGTACCCCTCACCATAACCGTAGGTGACAAAGAGAAGTATCTCGGCGAGGACGACCCACCCCTCACCTCTGAGTTCACCGGCCTCAAAGGCACTGACGGCCTCACCCTTTCCCTGGGCCGTACATCGGGAGAGGCCATAGGCACCTACGACATCACCGCAAAAGATGCTGTCGTAACCGGTGCCAACGGCAATGCCACCAATAACTACGCCATCACCTATGTAAAGGGCACCCTCACCATCAAGGGCCCTGAGCAAAAGGAATGGCCCCGCCTCGACGGCAACAAGGGAGATGAGGGCGGCCGCTTCGATACCATGAAGGCGGTGGTGAGTGAAGGCTGGAAGCAGGGCTCAGACACGGTCATCGTGTCCTCAGGCATGAACTTCCCAGATGCACTCGCAGCCTCAAGCCTCGCCGGCATCTACGATGCCCCGGTAATCCTCACCCAGACCGAAAGGCTCTCCTCCCAGGCAGAAGAGGCCATAAAGGAACTTGGTGCAACTCAGGCCTTTATCATAGGAGGTGAAGCCGCGGTCTCAGAAGAGACCCGCACAGCACTGGCAGGCATCGTCGGCGAGAACAGCGTGAGCCGCATCTCAGGAGAGAACCGTATCGAGACGGCACTCGACATCTATGAGAAGGGAAAGACCCCTGAAGGAGGCCTACCCTCCTGGGGAGACACCGCCATCATAGCCAACGGCTTTGCCTTTGCCGACGCGCTCTCCGTCTCGCCGTTTGCCAACGTGTCTCGCTCCCCCATATTCCTCTCCACCCCGGGAGACGGCCCGGGAAGCGGCCTTGACGAGGCGACCCTGGCTGCCCTTACCACAGGTGGCTTCAAGAGGGTGGTCATCACCGGAGGCACGGCGGCTGTACCAGGCATCGTGGAAGAACAACTGGCTTCCTCGGGCGTTGCCCTAGAGCGCTGGTGGGGCGATAACCGCTATGAGACGAGTGCGGACATAGTGGAGCAGTCCCTCATCAACTCTGCCGGTGCACTCAGGCTCAACAACATAGTCTGCACCACCGGCCTCAACTACCCTGACGCTCTCGCAGGAGGGGCCTTTGCAGGCCACGTAGGTACCGTGCTCCTCCTCGTACACAGCGACACCTCACCGGAGGGCCAGGGTCACGCGGGACTCAAGCTCATCTCGGACCATAAGGATGAGATAGGCATGGGTTACGTGCTCGGTGGCTCTGCCGTCATACCCCAGGAGCTTCTCGATATATTGCAGGGAGGCTCTCAGAGTTAGAACGTAAGTAAGAGCAAGCGCTGACAGGGCCGAAAGGCCGAGGTACAAGCGTAAGGAACACATAAGCGCCCCGGGGGCAGGACACAGCTCCTGTCCCCGGGCGCGGTGTGACATAAGGAGACGGGTTCATCCCTCACATAAGGCTTAAGCGAAGCGTCACGCTTCTGTTGCTGGCGTGGGACGGGTGAGCCGTCCCCTTCTGTCACATCTGGGAACAAAGGCAAAGCACGGTGAGGAGTGGTAAGGATGACACGAGTTTCAAACAGAACGCTCAGCTGGGTGGCTGCGGTAGTCCTGGCCCTGGGCCTGGCACTGCCCATGACGGCGGCCTTTGGTGCGCCGGAACAATCAGCAGGGGAAGCGGAGGCACAGGGGGGCGGAGTAGCGCCTCTGGCAGCATTTGAGGATCTTGAAGGTACGGGTTCTGAAGAAGACCCCTATCTCATCACAGACGCCGACGACCTCATGCACTTTGCCTATGATGCTGCTGCCGATTCCAGTAGCACCACCGGTAGCTACTATCGAATTACCGCCGACATAGACCTGAGTGTGGCATTGGCGACGGCAGACTGGCCTCTCATACAGAACTTCGCGGGCCATCTTGACGGCGGCTACCATACGGTGAGCGGCTTCTCCCTCACGAGCAACTCCACTAGCCCCAAGGGCTTCCTGTCTTCGGGAGGGGGTGCGGGATCTCTCAAAAATCTCATCGTCCAGGGCAGGCTGGACGCTTCAGGCGCCGGTGCGGCAGGCGGCATCGTAGGGACGGCCAACAATACTTTTACCCTGTCCAACATCGGCTCCGAAATCGATATTTATTCGTCGTCGGATTATACCGGTGGCATAGTGGGCTCAACGGGCTACAGTACTACGGGCAGCATCAGCATCCGAGGCAGCTACTATAACGGCACCCTGAGCGGCAGCCAGTCCGACTACTATCATCTGGGCGGTATCATCGGATTCAGTTATTCCACGCAGATTGAGGACTGCATGAACCTTGGCACCATCGTCTATCAAGGTACGAAGCTTGCATCAGATTCGTGGTATTGCATCGGTGGTGTCATCGGTTATCTCTCCCCTGGACAGCAAGTTGTCGGCTCGCTCACCAACTGTGTGAACATAGGAGAAATCGTCACCCCCCAGGTCACCGCTACTAACAGATCCATCGGCGCGTTAATAGGATTTGGAGGGACTCCCTACCAGGGCGCCACGGGGGTACACTATCAGGATACCTACTATGGAGAAGATTCCTATGCCACTGCCATCGGCTCTGCCGAGGGGCCGATTGCGGAACCTGCTGCGATACGCAAGCTCTCTGAAGAGGAGATACAGAGTTATGCCTTTGCTGCAGGTGGCGAGTATTTCGAGACCCCCTTCCTCAGCTATGTCGAGAACAGTTGGCCTGCACTGCCCTATGCGCTCACGATGCGCGGTGCCCCTGCTATCACGAGCACCTCTACGGACGCGGGCTACGTACTGGATACGGCCACCGAGGAGGTCGACCCGCTCAAGGTGAGCGCTGCGCCCCTTGTTGACCATGTCTTCTCCGGTACGGGCGGTCTGAGCTATCAGTGGTACAACAGCTCCCTTCGCAGCCAGAGTACCGCCTACGGAGTTGCCACCCTCATCGATGGAGCAGAAAGCGAAACCTACACCCCTCCTGTCGATGACAGCACCGGCACGGGCTACACCTACTACTTCTGCAAGGTTACCAATACCTGGACGGAAGGGGAGGAGCAGAAGACGGCCTCTGCCTACAGTGCTCCGGTGCTCATCAGTGTCTACGAAGGGGGTACCACAGCTGGTACGGTGAGCATCAAGACTGAGCCCAAAGACAGCACGACCGAGTTCCTCAGGGAAACAGAACTCTCTGTTGAGGCCACCGTCGCAGGCATGGAAGAGGAACTCAGCTACCAGTGGTACAAGAATGACACGAACATAGCAGAAGACGCAAGCGCAGAAGACATCAAACGGGATGCCATCCCTATCTTCCGTGCCAGGCAGAGCAGCTACCGGGTACCCACTCTTGAGCCGGGCGAGCACTACTATTTCTGCGAGATAACCAACACCGTCGCCCAGGTGCTGACCGACACAATGGACACCAGGCTTGTCAAGGTGACGGTGGCTCCAAGCTACAGCATAGGTACAGCGGAGGAGCTCATGCATCTCGCTGATGACGTGGCTGTCTACGCTGGTTACTTCGCGGGCATTACGGCCTACCTCACCGACGACATCAATCTCTCCGAGCACTGCGGGCCTGACCTGGGCGTGGGAGGTGCTCCACTCAGCTTCAACAGTGTCATGACCAACTTCCTTGGCAGCTTTGACGGGGGCTATCACACTATCAGGAACTATTACGTGGAACGCCCTGCAGAAGATCAATCAGCTGGTAGCGGCCTATTTCACAGTGTCACCGGAGGCGGTACCTTTGAGAATGTCTTCATTGAAGGTTCGATAGACGTTAACAGCGCCTACGTCGGTGCGCTCATCGACGACACGAGTGCGTCCAGCCCGGTGACGGTGCGCAACGTAGGAGCAGATGTCAGGATCATAAACGCAAACATTTTCAGTTTTTACACCGGCGGCATCGTCGGGAGGCTTGGAGGTTCCTCCACGGTCACCAATTGCTATAACCACGGCAATGTCACTTCAACTTCCAATGGATATGTTGGCGGCATCGTCGGCAATCTCAATGGCATCGGAAGCATCAGTGGCTGCTATAACTCAGGTGACATAACCGGAGGCACCTCAGTCAGTTCCGTGTATGTCGGCGGCATCGTCGGCAATGGCGGCGGCAACCAGGTCTCCAATTCCTATAACTCCGGCACGGTCTCCAAGACTGCCAGCGGCATCGACAATCTCGGCCCAATAGTTGGCTCCGTTTCCTCGCAACTTGCCGCGGGTACGGAATGTTACTATCTCGACACCACCGCTACCGGTTCTGCGGCCCAGCCTAACGTCAAGGCAGTGACGGCTGCCGAGCTCAAGGGTGCAGCGTTTCCGGCACGGCTTGGCCCGGCATTCCGCTACCAGGAAGACGGCTTTCCTCAGCTCTTCTTTGAGCAGGGCGCAGGCTGGCCCACTATCATTACCCAGCCCCTCAGCGCACGTTATGCGAAAGACGACCCGGCCGAGCCACTCATCGTAGCAGCCGCACTGCCCATCCGCTACCATGTAGGTTGGCAGGGCGAGCCCAGCTATCAGTGGTATCAGAACACTGTCAGGAGCACGGTCGGCGCTGTTCCTGTAGGCACTCAGGACGACAGCTTCACACCAGGCACTACTGTTGCAGGCACACGCTATTACTACTGTGCTGTCACCAACACCTATGACGAGGGCAAAATCGAGACGGTGTTCAGCAACATCGCGACCGTGGCGGTGCTTGACGGTGCGCCGACGCCGCCTGGCATCATCGATGAGCCTCAGGACATCTCGATGTCGGAGAGCGGCGCCTTGGTGGAACCCTTCAGCGTGGCAGCCACCCTGGCGGTAGCCGATGAAGCGCAGGGCGCTAGCCTCAGCTATCAGTGGTATTACAACACCACGGGCCTGTCTCCCACAGAGACCGGCATTCCCACGGATAAGGACACGGAACTATCCGGTGCCACGGGCTCGAGCTACGCGCCTCTGCCTCAGGGCAGGGTGGGGGAGCAGCCGTACTACTATTATTGCATCGTCACCACGAGCTTTGGCGACCTGGCTACCGAGGCCGTTTCCGTAAGCCGTGCAGCTCGTGTGACCCTTACCCCTGCCCGCATCATCTACACCCCGGCAGATCTTCTCGACTTTGCCCAGGAAGTTAACGGCGTCAAGGTGGTCGAAGGACAAACACTCCCCGCCAACACCTTCACCGGTAAGACCGTGGAGCTTGCCGCAGACCTGGACCTCTCCACTTATCCTGCGACTGCGGGCAACTGGACACCCATCGCTTGGACCAACAGCCTTTCCTTCGATGGCATCTTCAACGGCAACGGTCATACCATAGAAAACCTCACCTACCGTGCCGACTCGATAACTTCTCCGGTCTTATACACCGGCCTGTTCGGCCGCATCAGGAGCGCTACTATCAAGGATCTGAGGCTCAAAGGCGATGTCACCTACACCAACCTCACCAACGGCGGCTGGCCGATAGGCCTTCTCGCTGCTACCGACTCCGGTACGAGCGCAAGCCCAAGCACCATCTCAAACGTCGAAGTGGACGGCACCATTACCATCATAAGGGACAGTTCTGCTGCCAGCTGGACCACGCTGAACACCGGCATCGCACTCGGCCTGGCAAGTCGCAACGCCTCTACCCGCCTTACCAATGTAGTCACCAAGGGCCGCATAGACATCACAGGCAACTATCAGATCAACGGCAGTGGTGTCGCCGGTGTTGCCTCAGGCCAGGCTCCCACCACCTTCACCGACTGTGGCAACGAGGCCGACATCACCATAGACTCCACCTACACCCAGCCGATATCCTTCGTCTCAGGTGTGGGCTCGTATGCGAGTTCCTTCACGCGCTGCTACAACAAGGGAGACATCACCGTCAAGAGTCCCGCTACGAGTTACAGTTATATAGGGGGCATATGCGCGGGCTCTACGACAGGCACGACCACCTTCTCCCAGTGCTACAACACCGGCAACATCACCGGCACCTACTACGTAAGCGGTATAGCCTACGGCACAGCCACAACAACGATTACTGGCTGTTATAACACGGGCACTCTCACCACCACCAGTGCAGGCACCAATGTCGCCGCCATCAACAACGCCGCGGTAAGCGCAAGCTCTACCAACAACTTCTATTTAGCAGGCAGTGTAGTCGGCACACAGCCTGCCGCCGCCATCGGTGAGCCCAGGGACGCAGACGCACTCAAGGGAAGCGGCATACTCGCCGCGCTTAACACCACCGCCGCAGGATATGTCCCCGTCACCGATGGCTACCCTGAGTTTGTCTGGGAGCTTGGCAGCGGTGCGCCGGTCATTACAGGCGAATACTCAGACCCAGAGCCTGCCCGCGTCAAGGCATCAGAGACTGCAACGCTCTCCGTCACCGCCGTCTTTCCTACCGACGAGCGCGCCACAGGCACGGGAGGTACTTCAAGCTATCAATGGTACAAGGGTACGAATGCGCTCAACAACTACGGCGTGAAGATTGCAGGCGAGGATGGGGAGAGCTATGTGTGGACACCCTCCTCATCTGACACACCAGGCTGGCACTACTTCTACTGTGTTGTCACCAACAAATGGGGAGCGGGCACAGATGAATCAAAGAGCGCTGTCAGCAACATCTTCAAGGTGAGCCTCGTCACCACTGATGACGTATGGAAGCCGGTCTTTACTACGGAGCCCCAAGACACCTGGTATATACAGAGTGATGAGGACAGTGCCTCTCCTGTACTCAGCGTAGATGCCACGCCACCGAACGACACCAATGGCGCTGCCGTAGGGGAGGAGATAAGCTACCAGTGGTACTCCAACACCACGGCAAGCACAGAAGGCGCCACGAAGCTCTGGGGAGAGACCGGCACCAGCTACACGCCGCCCATTACAGAGCTGGGCACCACCTGGTACTTCTGCAGGGCAAGCAACAGCTATCAGGAATCCAACATCGTCTCCACCGACAGTGCCGTCGTCAAGGCGGTGGTGTGGGACGACGCAGAGGCCGCGCCGGTCATCTCTGTGCGACCTGAGCCCGCCCGCTACGTACGGTATGCGACCGATGCAGTTGCTCTGAGTGTCACCGCTGATAAGCCCGAGGTACCGGACACAGGATCCGACGGCATCCTCAGCTACCAGTGGTACTACAACACCGATGACGCCAAGCCCAATCCCTCAAACGATACCGCGGTAACCGGGGTGCTGAGCTCTCCGACCTTGATACCGGATACCACGCTTACCCTCGACACCTATTACTACTACTGCGTCGTCACCAACACCTTCGATATCCCAAACCCGTCCTATACAGGCTACACGACAGAGACCATCAGTGACACGGCACAAATTGCCATCGTGTCTGAGACACCCGCGGCAAAGCCGGTCGTCGACAGCACCGCGCTTGCAGATGTGAGCTATATACAGAAGGAAGCACCGGCTTCTCTCAGTATTACCGCAGACTTTGGCAGTGCGACAGAGGGCTTTGACCCTCCCGAACTCTCACTGAGCTATCAGTGGTACTCCAACACCACCGGTATCGCTCCCAGCGGTGATGCACTCACGGGAGACAGACCCTCACCGGGTGACGTGGAGATTCCAAACGAAAACACCGCCAGCTATACCCCGCCCGCCACCTCTGTTACCGGTACCACCTACTATTACTGCCTCGTCACCAACACCTTCGAGAAGGTCAAGCTGAACTCCACGGCGAGTGCGCTCGTGGCCGTCACAATAGATCCCCTGCTGCGCATCTCCACCGCCGGGGAGTTCAAGGCCTTTGCGGACGCGGTAAAGGCCAATGAGGCCAACTATTATGACGGGTACACGGTGGTCCTGGAAGCAGACATTGACCTTGCGGACGGCACCGCATCCACCAACCCCTGGGCGCCCATAGGAGGCACGAGCGAGAGATCCTTTACCGGCACCTTCGATGGGCAGGGCCATACCATTTCAGGACTTCTTGGAACCTCTCCCCGCACCGGAGGGATCTTCGGTTACGTCAAGGGGGCGACGATAGAGAACTTCGTCGTGCAGGGCTTCCTTACCTCCTCGGCTCCGTCTATCTCCGGTGTTGTCGCCAACGTCGTCACGAATGGGGCTACGGCCCCCACCATCATCCGTAATGTGGGGAGCGAGGTGGACATTCACTCAACTGCCACCACCGGAACGCTGTCCGTAGGAGGTATTATCGCCTCCGCGGCGGGCGACTCGAGAGAAAACGGCCTGTATATCGAGGGCTGTTACTACAAGGGGGATAAGGGAGATAGCTCCAGGAACTACGATATATTCACCGAACTGGTAAGCACCGGTTCGACCTCTTCCGTCGGGGGCATTATCGGCAACGCCGGCCGCTATGTCTTCATCAGAAACTGTTATAACGCGGGTGACATCTACAGCTGTAGTGCTTTCGGCGGCATCGCAGGTACGGTGTACTACAGCTACTCAGGCACAGACACGCTCGTCCAAAACAGTTATAACAGTGGCACGGTTGATTATGCCGCCGGCGTCGAGGATGTGTACAAACGTATAGGTGCCATTGTCGGCCATTCCGAAAATCCCAATGCTGTCCAACAGTTCTCCACACTCTACTATCTGAGCACAAGTTGCCAGAAGAGTTGTTACTACGACTATGAGGCCAGTATGTACCAAGAGAGCTTTGCTGAGGTTCTCCGTTCCGTACCCGCCACTGAGCTGAGTGCCGCCGCACAGGTCGCATCGCTCAACGGTACCCAGAGTCCAGCTCCCTGGAAGGAAGGCAGCCTCTATCCGGCTCTTTTCTGGGAGCCAGTCACCTACGGCACGCCGGTCATCACCAAACAGCCCGTCGCCTTCTCCTACGCTGAGCAATACAAAGCACCCACGGCCCTCAGCGTTGAGGTGAAGGGTCCTGCCACAGAAAAGGATGCAAAGGATGGTACGCTCGGCTTTCAGTGGTACAGCACTACCGCGCCAGGCACCAAGGACGGCTCACCCATTCTTGACGCCACAGAGTCGGAGTTTACGCCACCCACGGCAGATCTTGGCCAAATCTGGTACTACTGTGTCATCACCAACACCTGGGCTGGCACAGACCCAGGCTCGGCGAGTGTCACCAGCACGCCCTCCCACTTTGGGGTAGTCACACCCGCTACTGCCGCAAAGCCTGAGATCATCGATGAGCCGCTGAAGAGCCAGACTGTTGCTCAGTTCGAAGCAGTCCAGCCCCTGACGGTCGTGTCTACGGTAGAAGGCAGGGAAGGTGCGGGTGAGCTCAGCTGGCAATGGTACAGGAGTGATTCTGAGAGTTTTGACGATACCGCTGCCGAGCTGATACCGGGTGCTGAAGCGGCCACCTATACTCCCTCTTCAAGCATCGTAGGCACCAACTACTACTTCTGTGTGGTCACTAATACCCTGGAAATATTTAAGACAGGCACAGTGGTGACGCATGCTGCAAAGGTGCAGGTAGCCGGCATCCCCATAAGCACTCCGGCAGACCTCCTGGCTGTTGCCAAGGCAGTTAACAGTGGCACTGACTTCTATTCAGGCGTTACCCTTGAACTCACGAATGACATCGACCTTGGCAACAATACTGCTACTGCATCCTGGACGCCCATAGGCACTTCTACTACCAATAACTTCAGAGGCTCATTCTACGGTAACGGCCACACCATCAGCGGTCTGTCCATTGAAGCGTCATCCGCCACTGTTCCGTATCTGGGACTTTTTGGAGTTATACAGGGGGCCACCCTCAAAGACTTCGTCGTTAAAGGCTCTCTTAGTGTTGAAAGCCCTGCTGCGATGTATGTGGGCGGTGTCGTTGCCTATGTATACTCCCCTCAAAGGCCTACCACAGCTGTGCAAAGCGCCATCCTCAATGTCGGAAGCGAGGTGCGTATCAACGCCGACCTGGGTACTGCCTCTTATGTAGGGGGAGTTGCCGGGTATACTCTTGGGTATACTGAGGTCTACCATACCATCAGCTCGTGCTATTACAAGGGCACGCTCACAGACACGGGTTACTCTGCAGGCGGCATCGCAGGCTATGCGGCCTATACCGATTTCAATGGCTGCTATAACACAGGCGCCATTTCGATAGTGTTGAACCCGGATACGGTGGAGCTCACGGTAGGCGGCATCGTGGCATACCGACTTTCCGGCGGTACCATGGACGCCTGCTACAACGCCGGGACTATCACCGTCGCAGGCACGGAGGGGAGCACGGCTACCCAGAACACCGGCGCGATTGTTGCCAGCAATAGCATCCAGGGCATTACCCGGACCTTCTATCTCGACAACAGTCTGACAAACGACGGCATCGCGGGCACCGAGGCAAGAACCAGCGCAGTGCTCCAGTCCGATTCGTTCCTGGCGGAGATAGACGGAGCAGGCGGTTATTACAAGAAAGGTGCCACCTATCCCCTGCTCAAGTGGGAGCCAGACGCAATAGTTGACCTGGGAGATGGCTTTGCCATCGAAGGCATCAACCCACAGGGCTATACCTACACTGGAAGCCCTGTTATTCCGCAAGGCATCACCGTAGTAAAGGGAGAAACCACCTTAGACCCTGCTACCGACTACTCCTTAAGTTATACCAACAACACTAACGCGGGTAAGGCCACCATAACCGCAACCGGCCAAGGCAACTACCAGGGACAGGTGCAGGCACACTTCACCATCAATCCCGCAGATTGCACTGCCCTGAATGGCGCAATCAGTGCAGCCCAGCAGGCACGCGCGGCTGTTACCCAGGCCGCAGACGGAAGCCAGCTTGCCCCCTCGGTCTTCTGGGCACCACCCGCTGCCTTCACGGCGCTGGATACCGCTATTGCCACAGCACAGGGCGTAGCCCAGGCAGCTTCTCCCACACAGCAGCAGGTGGACAATGCACGAGATGCACTGGAGACTGCCACCGCCACCTTCAATGCAGCCCGTAAACCCGGCACCAAGCAAGGCCGGACGCAGCTCGAAGAGAAGGAATGGCCCCGCCTCGACGGCGGCAAGCCAGACGGAGGTCGCTACGACACCATGCAGGCCATAGTCAACGAGGGATGGGATAGCTCGGAGTACGTCATCGTGGCGTCCGGCATGAACTTCCCTGACGCCCTTGCCGCCTCAAGCCTGGCTGGTATCTACGGGGCACCCGTGGTACTCACAGAGAGCGGGAACCTCACTGCACAGTCAGCAGAGACGATACGCGGCCTCGGTGCGACGAAGGCCTACATCATAGGAGGTGAGGCGGCGGTCTCCCCTCAGACCATGCAGACACTGGAAGGCATCGTCGGAGGAGGCAGAGTGGCTCGCATCTCAGGGGATAACCGTATAGCTACTGCGCTTGACATCTACGAGAAGGGAAAGACCCCTGAGGCAGGCCAGGTCTCCTGGGGAGATACTGCCATCATAGCCAACGGATTCTCCTTTGCCGACGCACTCTCTGTCTCTCCTTTCGCTCACATCACCCGCTCTCCGATATTCCTCTCCACCCCAGAAGTAGGACTGGATGAGGCAACAGCCAATGCTATCAACACAGGAGGCTTTAAGAAGGTGATAGTGGTAGGTGGCACCGCAGCAGTACCAGAGAGCATAAGGGATCAGCTTGCCTCATCAGGAGCAGCGGTAGAGAGATGGTCGGGGGCCAACCGCTATGAGACGAGCGCAGACATCGTAGAGAAGTCGCTCCTCAACTCTAACGGAGCACTCTCCCTCAACAACCTCGTCTGTGCCACGGGAGACAACTACCCGGACGCCCTTGCAGGAGGTGCCTTTGCCGGACACACCGGTACCGTACTCCTGCTTGTACACGGTACACAGACAGGAGGACTCTCTGGCCTTGACCTCATCTCCGAACATAAGGATGAGATAGGTAAAGGCTACGTGCTAGGAGGTGCTGCCGCTGTGCCTGAGAATCTCCTCGCCCTCTTACAGGGAAGCTCCAGGAATTAAGACCAGAGAGCACGCAGAGAGAAGCACAGCAACAGCTCAGGGGCAGGACGCGGATCCTGCCCCTGAGCTGTGACAGACAGCGCATCCCAGCCTCGCTCCCGTGCTTCTTCAACCCTCAGGCCGCGGTTTCTCCTTCGCCCCTCGCCCGCTCGCAGGGTTACGATTTGCATACCGCTCTGGTGGGGGAGGCAGCCCGGGATGGTAGAATAGGGCATCAGCTTACCAGGCCAAAGGAGGGATCTTGAATACTGTCGAGGATGCTGCTGAGATCCGAATGGCTGAGATAGACGATGCACAGCGTGTGCTCGCTATCTACACTCCCTATGTTACCGAGACGGCCTTGACCCTCACCTCAACAATACCCAGTGCCGAGCAGGTCGTTCAGACCATGCTGGATCTCAAAAGGCGGTTTCCCTACCTTGTCTGTCGCATCAACGGAACTGTTGTGGGCTTTGCCTACGCGTCCCGGCAGCACCCACACGAGGCACACAGCTGGAACGCCGAACTCTCCATTTTCATCGACCCCGACTTCCAGGGCAGGGGCATTGCCACCGCGCTGTATACCGCGCTGTTTCAAATACTCAAGCTACAGGGTTACTGCAACCTGTACGCCGTTATCACCATCCCCAACAAGCCCAGCGTTGCCCTGCACCGCCACTTTGGCTTTAAGGAGCTGGTGGTGATGGAGAGGAGCGGATTCAAGCTCGGCAGATGGCACGACATCCTGTGGATGGAGATGAAGATTCCCGGGTGCCATGATCCCGCCGAATACGGCTTTCCTCTGCCCCTGAATCAGCTCAACGACAATGAGCTCTGCACCATTCTCGCCATGTCAACGGCGCTTCTTAATGGGGCCCAGCAGAAGACGACGCGGTAGAGCCCTGATGCTCCCTCCTGTAACCGGGCAGTGCGCTGAGAACCAGCTCCTTGCAAGCCGGCCCGCCGGAACCCATCTTGCTGAATTCCCATCCGCTGCATGCAGTTCTGCCGACAACCAGCCCGCCGAACTGCCTCGGGGAGCGTTTCTCCCGCTATGAAACAGCAGCGCTGTCTGATTGCCATGAGTGGGGGAGTGGACAGTTCGGTTGCTGCCGCGCTCATGCAGCAGGCCGGATATGACTGCGTGGGCGCTACCATGAAGCTGTTCCCGTGTCCGTGTTTTGACGAGGATGCCTTAGAGAAGGGCTTCGTCTGTGGTTGCCCGGATAATGCCTGCGATGTCGTCGACGCGATGCAGATCTGCAAGCGGCTCGGGATACCCCACCATACGCTCAGGCTTGAGCACGAGTTTGAGGCCCGCGTCGTCAAGCCTTTCGTCGATGCCTACGTGGCCGGTTCCACACCCAACCCGTGCATCACCTGCAACCGGCACCTCAAGTTTGCCGCCCTGCTTGCCTGGGCACACGGGGAGGGCATAGGCTGCCTCGCCACCGGGCACTACGCGCGCGTGGAGGGCGGCAGGCTCTTCAAGGCGAAAGACGCACGAAAAGACCAGAGCTATGTGCTCTACACACTCAGCGGTGAGCAGCTGCGGCAGTTGCGGTTTCCTCTCGGGGAGTACAGCAAGGACGAGGTGCGCAAGCTCGCGGCAGAGCTGGGTTTCTCCGTCGCGGACAAGGAGGAAAGCCAGGATATCTGCTTTGTGCCGCAGGGCAACTATACGGAGTTCATCGAGACCTATCTGCGACTGAGAAAGCTTCAACTGCCCCGGCCGGGTAACATCGTCAACACCAGCGGCGCGGTGCTGGGCACGCATAGGGGTGTTCATCATTATACGGTTGGCCAGCGGCGCGGCCTGGGTGTTTCCGGGCCAGAGCCGCTCTACGTCCTGGACATCGACGCCCCCTCGGCAACCCTGCGTGTGGGAAGCGCGTCAGAGCGCGGCGAGCAGGTGGCCCTCCTCAGCGAGGTTAACATCATAGACCCCGGCACGCCGGTAGACGGACGCAGCTTCTCGGTGAGGCACCGGTATCAGGGAAGAGAGCACGACGCGCAGGTCTTTCTCCCCGCAGGCAACACCGCTAGAATAGTGTTCAGCAAAAAACAACCTGATCTCACGAGAGGTCAGGCCCTTGTTATCTACGACGGAGACCGTGTCGTAGGCGGCGGCACCATCACAGCAACAGAGTAGCGGCTTTGTGGCAGGCCGGAAGCACCAGCACTCTGTGCAGAAAGAGACAGCTGAGACCCTTTGGACGTGATTAACGCAATACTCGGTATCCCTCTGGGATACATCTTCTACCTGTGCTACGGGCTGCTTTCCGATTACGGCCTGGCCATCCTGCTCTTTACGCTCGCGACCAAGGCCCTGATGTTTCCGCTCTCGCTCGTCGCGCAGAAAAACGCCATCACCATGGTGCGGATCCAGCCCCTGCTGGAGAGCATCAAACAGCGCTTTGCCGGCAACAACACCCTGATAATGGAGGAGCAGAAGGCGCTCTACAAGCGTGAGCACTACTCGCTTCTGAAGGGCATGCTGCCGCTCCTCATTCAGATTCCCCTCATCCTCGGGCTTATCTGTGTGGTCTACAACCCCCTGCAGCATCTCCTGCATCTTGACACGGCAACCATCCGCACGCTGGTTGCCGCCACCGCAGACGCCCTCGGCACGCCGGTAGCCGAGCTGGGCACCGGGGCGCAGCTGGCGGTCATGGAGCTGGTAAAGCACGACCCCGCGGCGCTTTCCGGGCTTGCGGGCATGGAGGGCACCCTCGAGCGGATTGCCGCGGTCAAGCTCGACTTCCTGGGGGTGGACATGGCGATGGTGCCGAGCTTTGCCGTGCTGCTGACCCTGCTCTATCCGCTGCTTTCCGGCGCTTCTGCGCTGCTGCTCTCGGTCCTGCAGAACAAATACTACGTCCTGCAGCTGGGCGCGGGATTCTGGGGCAAATGGGGCACGGCCGCCTTTCTCACGGCGTTCTCGCTGTACTTTGCCTTCATCCTGCCCTGTGGCGTGGGACTCTATTGGATTGCCGGCAACCTCATCTCGATAGCGACCCTGGGGCTCTGCAATCTCATCTATAATCCGCGGAACTACCTCGACTACTCCGCCATCAGGACAAAGCCCGTGTTAAGCCGCGCAGAAAAGGCTGCCAGGAGGGAGCGCAAGCGGGCTGAGCGAGCCCGGCAGCGCATCGACATGAAGCGCTTTTACCGGACTCCCGACAAGCAGCTCGTCTTTTATTCCGAGGGCAGCGGCTTCTACAAGTACTTCCAGCGCATCATCGCCTGGCTGCTCGCGGAAAGCGACGTGGTGGTGCATTATGTCACCTCCGATTTGCACGACCAGGTATTCCAGCTGGAGCTGGATGCGGAGGCACGCGAGCGCTTCAAGACCTACTTCGTGGGTGAGAGCGGTCTTATCTCCTTCATGATGAAGATGGATGCCGACCTGGTGGTCATGACCATGCCCGACCTGGAGGTCTTCCATATCAAGCGCTCGCTGGTGAGAAAGGACATCGAATACGTCTACCTCGACCACGGCATGAGCAGCTTTCACCTGACCCTGCGCGAGCACGCGCTCGATTACTTTGACACCGTCTTCTGCTACGGCCCCAATCACGATAAGGAGATTCGCAGGCTGGAAGAGCTGCATGCCCTCGCGCCCAAGCAGCTCGTCGATACCGGCTATCCGCTGCTCGACGACCTGCTTGAGCGGGTGAGCGATCTTTCCACCGATCACGTCAATGAGCCGCCCCTTGCCCTCGTTGCCCCTTCATGGCAGCAGGACAATCTCATGGAACTCTGCCTGCCCGAGGTGGTGGCGCCCCTGCTAGAGAGCGGCTTCAAGGTCGTCGTGAGGCCGCATCCCCAATATGTCCGGCAGTTCAGCGAGAAGATCCTGGAGACGCTCGCCGACTTCGGCGACGAGCTGGAGCGCGGCAGTCTCGTCCTGGAGCGCGACTTTTCTTCCAGCGCGACCGTCTACCTGGCCGATGTCGTCATCACCGACTGGTCAACGATTGCCCAGGAGTTCTCCTATGCCACCAAGAAACCCTCCCTCTTCATAGATACGCCACTCAAGGTGATGAACCATGCCTGGGAGGAGGTGGGGCTGGAGCCCCTGGACATTACGCTGAGGAGCGAGATTGGCAGAGTGCTTGCCATCGCGGACCTGCCGGAGATTGGTGCCGTTGCCCGGGAGCTGGTGGCACACCGAAGAGAGTACCGTGAGCGCATTGCCGAGCTTATGCACAGCAAGCTCTACCATATCGGTAGCGCCGCCGAACATGCGGGCGGCTACTTCCTTTCCTCGCTTGCCGAGCACGAACGGCGCCATGAGGAGGAGCAGGCCTACCTGGAAGGCCACCGGGCCGTCCTCAGCCTGGAAGCACTCGAAGCCCTGGAGGCTTCAGAGGCGCTCGACGCGGCGGAGGCGAAGGCGGAGCAGCCGGAAGCGCTGGAAGGGTCAGCAGTAGTGCAAGCAGGTCCGGAGCAGCCGGAAGCGCGGGAAGACGGTGTGCGATGAGCGACAACCCGTTTTTCAGCTCAAAGCGCAGGCGGGTCGCCTATCTGGGCTTTCTCTGCCTGGTCTGCTATTTTGGCTTTCCCGCTACTGCCTGGGCCTACATCGACCCGGCTACCACGAGCTATATCATCCAGATAGTCTCCGGCCTGATCATCTCACTCTCGGTTGCCTTTGGCGTCTTTGCCAGCCGTCTCCAGATGGGTGCGGTCACCCTCAAGGCCCGGGCGGAGGCTCTGTGGATGCGGATGCGCAACAGCCGCTACCGGCAGCTCTACGCCAAGGCCAGAGCGCAGGAAAAGGCCAGGCAGAAGGCCGCCAGGAAGAGCCAGCCGCGCATTTCGCTTGCCGAATACCTCTTCAAGGACAAGCGCAGGTTCAGAGTGAGAGTCCTGCTGGCTGCCCTGCTGGCCTGCGGCTTCTCCTTCAGCTTCGTCTTTTTTGGCATACTCGACATCCTCATCATGAACAGGGAGTCCATGCCGTATCCGGTTACGCTGGTATTCTCTACGGTGGCGCTGCTGGCCCTTGCGGTGTTTGCCGTGCTCTTCGTCTTCTTGCTACTGCTGCGTGGCCGCGTCTTTACCGCTGTTGCGAGCCTGGTGCTCGCGGCCACCCTGGTGCTGTACGTGCAGGGCAATTTCCTGAATGGCTCCCTCGGGCAACTGACCGGTGACTGGCTTGACCTCGGTCAGATACTGCCGGACGTCATCGGCAACACGGTACTCTGTGTGCTCATCTTCGCGCTGCCGTTTCTTATCTGGCGTTTTGCCCCCAGGGCCTACCAGACCCTCCTCATCTTTATTCCCAGCCTGCTCATAGGCATGCAACTCATCGCCCTCATAACCAGCGTGAGCACGACGGGCGTCCTGGAGGAAAAGCTCGTGCCCGAGCGCTTCCTCTCCGAGGAGGGGCTCTACGAGGTGGCCCCCGAGAACAATATCATCGTCATCGTCCTGGATCGTCTCGACCAACGGTATATCGACGAGCTGCTGAGCCGGGAGCCGGACTACTTTGGCAACAACTTTGACGGCTTCACCCGCTACACCAATAATATGGCCACGACCAGCAGGACCTTTCCCTCGATAATCAACATGCTCACCGGCTACCGCTACGACTTTGATGTGCCGGCCGAGGACTATATGCGCGAGGCATGGGGCGAGTCGGAGTTTTTACCCGCACTCCGTGCGGCGGGCCTCAGGAGCGACCTCTACACGGAATATACCTACGCCTACCTCGATGGTAATGATTTGAGTGGCGCGGCGGACAATCTCGATGAGGGCCTGCCTGCGGTGGACGGAGCGGCGGTGGAGAACCTCGTGCTTGTGTCCTGTTATCGGTATATGCCCTATATCCTCAAGCCGTATTTCTGGATAAGCACCGGCGCTATCCAGGATGACGTGGTGTATCAGGGTGAGCGAGCGCCGCGTTACTATGCCGATGACCATGCCGTGTATGACACGCTTACGAGCAGCGGGCTTGAGGTACGTGACGAGCTGAGCGGCAACTTCAAGTTCATACACCTCAACGGCTGTCACCCGCCCTTCAACGCCGGCTATGACTTTGAAATCGTG
This sequence comes from Coriobacteriales bacterium, assembly GCA_031264075.1. Lineage (GTDB taxonomy): Bacteria > Actinomycetota > Coriobacteriia > Coriobacteriales > UBA8131 > WQXH01. The sequence continues at coordinate 5,259 of JAISEO010000031.1, read as the reverse complement.
CCGAGGGCAGAGTCCAGCGAGTACCTTCAAACGCGCTTTGCCTTTGCGCTGGTGTTTGAGTACCTGGACTGCCTGAGGGAGTTGGGGCTCTACGAGGACAGCACGATTATCGTCACCGGGGACCACGGCTACACCGTGGACCTGGATTACCTCGGCGACTTCCAGGATCTGAGCGAAGCCCAGACCACCGGGCTGTTTGTCAAGCTGTCCGGCGAGCAGGGCACCGCGCTGAAGGAAAGTGCCGCCCCGGTCAATTCCGACCGCCTTCGTGCCACGGTCTGGCAACAGGCAGGCCTCGACCAGAGCGAGTTGGGGCCCACCTACAGCCAGGTGCCGCTCGACTCCGACGAGGTAAAGGGATCGGAGGATTCCGGAGAGGCTGCGTATGCTGAATATGCCGAGAAGCCGCGCACCTTCAGTTTTCAGGTGGGGCTCAGCGGATCCCAGGAGAAGTATCTCCAGTATTTTGAGGTACGGGGAGACGCAAACGACTTCAGCAACTGGAAAGAGGTGGGACGCCTCCCCATGCGCTACTATCACGGCTACCAGGGCGACTGACGGAGAAAGCGGGGACGGGGCAAGTGGGACAGTGGGGACTTCTAGGACGTGGCGCCCGCCTCTTTAATCTGCTTTTGCTGTTCGGCATAGGTAAGCCATCCGTCCGGCACTACCGCGTCGGCATGGCATTGCGTACAGAACAGAACGCTCTGGGCATGCATCTGGTGACAATTCGTGCAGTTCATATCGCCGTTGTGGCTTTCGTGCGGATTGCGCTTCTGGTCTGATGTTGATTCTTTCAACTCATCCAGAGAACTGATGCCCTCATGGCAACCGGCGGTCAGGCAGGTGTCGATACCGCTTCTCTGGTGAGGAGCTGTGGGCGGCTTTACGGTCAGGGTAAGTTCTTCAAGCGGTACGGAATAATCGCCACTGACCCAGGCAATGCCTTCCTGTATCTGCGCGTCTATGCCGTCAGTATGGCAGGTGAGGCAGACAATGTCCTGATCGCTGTCCTTATGTGCGGTGATGTCCAGCGGATATTCCAGATCGGTCTGCTGAGCATTAACGGAGACTCCCTCCATATAACTGTTGACATACGGATCCATGGGAGTATGGCAGACCACATTGCAGAATTGAGGATTTGCGTGCTGCGTGGCGTATACAACGCCACCTCCGCCAAACAGGAGCACCACCACAATGACCACGACCAGGATGATAATGCGTGCCTTGCCCCGTTTCTTGGGGGGCTTGGCAGCCTTACCGTCCGCAGCTGTGGCGCCGGGCGCCTCTGCGGGCGTGACCTCGCTCTTTCCTACTTCGTTGCTCACCGGCGTACCTTTCTTTCGAGGCTCATACGACAAGGTTAATGAGGGTGAGTCCTCACATGACAGAGAGTATAGCAGATTGCAGCGGAAATGACGCGACAACCCCGTAACTGTAACAAAGAAAGCCGCTCACGGCATCACCCTGCCAGAGTGATTGTGCGGATATACGCTCACCGTTCTGCGGTAGTCGGAAGACGCGGCAGCAAATCGCGGGGTTTTACCACTGTTGGCAGACCCCAAGCAGCCCTGCCCCCGCTGCGGAGTAGAGCATCAGAAGCGAGCGTGCCCTGCCCGTTAAGGGCGTTCGTATTCCCCGCTGAGGTAGTGGCCGAACTCCTCCACATCAACACTTATGGAATGATGGGTAGGCTTCCATTTGGGGGTCTTGAAAAGCGCGGTAATGGCTATGGGAATATAGGTGAGGACAAACAGGGGAAAGGTAAAGGTGTAGCCTATCTTCTGAGCGCGGGTGCCGCGGATCTTTCGTCGCTCGGTGATGGTCGTAATAATGCCAAAGACATACATGAAGGTTCCAAAATAGAAAAAGCTGAGGAGGAGAGACCACAGAGCGGTACCCACGAGGGGAGCGGCGACAGCAACGCCGAGGAGGCCGCAGACGGCCACACTGAGGTTCACCACCAGCGAAGTCGTCATCAAAAGCATGGCCGGGGCAATGGTCATGAGCAGGTCATAACAGGCAAAACGGTAGCCACGGGGGTTGGCAAACTCTCCCAGAAAGAGCTTGGCCCCGTAATGGGCAAAGACCTGGTACATGCCCCGTGACCAGCGCAGACGCTGATTCCACGAATCCCTGAACCTGAGGGGCTGCTCATCGTAGATAACCGCGTCAGGCGCAAAGCTGATACGTACCTTATTGATGATGGTGTCCACGGAGAACTCTATGTCCTCCGTGAGCAGATGATACTTCCAACCGCCGTTTCGCTTGATGAGCTCAGCCGAGACAAAAAACCCGGTACCGGATACGGCACAGGAGGTGTTGAGAAGGTAGCGGGCCTGATTGATGTACCGGGCCTCGCGCAAAAACCAGATGCCGTATCCCGCGGATATCCAGTTTGAACTGAAGTTCTTGGCGTTGCGGTAACTCGTGCAGGCCAGCGCCCCCCTGTCAAAGGCCTTATTCATCTCCTTGAAGTAGTTCTCGTCGAGTACGTTGTCGGCGTCAAAGATGAAATAGGCCTCGTAGGCGTCGATGCCGCATTGTGCCTCTATGGAAGCAAAGCCGTGTTTAAGCGCATAACCCTTGCCTATGAACTGCGCGTCGTTGCGCACAAAGACCGTGGCACCGGCTTTTTGGGCGACCTCGGCGGTATTGTCGGCGCAGTTGTCTGCCACGACGAAAATATCGATGAGTTCTGCGGGGTAGTTTTGCATGCGAATGCTCTGGATGATGTCGCAGATGACCTCAGACTCGTTGCGGGCACAGATCAAGGCTGCGTAGCGGTGGTCTGCCTTTGCGGTAGTATCCGGCGATTTTTTGAGAAGGGAGACAAAAACATACACGATCTGGTACGCAAAGCACAGAGTGAACAGGACAAGTATCGCAAGATTGAAAATCTCAAAAGGACCGATGGTGGAAAATGGCTGGCCTGGCAAGAAAACCATTCCTTACGCCCTCTCCATCATGGCGTGCAGACACACGCAGGACATACTATGCTTCATTAATCACTTGCAATCTACTCGACCTGCTCAGGTCACTTGGACCCAAAGCCGGGTGGCCGTCATTTCAGGACTCCAGCTGCCGTAAGAGGCTTGACTCGAACCTGTCTCAGCACGCAACTCATATTCCTTCAAAATTCCAGCAAACCAATTGGGGTGGGCGAAGGGGCTCGAACCCTCGGCCTACGGAGCCACAGTCCGTCGCTCTGCCAACTGAGCTACGCCCACCAAAACACAAGGAGAAAGTATAGCATATGCCTCTCTCTCCGGAAAATCGCCACGAGATACGTACCATACTGTTATAATCGTAGAGAGGCGCCGATGAGCCAAGTGCCTGTCAGGCGCGAGCTTGCCGGCAGCAAATACATCGGCCTCTCCAGTGAGAGTCGGGGCGTGGCGCAGTTTGGTAGCGCACCTGCTTTGGGAGCAGGGGGTCGCTGGTTCGAATCCAGTCGCCCCGACCAGTAGGCTGAAATCAGTAGAGCGGTTTCTAAACGGGGGCTCCCGCAACGCTTGAGCGAGTGAGCGTTGTGGGGAGAAGGAGCAGCTGCGGAGCGCGCGGAATTTCAGCGCTTTTGGCTGAAATGGAGCTTTAGCGCAGCAAGCTGCGACGTGGCGCGCCTGGTAGGATTCGAACCTACGACAAACAGATTAGAAGTCTGCTACTCTATCCCCTGAGCTACAGGCGCGCTTCATTACTACACACATTTTCAGTCTTCTGGTGCGGACGAAAGGACTCGAACCTTCACGGGGTTGCCCCCACCAGGACCTAAACCTGGCGCGTCTGCCAATTCCGCCACGTCCGCGCACCATGCCATTATACCGGTACACGCTGTTGTATACCAAGATGGTTTCCCTCACCCGCTCAGCGTCCGGCTATTTCGTCCTGGCTGAGGGAGAGCTTGAAGGGCAGGCCGCTCACCAGCACGACGGTTGCCAGGCACAGCACATGGAGCATATACCCATTCTCAGAAAGACTGAGCTCGTCGTATTGCAGGACGATATCCCCTATCATCATGACGCTCAACACAGCAAAGAGCACGTCGAACACCAGATTGGAGTAGACGGCAACCTTATAGGCTGAGAGATGCATCTGCACGTCGCCCCTGAGGTGCAGGCCATTCGTTTTGTACCAGACGAGAAAGGAGAAGACCAGAGCGGCAAGCGCTCCTACGATAAGCGAGATAACCACGATGAGCGAAGTGGGCAGGCTCGTCCAATAGAACAGGCAGGGGAGCATGAACACCAGCGAAAAGCAGACTGAGAAGTAGCCGATGAAGACCATGGTTCCCACGGCGTAGAGGGCCTTCCTGAGTTCACTCATAGAATGCGACGCGCGAGAGTGTTCGAGGGTGAGGAAGGGAAAGAAGACGGCAAACAGCAACAGGCCAACGACCATGAGGACTATCTCAAACAGGGGGATAGAGGCCACCGAGCTGCTGCTGAGGAGGAGGGAGAGCGTGGTGGGAAGGTAGGCAAGGCACAGCCAGAGCTGGATTTCTACGACAGACAACTCGGAGTTCCTGCTCTTTGGGTACACGGCCAAAGAGCCGCCCAGGCACAGCAGCCAGAGTATGCCAAACCCACTGAAGAGATAAAACTCGAGTATCGCTCCCGCGTAGGTGAGAACCAACAGCAGGAGCGGCAGCCCGTGCCTCTTGACGAATCTCCCGACCCGTCTCAGGAACCTTCCGATTGCGCGGATTCTTTCAGACTTCTCTGTGCTCATGCTCCTTGTTCTCATTTCGACTCGTAGACTGTCAAATCATACCGTCTTATGTAAGACCGCTGCCTCTGCGGCCCGGCTCAGTCCTTCCTGGCCACCAACGCGACCGAGCTTCTGTTGGCGAGCGAGAGGTAGTCCCCATACAGCCAGGCATCCAGTTCTTCCCGCTTCAACACCACCAGCATCCTGTTATGGATGGGACGCATGACATCGTTGGGCAGTGTGGTCATGAGCGAGAAGCGCTCCCCTGCATGGATTCCGGCGACAAAGTCTCCTCCACAACTTCTTCTGGCACCGCAACAAACTGACCGCACATACGCACTCCTGTCTCACCAGGACAGTATCGCACAGGATGGCTGAGTTGTCATTCATGATGGCGAGATTCGGGAGGGAGGAGCGGGGTAAGAGGTTTTGAGTCACCAAGGAGCTGGATTCTGCTGGAATCTGTTATTCTGTAAAGGAGCAAGTTCTCATCAAGTAGTATGCTTCGGTTGTTTCAGTGCAAGGCGGCGAATATGCGTATTGAGAAGA